>DATIOF010000100.1:0-17018 GCA_035473395.1 Gaiellaceae bacterium
TCTTCGCGCTGATCCGCCCGGCCTGGCGCGCTCCCGCGAGCCGTTCTTCGGTCGTGGTGCCGGACGTCGCGATCCGCGCCGCCTTCTTGCAGGCGCCCTTCGGCAGCGCGCAGACGAGCAGGCTGTGGAGCACGCCGGTGGCGACCAACTTCGGCACGCGCCCGCGGACGAGCACGCGCTTGCCGTGGCCGACGCTGACGCCCTTGCCGAGCGAGATGCCGCCGGCCGACGAGCCGGAGGGAGTCCCGAGCACGAGCCCGACCCGTCCGGTGCCCACGACCGTGGCCGAGACTGTCAGCAGGTCACCGCGGGCCGCGACGAGCGGTGCTTTGGAGGTTCCGGTCACACGAGGCGCGGCCGTCGGCTTGGCGCCGGCCGTCGGAACCGCGACGACGAGCGCCAGCCCCGCGCCGAGTAGCAATCGTGACCCCAGAGACACCCGCAGCCTGCCCTTCCCCTCGTCCGCCGCAGCGACGGTCTTGCACCATCCTGCGCGGCGTCGAGCGCGGATGTCAATGCTCGGGGTCGCTCAGGTGGTCTGCGGGACTTCGGCCGGTGCCGGCGCCTTGGCATCGCGCAGGAGCACGAACGCGAGCACCGCCCCGAGCAAGCTGAGGGCAATCAGGGCCCAGAAGGCGTGCTGGTATCCCGTGGTGATCACCTGCGCGGCGCTGCCGCCGCTTCGCAGCGTCGGCTGCAGGTTCGAGTTGATGTAGGAAGTGAAGACCGTCGAGGCGATCGCGACCCCGATCGCGCCGCCGATCTGCTGGCTCGTGTTGATCAGCCCCGAGGCAAGCCCGGCGTCCGACGGCGCGACCTGAGAGAGCGCCGCGATCGTCACCGGGATGAATCCGAAGGCTAGCCCGAGCGCGAAGATCAGGTAGGGCGGTAGCAGGTCGGGCCAGAAGCGGCCATCGACCGGGAGGCGCGTGTACCAGAGCATCGCGACGGCCAGGATCAGCATTCCCATCGTGATCACCGGCCGCGGGCCATAGCGCGTCGTCAGCGCCTGGGCGACACCGGCCCAGATCACGACCGTGCCCGCGGTCGCGAGGAAGGTGACTCCGGTCTTGACCGCCGACCAGCCGAGTATCTGCTGGACGTAGAGGGTCAACACGAGGAAGTTCGCGAAGATCACGGCGCCGAGGAGGAAGCCGACGACGTTTGCGCCGAGCACCGGCCGAATCTGGAAGATCCGGAACGGCACCAGCGGCGCGCTCGAGCGCCGCTCGATCAGGACGAAGACCGCCAGGATCGCGATCGACGCGAGCAGCAGCAGGATCGTCTGCGCCGACCCCCAGCCGACGTCGGGCGCCTTCGAGATCGCGTACACCAGCAGCGCCAGCCCGCCGGTAACGGTGACTGCGCCGGCCACGTCGAACCGGTGATGGCCCAGCTCGGCACGGCTCTCGGGAACGAACGGCAGCGCCAGCGCGAACACGAGCGCACCGACCGGGACGTTGACGAAGAAGATCCACTGCCAGCCGAGATACTGGGTCAGGATCCCGCCGATGAGCACGCCCGCGGCGGCGCCGGAGCCGCCCAGAGCGCCCCAGATCCCGAGGGCCTTGTTTCGCTCCGGGCCTTCCTCGAAGGTGGTCGTCACGATCGACAGGGCGGCAGGGGAGATGATCGCCGCGCCGACGCCCTGGACGGCGCGCGCGCCGATCAGCACCGAGATGTTGTTGGCGAGCCCGCAGACGAGCGAGGCGACGGTGAAGAGGACGAGCCCGACGAGGAAGATCCGCTTGCGGCCGAGCAGGTCGGCCATCCGGCCGCCGAGCAAGAGGAAGCCGCCGAACGTGATCGCGTAGGCGATCAGCACCCATTGGACCGTCGTCTCGGTGACGTTCAGGTCCTTCTGGATCGACGGGATCGCGACGTTCACGATCGCCACGTCGAGGACGGTCATGAAGAAGGCGGCGCCGACGATCGCGAGGATCAGCCAGCGGCGGTCGGCGGCGGGGCTCATCTCGCGCCAGCGTAACGACGGGGCGAGCTCCGCACAAACGCGATCCCGTTGGCGCTCCCGCCGCTCGATGTACGAAGATCCGCGCCGTGAGACGTGAAGCAGGATGGCGTCGGTTGCTGCTCGGCGCGGCCGTCGTCGCGTGCGCGGCAACGGCCAGCTCGGTCGCCGGTGGCGGTCGTGACGCGTCGTCCTGCGCGCCGCTTCCCTACGACCAGGCCTACGTGGACGGCGTCCGCGGGGCACTGGCGCAGAGGGAAGACGCGTGGGGCAACGGGCTGCTCGCCTCGCCGACGGGCCCGACCTATGACGGTGTCCGGCGCCTTCTGCATCCGCTGATGCTCGTCGGCCGTCCCGCCGGGCTGAAGCCGAGGCGCCTGACCGATTCGGGCATCTACTACCTGCCGTTCGGCCAGCCGAAGGACTCGGGCGGCGCGGGCGTCGTGCAGCTGCACGTGGCCGACGGGAGCCAGGTCGTCTCGCGGCGGGTAGACGGCTCGAAGCTGACGATCTTCGTCGGCCGGCACGGCAGCGAGCGGTACGGCTCGTGCCTGAGCCGGCTCGAGACGCCGCGCCTCGCCCAGGGCTACCTGCCGATCCTCGAGACCGGCTACACGGACGCCGACGGTGTCCGCTACCGGCAGGAGTCGTTCGCCGTGCGGATCCCGCAGACCCGCGCGCTCGCCAGCTTCATCCGGCTCTCGGTCGAACCGCGGGGAGCACGTGTCGGCGTCGCACGCATCCGCCTGGCGCCGTCGGTGCGCCTGCACCGGGTCGGGCATCAGCTGCGCCGCGGGCGGCGCGCGCGCCTGCTGTTCGGCAAGAGCCTGCGCTTCTCGAGGCACTCGCTGGTAACCACCGTGCGCGGGCCGCGGGTGATCTACCTCGCGTGGCTCGACCGCGCCGCTCGCACGCGACCGCTCAAGCTCGACCGCACGACCTACGAGCACGCGCGCGCAAGCGTCGAGAGCTACTGGGCGGAGCGCCTCGCGACGGGCGCCGAGCTCGTCGTTCCGGAGCAGCGCGTCGTCGACGCCGAGCGCAACCTCCTGATCCAGAACCTGCTCATGTCCTGGCGCTACAGCCTCGGGAACTCCTACGCCCACTTCTCCTGGGAGCTGCCGGACGTGGCCGAGGTGATGGGCGGGTACGGCTTCGGCGGAGTCGAGCAGGCAATCCTGAACCAGGCCGTGCGGGCGCCGACGCTCTTCCCGAACCGCTCGGCCGGCGAGCGCATGGTCGCGGCGGCCGACTACCTCCGGCGCTTCGGCGACACGAACTTCGTCGCCCGCGTGACGCCTCGCCTGCGCCGCGACATCGAGTCGTTCGGGCGCCAGCTCGACGCCGGCGCGCCGGGCCTGCTGCGCCGCGAGCGCTACGGCGCCGACATCACCGGGCCGATCTACGGCCTCCATGCGCAAGTGCTCGCGCTGCAGGGCCTGCGCGCGATCGCGGACGTCTGGTCCCGCACCAGCCGGCCGCTGCTCGCGACCCAGGCAACCGCGGCTGCCGATCGGCTGGAGGCGGCGCTGCATGCCGCCGTCACGGCGTCCGAAGTCCAGCTGCCGGACGGGTCCCTGTTCGTCCCGATCGCGCTGGTGGACGGCCAGGAGCGGCCCTACGACGCGCTGACCAACTCGAAGCGCGGCAGCTACTGGAACCTGGTCATGCCGTACGTGCTCGCGTCCGGCTTCATCCGGCCCGGGAGCCCCGAGGCGACCGGCCTGCTGCAGTACCTGCTGCATCACGGCTCCCGCTTTCTCGGCCTCGTCCGCTTCAGTCCGCACACGGGCGTCACCAACCCGGGCTACCAGGTGCCCGGCGCCGACGACGTCTACGGCACGAACGTCGTGCGCTTCCTCGCCGACAACGACCAGCCCGACCAGCTCGTGCTCAGCCTCTACGGGAAGCTTGCGGCGGACATGACCGAGAATACGTTCGTCTCGGGCGAAGGCTCGACGATCGCGCCCGCCGCCGGCCAGTACTACCGCTCGATGCACCGGCCGCCGAACAGCGCGAACAACGCGTTCTTCCTCGAGACGCTGCGGCTGACGCTCGTCCACGAGACCCGCGACGCGCTGGGCGTGCCGCAGGGGCTCGAGCTCGCCTACGCGACGCCGCGCGCCTGGCTCGAGGCAGGCAAGCAGATCGCGGTCCGGCGGCTGGAGACGAGCTTCGGCCAGCTCTCGTACACGCTGGACGCCGACGCCACTTCGGTGCGGGCGAGCATCGACCTGCCGAGCGGCTTCACTGGCCCGCTGCGGCTGCGGCTGCGCCTGCCGGCCGGCCAGCATCTAGGCGCGGTCACGGTCGGCGGCAAGCCGTACGCCCGTTTCGCCGGCTCCGAGACGATCGACCTCTCCGGCGCGAGCGGTCACGTCGACCTTGTGGCCCGCCGCTAGCATCGACGGGGTGCGAATTCGCAAGGACGTCGAGGTGGGCCGGCCGCTCGCCGAGGTATTCGACTACGTGGCGGACTTCTCGAACGCGGCCGAATGGGACCCCGGCGTGGTCGAGGCGCGCAAGCTCACCGACGGCCCCGTCCGTGTCGGCAGCGAGTTCGACGTGGTCGCGCTGTTCCGCGGCAACCGGCACCGCTTTCACTACGTCGTGACCGGCCTCGAGCCGCAGCGGCGGGTCGTGCTCTCGGGCGAGGGAGACCGGGCAGCGTCGGTCGACGAGATCGTCCTCGAACCGGCCGGCGATGGCACGCGAATCACCTACATCGCCGACTTTCACCTCAAGGGGATCTTCCGTCCGGCCGGACCGCTGCTCGTGCCGGTGATGAGCCGGATGGGCGACGATGCGCTTGCGGGGCTGAAGTCGGTACTCGACGGCTGACGTCTAGTGGAGCGGCTGGCGACAGGCGCCGAGCTGCGCGTCACCGGACCGACCGACCGTCTGGCGGTGGTCTGCGTGAACGGCGGCCAGGGCAGCGAGGTCGAAGGAACCTGGAGCGCCTCGCTCGAGTGGCTCGTCCGGCGCCTGGCGCCCGAGTTTCCCGGGCTTGGCTTCGCGGAGGTGCGGTACCGGATCAAGTCGTGGAAGCGGCTGGACTGGTGCGTGGCCGACGCGCGGGCTGCGGTGGTCGAGGTGGGCGCGCCGCGGGTGCTGCTGCTCGGGTTCTCGATGGGCGGCGCTGTCGCCGTCCAGGCTGCGGTGGAGCCGGCGGTCGACACCGTCGTCGGCCTCGCGCCCTGGCTGCCTGATCGTCTCTCGCTCGAGCCCCTGCGCGGCCACCGCTTCGCGGTCATTCACGGCCAGCTCGACCGCTGGCTGCCGGGAATCCCGGGGGTCAGCGCGGCGTCGTCGCGCCGCGGCTTCGAGCGGGCCCGCGCGCTTGGCGTCCAGGGTGACTACACCCTGATTCCGGGTGCGCTGCACGGCATCGCCTTCCGCGCCGGCGAGCGTGCGCTGCCCCTGCCCAAAGCGAAGTCCTGGGCTCGGCACGTTGCCGCTGAGCTGACTCGCTTTCAGGCCGACTGAACCCTGCGCCGGTCGAGCTGCGCGGCGTCGGGCACCTTCACGTTCCAGACGAGCCGGAGCTTCTCGAGCCCGCGGATCACCCACCACGAGACGTCGATCTGCCAGCGCCGCAGGCCATGTCGGGCCGAGGCCGGGAAGGCGTGGTGGTTGTTGTGCCAGCCCTCGCCGAAGACGAGCACCGCCACCAGCCAGTTGTTGCGCGCCTCGTCGCGAGAGCGGTAGTCCTGGTGCCCGAACATGTGGCAGATCGAGTTCACGCTGAAGGTGGCGTGCTGGTAGAGGAAGATCCGGATCAGCCCGCCCCAGACGAGCGCTTCGAGCCCGGTTCCGACGCCGCCGACGGCATAGCCGATCAGGAACGGCAGCCCGAGGGTCACGGCCACCCAGACGAGGTAGAGACGGTCGATCGTGCGGACGAGCCGGTTCTCGTAGAGATCCTTCCCGTACTCGCGGGTCTGCTCCAGGCCGAGGTTGTCGAAGAGCCAGCCGACGTGTGCGTGCACGAACCCGCGCACCGCGCCCCACGCAGTGTCGTCGTGACCGACGTGCGGCGAATGGGGATCGCCAGGCTGGTCCGAGAGCGCGTGGTGCTTGCGGTGGTCCGTGACCCACTGCGTCAGCGGCCCCTGCATCGTCATGCAGCCGAGAATCGCGAGCAGGCCCTCGAGCGGCTTGCGCGTCTCGAAGCCCCGGTGCGTGAAGTAGCGGTGGAAGCCGATCGTCGTCCCGAAGGCGCAGAGCACGTAGAACGACGCGAGTAGCAGCACGTCGACCCAGTGGAAGGCGACGCCCCAGAGGAGGCCCATCGCCGACAGGATCCCGAGCGGTGGCACGACCACCGCGATCAGGGTCACCGCCTGATTGAGGCGGCTGGTCTGCCGCCCCGAGATCGGAACGGGTGGCTGGGTGATGGTTTGCTCGGTCACGCAGTTTCCTCCAGGTCTCGAACCGGTATTCGCACTGGAACGAATAACGGTTCCCTGATGGTTCCCCAACAGTGAAAGCAGCAATCGTCGGTAGCGGCATCTCCGGACTCGGAGCCGCCTACCTCCTTTCGCGTGCACACGACGTGACCGTATTCGAACGGGATCCTCGCGCGGGCGGCCACACGCACACGGTCCAACACGCGGGCCGCGCGCTCGACACCGGGTTTCTCGTGCACAACGCCCGGAACTACCCGCTGCTCGGTCGCCTGTTCGAGGAGCTCGGCGTCGAGACGCAGCGCTCGGAGATGTCGTTCTCGGTCAGCTGCGACGGCTGCGGGCTGGAGTACTCCGGCCGCCGCCCGCTCGCGCAGCCGCGAAACGCCGCGAGCGCCCGCTTCATGGGGCTCGTCTGGGAGATCGGCCGCTGGCTGCGCACCGCGAAGCGTTCGCTCGACGAGGCCGACTACGAGCGGCATTCGCTCGGGGCGTACCTGGACGAGCATCGCTACTCGCAGGGGTTCCGGCGCCACTTTCTCGTGCCGCTGACCTCGGCGCTCTGGTCGACCGCGCCCGGCCGGGCGCTCGAGTTCCCCGCCGCCTACGCGATTCGCTTCTTCGACAACCACGGGATGCTGGGCTTCGGCCGCTTCCGCTGGAGAACCGTGAGCGGCGGCTCGCACACCTACGTCCGCGCGATCGGCGAGCGCCTCGGCCCGAGGCTGCGGCTCGGCCTCGGCGTCCGCTCGCTGAGACGTGACCTGGGCGGCGTCGAGCTGACGGACGACGAGGGCACCCGGCATCGCTTCGACAAAGTCGTGGTCGCGACCCATGCCGACCAGGCGCTGGCCCTGCTCGAAGATCCGAGCGACGAGGAACGGCGGGTGCTCGGCGCGTTCGGCTACACGAAGAACGAAGCCGTCCTGCACACCGACTCCAGCCTGCTGCCGCGGGCCCCCGCCGCTCGCGCGTCCTGGAACTACCGCGTCGGCGACGACGGGCGCCCGACCGTCACGTACTACCTGAACCGGCTCCAGGCGATCGAGGACGAGACCGACTACTGCGTCACGCTCAACGAGCAGATCGACGACGAGCACGTGATCCGCCGGCTCGTCTACGACCACCCGCTCTTCACCGTCGACTCGCTGGCGGCCCAGTCCGGGCTGCGAGCGGTGTCGGGCCAGCGCCACACCCACTTCGCAGGGGCGCATCACGGCAACGGCTTTCACGAGGACGGGCTCGCCTCCGGTGTCCGCGCAGCGGCAGCGCTCGGGGTGGACTGGTGAAGTCCGCGCTTTACACCGGGACGCTGATGCACGTGCGGCGCAAGCCGACGCGCAACGCCTTCCGCTACCCGATCTCGTACTGGCTGCTCGACCTCGACGAGCTCCCCGAGCTCGACCGGCGGCTGGCGCTCGTGTCGGTGAACCGGCCGAACGTGCTGTCGTTTCGCGATGCCGACCACTTCGACGGCGACAAGCCGCTGAAGCAGGCGGTGATCGAGTTCGCCGGCGACCCGACGATCGAGCGCGTGCTCGTGCTGACGCAGCTCCGGGTGCTCGGCTACGTCTTCAACCCGGTCAGCTTCTACTGGTGCTACCGGGCCGACGGCTCGCTGGCCTGCATGGTCGCGGAGCTGAACAACACCTTTGGCGAGCGGCTGCCCGAGCTGCTGCGCGGCCCGTCGCTCGAGTACGAGCACGAGAAGCACCTGCACGTCTCCCCGTTCTTCGGGCTCGACGGCGCCTACGAGTACGCCTTCTCGGAGCCCGAGGACGAGGTCTTCGCGCGCATCCACGTGCGCGAGAACGGCGACAGGCCGTTGACGGCCGTCCTGCACGGGCGGCGCACGGAGCTGACCGATGCCTCGGTCGCCCGGCTCCTGCTGCGCTACCCGCTGATGCCCGTCCAGGTGATCGGGCTGATCCACTGGCAGGCGCTCCGGCTCTGGCTGAAGCGCGTGCCTTTCCACCGCAAGCCGGCCTTCGTGCCGGGCAAGGGCTCGGAGCGCGCGTGAGCAGCGCCTCGTACGAGCGGACGTTGCGCCAGCCGCCGCGAGCCGGACGGCTGCACCTGCTCGAGCGAACGGCCTTCGCGATCCTCGAGCGGGCGCTGGCGCAGCTGGAAGGCGGAACGCTGGAGGTGCGCCTGCCCGGCGGCGGCGTCCGAAGCTTCGGCTCGGGGCCGGCGGTCTCGATGGAGATCCACGATTCGAGGTTCTTCCGGCGCGTGGCCACGCGCGGGAAGCTGGGAGTCGGCGAGTCGTACACCGCGGGGGAGTGGGACAGCGACGACCCCGTCGCGCTGTTCGAGCTGCTGCTTCGGAACGCCGAGGACGCGGCTCGCCGTCACCGGTTCGTGCGAGGGCTGCTCGAGTCGCGCCCGCGGCTGAACCGGCGCAACGGCCTGCTCGGCGCGAAGCGGAACATCTCCTACCACTACGACCTCGGCAACGAGCTCTTCGCCCTGATGCTGGACGAGACGATGACCTATTCGTCCGCGGTCTTCGAGCGGCTCGATCAGCCGCTCGCCGATGCGCAGCGCCTCAAGTACCGCCGGATCTGCGACAAGCTCGACCTGCAGCCGCACGACCGCGTGCTCGAGATCGGCTGCGGGTGGGGTGGGTTCGCCCGCTTCGCCGCCGAGGAGTACGGGTGCAGCGTCACGGGTCTGACGATCTCGGCCGAGCAGGCCGCCCTGGCGCGGGCCCGCACGGCCGGCCTCGGCGTCCGGATCCTCGAAGAGGACTACCGCCTGCACGAGGGCAGCTACACGAAGATCGCGTCGATCGAGATGCTCGAGGCGATCGGCGAGCGCCAGTTCCCGACCTACTTCGAGAAGATCGACAGCCTGCTCGAGCCGGGAGGCGTGGCCTGCCTCCAGACGATCCTCGTTCCCGACGAGCGCTGGGATCGCTACCGGAAGGCGCCGGACTGGATCGAGCGGTACGTCTTCCCCGGCTGCCTGATCCCGTCGCTCGGCGCGCTCGAGCGGGTGCTGGCAAGCTCAGAGCTCGAGGTGCGCGAGGTCGACGAGATCGGGCCCCACTACGCCGAGACGCTTCGGCGCTGGCGCGCGAGCTTCCACGAGCGCATCGCCGAGGTGCGCGAGCTCGGCTACGGAGCGCGCTTCGAGCGGACCTGGGACTTCTACCTCGCCTTCTGCGAGGCGGCCTTCCGCACGGGCGCGCTGGGAAACGCCCAGCTGACGCTGGCCAGGAAGGACGCGTGAACGCCTACGAGCTGCTCGAGCGGGTGCGCTTCCGGGAGCTCGCGCAGCGGCTCTACGACGTGCGCATCGCCGGCGCCGAGCACGTTCCGGCGAGCGGCCCGGTGATCCTCGTCGCGAACCACGAGTCGATGTTCGACCCCTGGCTGCTCGCCCTGGTGACCCCGCGTCCCGTCCGCTACATGGCCAAGTCGGAGCTCTGGCGCTACCGGCCGGTCGCGCGGGTGCTCGACTCGTTCGGAGCCTTCCCCGTCGAGCGCGGCACGGGCGACGCGACGGCGATCTCGATCGCCGCGTCATTGCTTCGTGCCGGCGAGGTGCTCGGCATGTTCCCGCAGGGCACCTCGAAGCGGCGTCCCAGCCGGCCCTACCACCGCGGGGCCGCGCGCCTTGCGCTGGCCACCGGCGCCCCGGTCGTGCCGGTGCGGATGATCGGCACTCGAGGCGTGCTGCGGCCGGGGCGCCCGCCGGTCGAGATCGTCGTCGAGGAGCCGATCGCGGTCGAGGTGGCGAAGCCGACCGTCGCGGCTGCGAAGGACCTGACCCGGCGCCTGGAGCAAACGATCGCCGGGGCGCCCGCGTGATCGAGCATCGCTGGGAGCTCTGGCTGCTCGGCTGGGCGCTCGCCGCGCTGCTCCTCGGCGCGCTCTACCTCATCCAGCGGCGAACGCGTGATGCAACCGCCGTGGACGCGGGCTGGGCGCTGAGCCTCGTCCTGATTGCCGTTCTCTACGCGGTGCTCGGGCCGGGCGACCTCTCCCACCGCGTCTTGATCGCGACGATGGCCGGGCTCGAGAACCTGCGCATCGCGTCGCTCGTTCGGGGCCGATTGGGCAAGGGTGAGGACTCGCGCTACCGGCGGCTGCGGGCCCGCTGGCACAAGCTCGGCCGGGAGCAGGCCACCTTCGCGATCTTCTATCAGGCACAGGCTTTGGTCGCCGCCGCGCTCTCGCTGCCCATCCTGCTGACGGTCTTCAATCACCACCACGGTCTCGAGCCCGTCGAGTGGGCGGGTGCCGCGCTCTGGCTCGTGGCGGCCCCGCTCGAGGCGGTCGCCGACATGCAGCTGCGGCGCTTCAAGTCGAATCCGGAGAACAAGGGGAAGACCATGCGCTCGGGCCTCTGGCGCTACTCCCGGCACCCGAACTACTTCTTCCAGTGGCTGACCTGGGTCTCCTACGCGCTCGTCGCGCTCGCGGCGCCCTGGGGCTGGCTCGGCCTCTTCGCGCCAGCGTTCATCCTCTACCTGATCCTGTTCGTCACCGGCGTCAAGCCCTCCGAGGAAGCGGCGCTCGCCAGCCGGGGCGACGACTTCCGCCGCTACCAGCGCGAGACCAGCGTCTTCGTCCCATGGTTTCCGAAGTCCTCGACGGCCTGATCGAGTCCGGGCGCGTCCCGGACCCGGTCCTGCGCCTCGGCATCCGCGCCAACCTCGCGCTGCGCCTCGCGCGAGAAGGGCGAAAGAGCCATGCGGAACGGGAGGCCTTCGTCGACGAGCTGCGAGGCTCGCCGATCGCCGAGCAGGTCGAGAAGGCGAACGAGCAGCACTACGAGGTGCCCGCCGAGTTCTTCGAGCTCGTGCTCGGGCCTCGGCTCAAGTACAGCTCGTGCCTCTGGGAGTCGGGCACCGAGACCCTCGCGCAGGCCGAGGAGGCGATGCTCGCGCTCACCTGCGAGCGCGCGCAGGTCGAGGACGGGATGACGCTGCTCGACCTCGGCTGCGGGTGGGGCTCGCTCACCCTCTGGCTGGCCGAGCACTATCCGGCCGCCCAGATCGTTGCGGTCTCGAACTCACGGGTGCAGCGCGAGTTCATCGAGGCGCGCGCCCCGGCGAACGTGCGTGTGGTGACCGCCGACGTGAACACGTGGGAGCCCGACGAGTGCTTCGACCGGGTGCTCTCGGTCGAGATGTTCGAGCACGCGCGCAACTACGAGCGGCTGTTCCGCCGGATCGCGAGCTGGCTCGAGCCCGGCGGGCTCGTCTTCGCCCACATCTTCAGCCATCGCAGCCACGCGTACGCGTACGAGAACACGTGGATGGCGCGGAAGTTCTTCACGGGCGGGATCATGCCCTCGGACGACCTGCTGCCCCGCTTCGGCCGCGACCTGGCCTGTCGCGAGCACTGGCGGGTCAACGGCCGGCACTACGCGCGGACGGCCGAGGCCTGGCTCGAACGGCTCGACGCGAACGCCGGCCGCGCGGAAGCCGTCGTCGGCAGGGCGCAACTGCAGAACTGGCGCGTCTTCTTCCTCGCCTGCGCGGAGCTGTGGGGGTTCCGCGGAGGCGACGAGTGGCTTGTGTCGCACTACCTGTTCGAGCCGGCCGCCGTCAGGGCAGCTGCCAGAACGGGCCCGTGAGGCCGACCGACTCCAGGAGCGCCTGGTTCTGCTCGCGCGTGTGTGGCCGCCAGTCCGGATCGAGGCGATCGCCCCACCACGCCACCGCCAGCGCGCAGAGCTGCCGTAGCGGCATCGTCGCTCCCGGCTCGTAGCCGTTCTCTTCGAGCCAGCGCGCTGTGTGCTCCTCCGACCGGAAGAGGTTCATCGTGCTTCAGGTGAAGACGATGTCGTCCCACCAGCTCCTGGCCGGCAGGAGGAAGTGTGCGACCAGGTCGTCCGGCTCCGGACGGCCGTCGATCACGTCGGCCTCGAGCGTCTCGCCGCAGTCGAGGCACGTCGCCGAGACGTGGCCGTCGACGCCGAGCGCGGCCGGGATCCCGAAGGCGTCCCAGACGCAGTTGCCGAACCACGAGCGGCCGCCGGCCTCGACCACGTACGGCGTCGGCACGACGGAGAACGGATTGAGCATGCGGATGCCGGAGTCGTCGAGCACCAAGGCGTGCGCGTCGTGCAGGCGTTGGAGGCCGGGCTCGTCGCCCGCCGGTACCTCCCCGAGCTCGACGAACCGCGTGTAGATGCGGTTCCGCAGCTCGATGTCCCGCTCGTCCATCAGTGCCGGAAGTGGCGGCGGTGCGTGAAGATCATCGTCGCGCCGGCCCGCTCGACCGCTTCGATCACCTCGCCGTCGCGCTTCGAGCCGCCCGGCTGGATCACGCCCGTCACGCCGGCTGCGAGCGCGAGCTGCGGGCCGTCCGCGAACGGGAAGAACGCGTCCGAGGCGACCACCGCGCCGGCGGTCTGGTGGCCGTGCTCACGGGCCTTGTCGAGCGCGATCCGGACCGAGTCGACACGGCTCATCTGACCCGCGCCGACGCCGATCGTCTGCAGGTCGTGCGCGAGCACGATCGCGTTCGAGGTGACGTGCTTGCAGACCCGCCACGCGAAGAGCAGGTCGCCCCAGGCCATCTCGCTCGGCGAGCCGCAGACGACCTCCATGCCCTCGCGGTCCTCGACGTCGGAGTCGCGCTCCTGCACGAGGAGCCCACCGAGCACGCGCTTGTAGTCACGCTCGCCCGGGTTGTCGCGGCGGCGCTCCTTGTCCTCGAGGATCCGCGTCGCCGGCTTCTCGGTCAACTGCGCGAGCGCCGCCTCCTCGAAGCCGGGCGCGAACAGCACCTCGACGAACTGCTCGGCGAGCTTCTCGCCCAGCGCCTCGCTGACCGGCCGGTTGAGCACGACGACGCCGCCGTAGGCCGAGACCGGGTCGGCGGCGAGGGCGCGGTCGTAGGCCTGCTCGATCGAGCCCGCGACCGCGACGCCGCACGGGTTCGCGTGCTTGACGATCACGCAGGCCGGCAGCTCGAACTCACGGGCGACAAGGCGCGCGGCGGAGAGGTCGTTCAGGTTGTTGAACGAGAGCTCGCGCCCGTGCAGCTGCTCGACCCGCGAGAGCAGGTGCCGCCGGGCCCCTTGCTCGGAGTAGTACGCCGCGCGCTGGTGCGGGTTCTCGCCGTACGCGAGCTCGAGCTCCTTCGTGAAGGCAGGCAGCAGCGCCGTCGGGAACGCCTCCGGGTCCGAGAACCAGTTCGCGATCGCGGACTCGTAGGCGGCCGTCATGGCGAAGGTCTCGCCCGCGAGACGCCGGCGCGTCTCCAGCAGCAGGTCGCCGCGCTCGCGCACCTCCTCGAGCACCTCGTCGTAGCGCTCGGGGCTCGGGACGGGGGCGACGTGGGCAAAGTTCTTGGCGGCCGCGCGCAGCATCGCCGGCCCGCCGATGTCGATCAGCTCGACCGCGTCCTGCTCGCCGACCGCGCGGCGGGAGGTGACCTCTTCGAACGGATAGAGGTTCACGCAGACCAGGTCGAACGGCTCGATCCCGTGCTCGTCCAGGGCGGCGTTGTCGTCGGGGCGGTCGCGGCGGGCGAGGATCGCCGCGTGGATCCGCGGGTGCAGCGTCTTGACGCGCCCGCCGAGCAGCTCGGGCACCTCGGTCAGGTCCTCGACCGGCGTCACCGGGATCCCGACCTTCTGTAGGTACGTGGCCGTGCCGCCGCTCGCGACGAGCTCGACGTCCTCCTCGACCAGCCCGCGCGCGAACGGCTCCAGGCCTTGCTTGTCGTACACGGAGATCAGCGCGCGGCGGATCACGAGATGAGCTCCTTGACCACGCGCGGCAAGAGCCGGTGCTCGACGGCCTGCACGCGCTCCTTCAGCGTCTCCGCGTCGTCGCCCGGCAGCACCGGCACGCGCTCGGCGGCGATCACGGGCCCGGTGTCGATCCCGCCGTCGACGTAGTGGACGGTGGCCGCGGTCTCCGGCACGCCGGCCGCGAGGACGTCGTGGATCGGGTGCGGGCCGGGGAACTCGGGCAGCGGCGCGGCGTGCGTGTTCACCACGCGGCCGGGAAAGCGCTCGAGGAAGCAGCGCCGCAGCAGGTGCATGTACCCGGCGCAGACGACGAGGTCGACGCCGTGCTCGACCAGCCAGTCGGCCATCGCCGTGTCGCGCGTGTCGCGGTCGGGGTAGTCGTCGAGCTCGAACGCCGCGCTCGCGATCCCGGCCGATTGCGCCCGCTCGAGCGCCCGTGCCTCGGCCTGGTTGCTGGCGACCGCGACGATCGGGAGGCCCTCGTCGATCAGCGCCTGCAGGTTCGTGCCCTCGCCGCTGACGAGGACGCCGATCACGTCAGCCTTCCGATCACGGTGCCCGCCACGGCGTCGGCGGCCGGGACGACCGCGCACATGCCGATCCCGAGGTTGAAGACCCGGCGTTGCTCCTCCTCGTCGACGCCCTGCTCGTCGACCCAGGCATAGACCGGCGGTCGCTCCCAGGCGTCCCAGTCGATCTCCACGCCGACGCCCTCCGGCAGGACGCGCGGAAGGTTGCCGAGGATGCCGCCGCCCGTGATGTGCGCGAGCGCCTTCACGTCGGCCCGCTCGCGCAGCGCCCGCACGTCGTCCAGGTAGAGCCGGTGCGGCGCGAGCAGCAGGTCGGCGTCGAAGTCGTCCTCGCCGACCAGCGCGCGCACGAGGGAGAAGCCGTTCGTGTGCAGGCCGGAGGAGGGGAAGCCGAGCACGACGTCGCCGGGCTCGCAGCGCGAGCCGTCGATCAGGCGCTCGCGGTCGACGATCCCGACGCAAGTGCCCGCGAAGTCGAGCTCGCGCTCGCGGTAGACGCCGGGCAGCTCGGCCGTCTCGCCGCCGATCAGGGCGCAACCGGCCTCGCGGCAGACCTCGGCCGCGCCCTCGACCAGCTCGGCCACCTGCTCGAGGTCGAGCTCGTGCGCGGCGACGTAGTCGAGCAGGAAAAGCGGCTCGGCGCCGGTGGTGAGCACGTCGTCGATGCAGTGCGCGGCGAGGTCGCGTCCCGCATCGCGTAGCCGGCCCGCGCGGCGCGAGAGGATGAGCTTCGAGCCGACGCCGTCGGTGGTCGCGACGAGGAAGCGCTGCCCGTCCAACGGGTAGAGCCCGGCGAAGGCGCCGAACCCCTCGGCCCCGGTCGATTCGACCGCGGCGCGCAGCCGGCCGACGACCTCCTCCGCGGCGGCTAGCGAGACCCCCGCTGCTTCGTAGGTCCTGCCCCCGGAGCTCACGGAGCGAGTCTAGGCCTCTGCGCGGTCGAACAGCTCGGCATGGAGCTCGGGCCGCCCGCGCGGGCCGTCCGGCAGGAAGCGCACGGTCGTCTCGCCGACCACGACCTCGCCGCCAGCCTGGTCGAGCTCGAGCAGCCGGCAGAGCGCGTCGGCCTTGGCGCTCGGGTCGTCGGCGCGCAGGTGCAGCTCCTCCAGCCGCAGCTCGTCCGCGTTGCCGAGCAGCTCGTCGATCCAGTCCCGCTGCGGGTGCACCTCGAGCCGGTAGCCCGCGTCGGTGGCGATGAACGTGCGCCGCCCGGGGTACTCCTGCACGCGCAGCCGCCGCTTCGTGGCGCGCTCGAGAACGTCCTGGAACTCATCGTCCTCGAGCGCCACACCGAGATGGTCGACCCGCGGCAGCGGCCACTGCCCCGGCTGGACGACGACGTTGACCGCCCCGCGCTCGAGCTCGGAGAGCCGGTGCCGGAAGCCTTTCTGCTCGAGCTCCTCCCAGGAGACGCCCGCCTCGAAGTGGACCTGGTCCTCGCCGATCCGCCCGTAGCGCGCGATCAGCCGGAAACCGAGCTTGCCCAGGTAGCGAGCCTCCACGTCGCGGACGTTGCTCGTCACCAGGTGGTAGTGGAACAACTCCAAGGGCGGCCGGATTCTGCAGGAAGCGACGCGCGAACGGGGAACGTGACGTGCGGCACATGAACGGCTCCGCCCTGCACCACGTCGACCTCGTCGTCTCGTCGATCGAGCGCAGCCTGCCGTTCTACCGCGACCTGCTCGCGCCGCTCGGCTTCCACCGGATCGGCGAGGTCGAGGGAGAGCGCGGCGAGACGATCTGGTACCTCTCCGGCGCGGGCTGCTCGCTCGGCCTGCGCGAGTCGCAGAGCGAGGGGCCGTTCGACCGCTACCGCGTTGGCCTGCACCACCTCGCGCTCGAGGCCGGCTCGCGGGCGGTGGTAAACGAGCGAGCCGAGTGGCTCCGGGCCCAGGGCGCCGAGATCGAGAGCGGCCCGGAGGAATATTCGTATGTCCCTGGCTATTACGCCGTGTTCTTCTACGATCCCGACGGCATCAAGCTGGAAATCGTGCATGTCCCCGGCCTTGCGGCCTGAAGAAAGGAGAGCTGGCAATGTCGACTCCCCCGGAGCGCCCGATGGGAATTCCGAACATGCCCGCGGGCGCGCGGCTGCCCATCCCGGGCAACGCGGAGTTCCTGCTCTACGCCGTGATCGAGATCACGCTGATCCTGATCTGGATCATCGCCGACAGCGTCAACACCAACCAGTGGTGCATCTTCACGGTTGCCTTGACCGCGTTCTACATCCTGAGCCGCGGCATCGCGAAGGCGAGCCGCGTCCTCGAGCAATAGCTAGACGCGTGCCGGCTCGAACCTGAGCTTCGCGCCCTCACGCGGGACTGCCGTCGGGTAGTCCCGCGTGAGGCAGGCGCGGCAGAGGTCGCTCGGCGGCCGCCGGGTCGAGGCTTCGAG
>DATIOF010000101.1:0-11963 GCA_035473395.1 Gaiellaceae bacterium
ACCAGGCCTACGCCGCGCTGTGATCGAGGCGGTCGTCTTCGACCTCGACGGGATATTGCTCGACTCCGAGCAGGTCTGGGACCAGGCGCGCGAGCAACTTGCCGAGGAGCGCGGCGGCCGCTGGCACGCCCAGGCGCAGCGCGACATGATGGGCATGAGCTCGACCGAGTGGTCGCGCTACATGCACAAGACGATCGGCCTGCCCGAGCCGCCCGAGGAGATCAGCCGCGAGGTCGTCGAGCGCCTCGTCGCGATCTACCGCGAGCACCTCCCCGCGCTGCCGGGCGCGAAGGAAGCCGTCGAGCGAATGGCCGCGCGCTGGCCGCTCGGGCTCGCGTCCTCGTCGAACCGCGAGCTGATCGACCTCGCGCTCGGGCTCCTCGGCGTGAAGCACCTGTTCGCCGCGACCGTCTCCTCCGAGGAGGTCGCCCGCGGCAAGCCGGCTCCGGACGTCTACCTGGAGGCGGCAAGGCGGCTCGAGGTCGACCCCGCGCGCGCGTCAGCCGTCGAAGACTCGCACAACGGGATCCTGTCCGCGAAGGCAGCGGGGATGCGCGTCGTCGCGATCCCGAACGGGCACTTCCCGCCCGACCAGGACGCGCTCGAGCAAGCCGACGTCGTGCTCGACTCGCTCGGCGAGCTCACCCCGGAAGCGATCGAGCCCGGTTGAGCTAGCGCCTGGGCGCCGGGCCCTTGCCCAGTGTCAGGTTCACGGCGCCGCCGTTCTTGAGCTTCGTGCCGGGCTTCGGCCGCTGCGCGACGACCTTGCCCTTCTGCTTCCGCGTCGAGGCCTTGCGGATCAGTTTGCCGGTCCTGCAGTTGGCTCGAAAGAGCCTGTCCTTCGCCTTCGCGAGCGAGAGCCCGAGCAACCTCGGCACCTTGCAGGGCGGCGGAGCAACAGCGTTGAAGGTCGCCTTCACCGCGTGGTCGCCGGTCATGGTGAGCACGCAGACCGTCGTGCCCGAGCAGTCGCCCGACCAGCCGGCGAAGCGCGCCCGGTAGCCGTCGACGGTCGAGACCGTCACGGAGGAGCCGCTCGGAAACACTGCCGTGCAGTCGACGCCGCAGTCGATCCCGGCAGGCGAGGTGATCACCGTCCCCGCGGCCGTGCCGTCTTTCGTCACCGTCAGCGTGAAGCCGGGCGGTGGCACGGCGTCGGCCGCCCCGAGCGTCGCCGCAGCTGCCAGCGCCGCGATCGCGCCAACCGTCAGGTTTCTCCGCAGGTTCACCCGCCGGGGTATACCAGCAGCGAGCGTTACCGGCGCAGCAGCCGCAGGAACGCCGACGTCCGCAGCGGGCTCGCCGAGCGAGCCGCGGCCTGCCGGAGCAGGTCGAGGGTCGCCGACGAGCCCGAGACGCCGGCCGTCGTGAACAGGTAGTGGATCGTCGTCGGGGCCGGGGTCGGCTGGCCGTTGACTGCGCTCGTGTGGTACCGGACGGCGATGAGGTAGTCGCCGGTCGCGGCCGCGTTGAGCCCGACCGTCACCGACCCGTCGGGCCCGCTCGTGAACGTCGGCTGCTTGACCTTGCCGCAGGCGGCCGTGAAGACCTTGCCGCCCGAGGCCAGCGTCAGCTTCTGGCTGAAGTTGCCCGACGTGATCGCCTGGTCGATCTCGATCGTGCGAGCCCCTGCCGACAGGTGCACCTTGACCCAGTAGACCGCCATGTTCGGGACGGCCTTCTTGATCAGGCCGCTCTTGTCGGTGTAGTCGACGGTAGAGAGCACCGGTGCCGCCCCGCCCGCGAACTGCGCGCAGGTCGCGTCCTCGTCGGCGAACTGCGCGACGCTCTGGGCGGGCGCGCTGATCTGGAACGTGCGCGAGACGTCCGTCGCGGCCGCGTAGTTCGAGTCGCCGCCCTGCGAGGCCGTGATCGTGCAGCTTCCCGGCCCGGTCAGGTGAACCGTCGCTCCGGTGACCGTGCACTGGCCGGAGGCGCCGAACGAGACCGCCAGGCCGGAGCTCGCCGTCGCGCTGACGGTGAAGTCCGGGTCGCCGTACGTCCGGTCGGGCAGCGGCGCGAAGGTGATCGACTGGGCCGCCTTCTGCGCAGTTGTCGTCTCGGTCACCTGCGGGGCCGCGTTGTAGTTCGTGTCGCCGGCCTTGTCGTACTTGACAGTGCAGGTGCCGGTGCCGCTCGTCATCGTGAACGTGTCGCCGGTGTTCGAGCAGACGCCGGCGCTGGAGAACGTCACCGCGTTGCCCGAGTCGCCGCCGCTCGCGGCGACTGAGAAGCTCGAGCCGAAGACGGCGCTGGCCGGCGCGTGCAGCGTGACGACGATCGCCTGGTTCGCCTTCTGCGCGTTCGTCGTCTCGACCACCTGCGGAGCGGCGTTGTAGTTGCCGTTGCCGGCCTGGTCGTACTTGACCGAGCAGGTGCCGTTGCCGCTCGTGATCGTGTAGTTGGCGCCGGTGTTCGAGCACGAGCCGCTGCTCGTGAAGGTGACCGCGCCGCCGGGCGCGGTGGCCGCGACGCCGAAGCTCGAGTTGTAGGCCGCGCTCGCCGGGGCGTGCGTGGTCACGTTGACCGTCTGGTTCGCCTTCTGCGCGTTCGTCGTCTCGACGACCTGCGAGGCGGCGTTGTAGTTCGAGTCCCCTGCCTGGTCGTAGTTGACCGAGCAGGTGCCGGTGCCGCTCGTCATCGTGAAGCTGGCGCCGGTGTTCGAGCAGGCGCCGCCGCTGGAGAAGGTGACCGCGTTCCCGGAGCCGCCGCCGGACGCGGCGACGGAGAAGCTCGTGTTGAAGACGGCCGAGGCCGGCGCGTGGGTGGTGACGTTGATCGCCTGGCTCGCCTTCTGCGCGGTCGTCGTCTCGACCACCTGCGGCGCCGGGTTGTAATCCCCGTTTCCGGCCTGGTCGTACTTGACCGTGCAGGTGCCGGTGCCGCTTGTGATCGTGAACGTGTCGCCGACGTTCGAGCAGGCGCCGCTGCTGGAGAAGGTGACCGGGTTGCCCGAGCCGCCGCCGCTCGCGGCGACCGAGAAGCTGTCGCCGAAGACGCGGCTGGCCGGCGCGTGGAGCGTAACGATGATCGACTGGTTCGACTTGCCGACCGTGACGGTCTCAGTCACCTGCGGCGCGGCGTTGTAGTTCGCGTTCCCCGCCTGGTCGTACTTGACGCTGCAGGTGCCGGTGCCGCTCGTGATCGTGAACGTGTGGCCCGTGTTGCTACAGGAGCCCGCGCTCGAGAAGGTGACCGCGCCGCCGGGCGCGTTTGCCGCGACGTCGAAGGTCTCGTTGAAGCCGGCCGTCGCGGGCGCGTGCGTGGTGACGTTGATCGACTGCGCGGCCTTCTGCGCGTTCACCGTCTCGGTCACCTGCGGCGCCGCGTTGTAGTTCGCGTCCCCGGCTTGGTCGTACTTGACCGAGCAGGTGCCGGTGCCGCTCGTGATCGTGAAGGTCGCGCCGGTGGTGGAGCAGGAGCCGGAGCTCGAGAACGTCACCGGGTTGCCGGAACCGCCGCCGGTCGCGGCGACGGAGAAGCTCGTGTTGAACACGGCCGAGGCCGGCGCGTGCTGGGTGACGTTGATCACCTGGCTCGCCTTCTGCGCGTTGGTCGTCTCGACGACCTGCGGGGCCGCGACGTAGTCGCCGTCGCCGGCCTGGTCGTACTTGACCGAGCAGGTGCCGGTGCCACTCGTCATCGTGAACGAGGAGCCCGTGTTGCTGCAGGCGCCCGCGCTAGAGAAGGTGACCGGGTTGCCCGAGCCGCCGCCGGAGGCGCCGACGCCGAAGCTGTCGTTGAAGACGGCGGACGCAGGCGCGTGAGTGGTGACCGTGATCGTCTGGCTCGCCTTGTCCACGGTCGCCGACCGCGTCACCTGCGGCGCGGCGCTGTAGGTGGCGTTTCCAGCCTGATCTGCCGCGACCACGCAGCTGCCAGCGTGGGTTGCGGTCAGCGTGCTGCCGGTGATGCTGCACGGCCCCGAGAGCACGCTGTAGGAGACCGCGAGCCCGGAGCTGGCGGAGGCGTTCAGCGAAGCCGAGCCGCCGTTCCAGGTGAAGTTCGAGATCGCCGGGAAGGTGATCGTCTGGGAGGCGTAGACGGTCAGCGAGGCCGAGCCGCTGCTCGGATCGAACGACGCGTCGCCGGCGAACGAGGCCGTGACGCCGTTCGGGTACGAGCCCGCCGGGATGCCGGCGAGCGAGGCGCCCGACTTCCTCGCGACGCCGGCCGAGTCCGTCAGCGCCGTGCCGACGGGAATGCCGTTGAGGCTGAACGCGACCGTCTCGTTCGGGACGTCCACCCCGGCGGACGTCAGGTGCGCCGACAGGTCGGCGGTACCGCCGGAGGTGCCGATCGCCGGGTCGACCGCGAGCGTCGTCGCCTGCGTCGCCGCCGCGTCGTTGAAGCAGACCTGCACGCTCGAGACCGACGGCGTGACGGCGCTGTTCGTGGTCGAGAGGAACGCCTTGTACTTCAGGTAGCGGAAGCCGTTGAACTGGCTCAGGCTCGCGCCGCTCGTGGTGAAGAACGTCGAGGCCGTGCCGTCCGGGCCGACGAAGTTGAACGGCCCGGCGGCGTTGTTGCTCGCCGCCATTTGGAACTTGACGGCCGTGCCCGCAGGCGTGGTCGCCGAATACGTGAACGTCGTCCACGTCGGCGTGCGGCCCGCGGCCGGGTTCGCGTCCTTGAGCGACGAGGTGAAGGTGCCGGACGACGCGAAGCCGGGGTTGATGTACGTGACGAAGTTGAGATCACGCCCGCCGGCGGTCGCGTCGGCGGCCCAGCTCGCGCCGCTGGTCGTGGACGTCACACGCTGGCCGCTCGCGTACGGGTTGAAGTCGACAGTGCCCGTTCCGGCGCAACTGCAGGTGTATGCGACGGTGTTTCCAGCGGCAGGGGCGGCGTTGAGCCTGAAGACAAAGGCGTAGCGCGTGCCCGCGGTCACCGTGATGGGCGAGGCGAACGTGAACGTCTTCAAGCCACCGGCGCCGCCGTCGTTGAAGCCGGCCAGCGTGGCGGTGCCGAGGTCGGCGCCGGTCGGTATGGGCGTGGCGCCGGTCGTATTGCGAATCGAGAGCGTGACGTTCGGGCTGGTCACCGAGCACAAACAGAACAGCTCGACGTCGACCCGCTTGATCTGACCGGTGACGGTCGGCGTGAACGTCTGGCCTGCCCAGCTCGTATTCGTGAACGAGAAGCCAGACGGATTGACGTTGGTGTTCTGTGCCGCCGTGTTGTCCGGGTTCGCCAGCTGGACGCTGCCCGGGCTCGATACGAGGTCGCAGTTCGCCGGCACGCCACGCTGGAAGGTGCTCTGCGAGTTGTCGTTGAAGCAGCCGCTCTGCGCCGAGGCGCTGAGCGTCAAGTTCCGGGTCGCGGTGCCCCCGTCCGGAACCGCGATGGTTGCGGCGGCGGCCGGATTGAAGCCCGGCTTGCTCGCCGTCAGCGACGGATACGTCCCCGCGGGGACGCTGAACGAATACTGGCCGCTGCCGTTCGTGGTCGTCGTTCGACTGCCGAGCGCGATGGTCGCACCCGAGATCGGGCTGGAGCCGTCGGTGACCGTGCCTGAGAGCGTCCCGTTGCCGACATTGGTGCAGCCCGGGAAGTGGAACGACCCGATCCGCGTCTGATGGTTCAGGCCGGTCGTCGCGAAGTACTCACCCGTCTCCCAGAACGTGCAGCCGTTGGGATCGAGCGCCATGCCCGAGTAGTCGCCCCAGCGGATGCACGTCGAGGGCCCGCAGTTTCCGCTCTGCGCCCCGGTGCCGTCGATCAGCGTGCTCTCGCCCTGGGTTAGCGTGTTGACCGGGTCGCCGGCGAGGCGGCCGGTGTACTTGAGCTGCGGGTTCGTGACCGAGTTCGACTTCGTGTAGCCGATAGCCAGGTCGCCGTTGCGGTTGACCGCAGCCGCCGGCATGAAGCGGAAGAACGTGTTCGCGGCTTCCGGGTCGAAGGTCGCGCCCTGCACCGTGTTGGCCGCGACCGTGCCGCCGGTCACGTTCGCCTGGTACCAGCGGACGGAGGCGTTACCGCCGGTTATGGCGTTGCAGTTCGTGTTCGTGGCGCTGACGTTGCGCTGCACCGTATGCGTCACCCAGAGCGACTCGGCGCCGGCGAGGTTGGAGTACTGCGCCTGCGCCATGGCGCGAATCGCCAGCACGTCGGCTGCGTTGGCGGTCGTTGAGGCGTTGGCCGGCGTCGCGTTGGGCCAGCAGTTCGGCGCGAGCTGCGTCGACGGGCCTGTGAAGGTCGAGGTCGAGACCTTGTCCCAGTCGACGTGGAACTTGTAGATCGAGAGCGCGTTCAGGAACTGCTCGGTCGAGACGAAGTACTCCGGCGAGCCCGCGGGCGGCGTGCCCGTCTGCAGGCGAGAGTTCGCCGGGATGACCGTGAAGTCGGACGTGTCGCCGGCGAAGTCGACGACCTGCGGACTCGGGTCGCCGTTGTACATCTGCTGCTTGTTGAGCGCCCACATGTGGAAGCCGCTGAACGAGGCGCCGGCTGCGTAGCCGAACATGTTCGCCGACATGTAGAGCCCGTCCGGCCAGATTCCGAACTTCGGGTAGTCGTTGAGACCGCCGGGCGCCTCGATCGAGTAGAAGTTCCAGCCGCCGTTGACCGGGTCTCCGGTCTTCGACACGGCGAAGCACTGGAAGGCGTGCTGCGGATTGACGTTGCCCGAGCCGTCGAGCTTGAAGGCGAAGTCGGTGATGATCCAGCGGTCCTCGTAGCTGTCGTAGATCACGACTGGGTCGCCGAAGTTGTCGGTGTCGCAGAGGTTCCCGAAGTGCCCCTGGCTCATGAAGGAGTTGAAGGTGAACGCCGCGACCCTGCTGCCGGTCGTCTTCTGGTAGATCCCGATCGAGACGTTGATCGTCTGGATGTAGTAGTTCGGGCCGACGTCGCCGTTGGTGTCCGGCGGGTGGCCCTGGCCCCAGTTGGCAAAGTCGAGTCCGTCGAAGCTGGAGTCCGGAGCGAGCGCCGCCTGCCTGGTGACCATCTGGCTCTTCTTGATCACCTTCGGCAGCTGCGGGGCGGTGCGGGGTGGGTTCTCGAGCGCCTCGGCGGCGCGACTGCCAGGCCGCGCGTAGCCGGGAGCGGTGCGCTCCGGGCGCTCCTTCTTGACGACGGTGCTCTTCAGCTTGCGGACGTCGAAGACCTTGCCGTGCGCGGCCTTGAGGTGCAGCTCGCGCGGGTGGGAGTGCTTGACCGCCTTGGGCAGGTGGCCTTTCACGGCCACGCGGTGCTTGAACGACGAGGCGCGAGTCTGGCCGCCCGCCATCGAAGCCTGCGGCGAGCCCGTGCGCGCGAGCGACAGCTCCGCCGGTGACGTGTGGGTTGTCGCGCTCGCCGCGACGACTGTCGCGACAGCAGCGGCCACGAGGACCGCGGCAACCGCGACCCAGCGCTTCGTGAACGTCTTCAGAACGTGCTCCACGAGCTTGCGCCCGCGACCGACCCCGTGCCGCATCGTCATCGACCTGCTCCCCCTCTCGCTTGACCCGCCCCTGGCGGGGTATAGCACAGCCCTCGGCGACGCTCAATAGGCCCTGGGGCCTCGGTTGTGCGCTCCCTTGACCCTTGCTCGTTTGTACTCCCGTTGTGCGTTTTTCAACAGGAGCGCAGATCAAGACGGCCGGAGCAGAGGCCTTCTCCCCAAGCGGCGAGGGCCCGGCGCGCGCTCGCGCCGGGCCCTCTTCAGTCCGTGAAGTCAGCCGCGCCGGGCGGCAGAGCGGTCGATCGAGGTCACTCTGCGAAGCGGCCCGGCGCCGCCCCTGCGCGTGAAGGTCGCGGTGACCGCATGGTTCGCGGTCATCGTCAGCACGCAGGCCGAGCGGCCGGTGCAGTCCCCGCTCCAGCCGCCGAAGCGCGACTTTGAGCCTGCCGACGCGGTCAGCCTGACCGTCGTGCCGTTCGCGTAGGTCGCCGTGCACGTGCTGCCACAGTTGATCCCAGCGGGCGAGCTCGTGACCGTGCCGGTGCCGGCCCCTGCCTTGGTCACCGTCAGCGTGCTCGACGGCGGCGGCGGGGGTGGCGGCGGGGGTGGCGGAGGCGGAGGCGGTGGCGGCGGCGGTGGTGGCGGAGGCGGAGTCCCGCCGCAGCCCGGGAACGTGAAGCTTCCGATGCGTGTCCGCCAGTTGAACTGCGTCGAGCCCGACGGGTAGTACTCGTTCGTGTACCAGAAGGTGCAGTCGTCCACCGGGTCGACGGTCAGGTCGCTGTAGTCACCCCAGCGGTTGGACGTGCCGGTCTGGCTCCCCGCGCCGGCGAAGAGCGTCGCTTCGCCCTGGCCGAGCGTGTTCGGCGCGTCGGTGGCGAGACGGCCTGCGTACCGAAGAGCCGGCACGACCGTCGAGCTCGAGGCCGAGAAGCCGATCGCGAGGTCACCGCTCTGGTCCATCGCAGCACTCCCGAGCCAGCGCCACGTCGTGTCGGGCTGGTATGTGCTCTGCTGCGCGAACGACGGCGAGCCACTGGTCGCGTTGGCGATCTCGTACCAGCGGATACCGGCGACGCCGCCCGCGGACACGGTCTGGTTCCCGACGAGCGCCTCATGGCCGTCGGCGAAGCGCCGATATGCGAGCCGGAACATGCCGCGGTCGCCGATCCCGTCGAGCCGCTGGCCGTTCGGCTGGGGCACGCAGGACCGGGTGGATGGGCACAGCACCGTGTAGCCGGCGGGCGTGAGGTTGCCGCCGAGCGTGAACGTGGAGTTGCCCGGCGTCGCGAAGTCGACGTGATAGCGCCAGACCTTCCAGGTCGAGGCGGTGCCGGACATCAGGAACGGCGCGGGCGCGCCGGCCGGCGGCTGGATGGAGCCGTCGAGGTCGGCCGGCAGCATCGCGTCGTTGGCCGGGGCGAAGACGGCAGAGTTCGTGGTGGTGACGAACGTTGCCGGCTGGCCGGCGACCATCTTTGCCCGGTCGAAGGCGAACGGCTCCGGGCCCAGGAACGCCGTGCCCGCGGAGTTGAAGACGTTCATCGTCATGTAGTACGCGTCGGGCCACACGCCCAGGTGCGGGTAGTCGAAGAAGTTCGACCCGAGATGGAAGCCGTAGCGGTACCAGGCGCCGGTCGCGTCACTCGTCTGCGAGACGGCGATGCACTCGTCGGTCGGCACGCCCGAGCCGGCGAACTGCGTCACCACCCAGCGGCCTGCGAGCTGGTCGTAGAGGACAACCGGATCGCCGTCGCCTGCGGTCGAGCACACGCCTCCGAAGCCGTTCCAGAGGCTGACGATCGAGACCGGTCCGAGCACTGACGCGCCCGTCGCCTTGTTGAAGACCTGCAGGCCTTCGTTGACCATCTGCACGTACTGCGTCGCGCCGACTTCGCCGTTCGTGTCCGGCGGCGCGCAGCTGCACGCGACGCCCGGGAACGGGATGCCGTCGAAGTTGAGCGTCGTCGCGGGCATGTTCGGCGCGAACTGCGTCGACTGGCGAGCCGCTTCGACGTGATCGAGATGGCTGGAGACCGGCCGTGGGTTCGGGCTGGCCTCCATCTCGCCCCCCGGCAGCGGCACGGTTGCATGAAGGCTGCGCAGCGACCGCGAGACGTCGTTCTTGTACGAGTGCCCGACGATCACGGACTTCCCGGGCACCGCCTGCGGCGCCCGCGGCACGGGCGCGTTGATCTGGACGGTGATGCCTCGACTCGAGCTGCCGGCGAGCACGACACCTGCTCCCACCGAGAGCGCGACGAGGACGAACACCCCGACAACGACGCCGGGCCTGCCGAGCGACAGGCCGACGCGATTCCTGAAGAACCTCATCCCCCAAAACCCCTTTCGCTGACGACTCGGGCGGCCGGGGCCGGCCGCTAGGCCAGTGTGATACTCGCGTTCGGCCCCGATTTCAAGAGCCGTTATAACGCCCGACCAGGACGCAGGCGTTGTGGCCGCCGAGGCCCATCGCGTTCGAGAGCGCGACGTCCAGCGTCGCCTCGCGCGACTCGTTCGGGACGTAATCCAGGTCGCAGACCGGATCGGGGTGCTCGTAGTTGATCGTCGGCGGCAGCACGCCGTCGCGCACCGCGAGCACGCACATCATCGCCTCGATCGCGCCGGCCGCGCCGAAGCAGTGGCCCATCACCGACTTCGTCGACGAGACCGCGAGCTCGTAGGCGTGATCGCCGAACACGTCTTTGATCGCCTTGGTCTCGGCCGCGTCGCCGAGCGGCGTCGAGGTGCCGTGCGCGTTGATGTAGCCGACGCGCTCGGGCTCCACCTCGGCCCGGTCGAGCGCCGTTCGCATCATCTCGGCGACGCCGACCGCCTCGGGCTCGGGCGCGGCCATGTGGTACCCGTCGTTGGAGGCGCCGTAGCCGAGCACTTCGGCGTAGATCGTGGCGCCGCGGGCCTTCGCGCCTTCGAGCTCTTCGAGCAAGAGCGCGCAGGCGCCCTCGCCCATCACGAAGCCGGCGCGCGTCGCGTCGAACGGACGCGAGGCGTGCGGCGGGTTCTCGTCCTCGGCGGCCAGTCCGCGCATGGCGGTGAAGCCGGCCAGGATCAACGGATGGATGCAGGCCTCGGTGCCGCCCGCGAGGATCGCGTCGGCGTCGCCGCGCCGGATCGTCTCGGCGCCCTCGCCCACCGCGTGCGAGCCGGTCGCGCAGGCCGAGACGGGTGCGTAGTTCGGCCCGCGGATGCCGAGCGAGATCGCCAGCTGTCCGCTCGCCGAGTCGACGAGCACGTTCGGGATGAAGTACGGCGAGATGCGGTCGGGCCCGCGGTCTCGGAGCGTGTCGGCCTGCTCCACGATCCCGATCAAGCCACCGATCGCGGAGCCGAAGACGATCCCGACGCGGTGCGGGTCGAAGCCGTTCAAGCCCGAGTCGGCGAGCGCCTCCCTGGCCGCGCCGAGCGCCAGCACGACGTTGCGGTCGAGCCGGCGCAGCTCCTTGGGGTGGGCGAGCCCGGCGGGGTCGAAGTCCTTGACCTCGGCGGCGACGCGCACCGGCAGCCCGTCGGCGTCGAAGGCGCGGATCCAGTCGATCCCGCTCTCGCCGGCGACTGTGGCACGCCAGGTCTCCGGCGCGGTGTTCCCGACCGGAGTTACGGCTCCCAGGCCCGTGACGACGACTCGCCTCACGGTGGGAGCTTATGTTTCCGCAGTGCCGCCGAAGAACCTTCCCTTTCCGCCGATGGAGGCCGAGCTCGTCGAGGAGCTCCCGAGCGGCGACTGGCAGTACGAGCCCAAGTGGGACGGCTTTCGCGGAGTGCTCGAGAACCTGCGCGGCGAGCTGCACCTCTGGTCGCGCAACGGGCGGCCGCTGCTGCGCTACTTCCCGGAGCTGGAGGAGGTGGGCGCGCTGCTGCCGCCAGAATCGGCGCTCGACGGCGAGATCATCATCTCGCGCGCGGGCAAGCTGGAGTTCGACCAGCTGCAGCTCCGGCTCCACCCTGCGGAGAGCCGGATCAAGCGGCTGTCGGTCGAGATCCCGGCCGACTATGTCGCGTTCGACCTGCTCGTCTGGAAGGGCAAGCCGATCCATCAGTTACCGCTGCAGAAGCGGCGGCGCGAGCTCGAGCAGAAGGCGAAGAAGTTCCGCCTCTCCCCTGCCACGCGTGACCCGCAGCAGGCCGCGAAATGGCTCGACCGGCTCGAGCAGGCGGGACTCGACGGCGTGATCGCCAAGCGGCTCGGCGAGCCGTACCGGCCTGGCTCACGAGAGGCCGTCGTCAAGGTGAAGCCGTACCGCACCGCGGACTGCGTGATCGTCGGCTTCCGCTGGAGCGACAAGGCCGACGGCCGGATCTCGACGCTGCTGCTCGGGCTCTACGACGACGACGGCTCGCTCGATTTCGTCGGGCACTGCTCCGGGTTCCCGGCGCCGGTGCGGCGCGAGCTCGAGGGGGAACTGCCGAAGATGCTCGCGCCCGGGAAGCTGAGCGACAAGCGGATCCCCGGCGGCCAGAGCCGCTGGTCGCGCGGCAAGGAGCTGGACTGGAACCCGGTCCGGCCCGAGCTCGTCGTCGAGGTGCGCTTCGACAAGCTCGAAGGCAACCGCTTCCG
>DATIOF010000102.1:0-2074 GCA_035473395.1 Gaiellaceae bacterium
AGACGAGCAGCGTCTCGCGGCCCCACTCCTCCAGCGCCTCGCGCAGCGAGACGATGTTGCCGAGCGACTTCGACATCTTCTCGCCGGACAGCCGCAGCATGCCGTTGTGCATCCAGAGCTGGGCGAACCCATGGCCGAGCGAGCGCGACTGCGCAACCTCGTTCTCGTGGTGGGGGAAGATCAGGTCGAGCCCGCCGCCATGGATCTCGAACACGGGGCCGAGATGCTCCTCGGCCATCGCCGAGCACTCGATGTGCCAGCCCGGCCGGCCCTTGCCCCACGGCGAGTCCCACCACGTGTCCTCGCCTTCCTTGTGCGACTTCCAGAGCGCGAAGTCGCGCGGGTCCTGCTTCAGCCCCGCCTCGTCGTCCTCCTCGGACGGGTTGCGGGTCGCCTCCTCGTCGCCGTGGCGGCCCGAGAGCCTGCCGTAGTTGGGGAAGCTCGCAACGCGGAAGTAGACGTCGCCTCCGGCCGGATACGCGTGACCCGACGAGACGAGCTGCTCGATCATCGCGACGATTTCCGGGATCGACTCGGTCGCCTTCGGCTCGACGTCGGGCCGGCCAAGGCCGAGGCCGCCCGTGTCGTCGACGTACCACCCGCTCGCGTCGGCGGCGAGCTTCGCGCTCGCGCCGGGGGCGGCCGCGTAGATCTTGTCGTTGATGTCGGTGATGTTCTCGGCGAGCGTCACCTCGTAGCCGCTGCGCTCGAGCCAGCGCTTCAGCCACATCGAGATCACAAACGGGCGCGCGTTGCCGATGTGGATCCGCTGGTAGACGGTCGGCCCGCAGAAGTACATCCGGATCGGGCCGGGCGGCGGGGGCAGCTCCTGCAGCTGCCTGGTGGCGGTGTCATAGAGCCGCATCGATCCTCCTCAGAGCCTCGTCCCGAGGGAGCGCCGCGACGACCGTCCAGAGCTCGGGCCCGCGGTCGCGCCCGGTCAACGCGAGCCGCAATGCGCGCAGGTTGCCGCCGACAGCCTTCAGCTCGCGGATCGTCTCACGCGGCTCGCCGCCCGCCAGTTCCCTGAAGCGCTCGATCGTCGGCCGCGCTTCCTCGGGCAGCGTTACCGGCTCCGGCTCGAGGATCTGGGCGGCGAACTCATGCGCCTCGTTCAGGTCGCGCGCACCTCGCAGGGCGGGCGCCAGCTCGGGGGGCGCCCCTACGCGAGCGGTCAACTCCTCGTCGGAGAGCGCGCCGATCGCGTCGGTGGCCAGCCGCCGGATGCGCGGCAGGTCGTAGTGAACGTCGTGCTTGGGCAGACCGAGCTCCTCCAGGTATGCGCGCACCGCCTCGGCGGGGATCCCGGCCTCGCGCAGCTGCGCGACCGTCGCGCCCTCGGCGCGTTTGGACAGCTTCTTGCCGTCCTCGCCGAGGATCAGCCCGTGGTGGACGAACTCGGGCGGCGTTGCGCCGAGCGCCACGAACAGCCGTCGGTGCAGGTCCTCGTTCGGACGGTGGTCGTTGCCCCGCACAACGTGTGTGATGCCGAAGTCGATGTCGTCCACAACGCTGGCGAGGTGGTAGGTCGGCGAGCCGTCCTCTCGCACGAGCGTGACGCCGTCGAAGCGCTCACCGAGCGGCGCCCCGACCTCGAGGTGGCGCTCGCGCCGCCCGCTCTGGCGCACCGGGCCTTCGTCCCACGCGAGCCCGAGCCACTCCAGGTCGCGCAAGAGCTCCTCCTCGCCGCCAGGCACGTTGCGAGCCGGATCGGTGTCGTCGATCCGCAGCAGCAGCCAGTCGGCGAGCGCGCGATTCGCCACGGCGCTGAGCGCGTTGCCAACATGGAGCGAGCCCGTCGGGCTCGGAGCGAACCTCGCTCGTTTCATCCGATCGAGTCTAGAGGCCGATCGAGTACCCGACGTCGATCGGGTTCGGCGGGAACGGGACGACCCGCGAGTCGCCGTTCTCGGCCCAGCCGAGCCGTTCGTAAAAGCGCCGCGCGCCGTCGTTCTGCTCGAGCACCCACAGGTGGCAGCGTTCGCAGCCCTCGGCGCGCAGGCGCGCGAGCACCTCGTCGTGCAGCGCCCGGCCGACGCCGCGGCTCCACCACTGCGGCAGGACGTAGAGACCG
>DATIOF010000103.1:0-9060 GCA_035473395.1 Gaiellaceae bacterium
TGTAGTCGGGCCCCGCGCCGCCCTCGGGCGGGGTCAGGCGGCCGCCCTTGGCGGTGATGGCGCCGCACTGGACGCAGTTCGAGGGGGTCACCTCGACGCCGTTCTCGGCCACCTCGTAGACCGCCGCCGGGCACATGCGCGTCCACAGCTCGGCGATCTCCTTCGGCACGTCGCGTTGCACGCGGATGTGGTTCGGCGCGTCGTCGCGCGTCGCGTTGCCGGAGAGAAAGACGGACGAGAGCTTGTCGAAGGTGAGCTCCCCGTCCGGCAGCGGGTAGCTCTGCGCGCGGTGGGTGCGGACGAGCTCCTGGTCGGCGTCGGCCTCCATCCGGGCGTCGCCGGGCGGAAACGCGCCGCGCGTCGCGGTCATCGCTCCGGCGAGCGCGCCGCCGAGCGCGAGGCCGCGGCCGAACGCCGGCCGCATGTTGCGCACCTGCTTGAGGTCGCGCCAGACGAAGCTCTCCTGCAGGGCCCGGTCGTAGCCGGCCAAGGCGCCGCGCCGGCCCGGCGTCTCGCCGCGCTGCAGCGCCGAGAACGCCGCCTCCGCAGCAAGCCGCCCCGACTCGACCGCGTAGTGGATGCCCTTCAACGCCGGCACGTTGACGAGCCCCGCGCCGTCGCCGCAGATCAGCAGGCCCGGCGCGTGCAGGCGCTTGGGCAGGGAGAGGAAGCCACCCTCTGGGATCGTCTTCGCCCCCCACGCCACGCGCTCGCCGCCGAGCAGCAGCTCGTGCACGAACGGATGGGTCTTCAGCTGCTGCAGCAGGTCGTGCACGGACAGCTGGACGTCGCGGTAGTCGAGCCCGACCACCAGCCCAACCGTGAGCATCTCGTCGCCCATCGGGTAGACGAAGGAACCGCCGAACTCGCGGTAGCGCTTCGCCGTTCGCAGCGGCCAGCCAAGTGTGTGGATCACGCGGTCGAGCGGCCTGTTGATCTTCCAGACCTCCTTCACCCCGAGCGCCCAGACCTGCGGGTTGTCGCCGTGGAGGCCGAAGCGGTCGAGGGCGACGCCGGTCAGGTGCCCCTGGGTTCCCTCCGCCAGCACGGTCACGCGCGCGTGAACATCGGAGCCGGGCTCGAAGTTGCCGAGCTCCTGGCCGTCCCTTCCACGTCCGCGGTCGCCGGTGCGGACGCCGCGGACCCGGCCGTCGCCGACGAGCAGGGCGTGGCCCGAGGTCTCGGGGAGGATCGTGGCGCCGCCCTCCTCCGCACGCTCGGCGAGCCAGCGGCCGAGCTGCGAGAGCGAGGCGACGTAGTTGCCGCCGTTCTTCATCGTCGGCGGGGTGGGGATTCGCAGCGAGCGCTGCGGAGTGAGGAAGTAGACCGACTCGTGCTCGACGCGCCCGTAGAAGGGGAAGTCGCGCGTGTGGTAGCGCCCGTCGAAGAGCTTGCGCAGCGAGCGCGGGTTGACGACCGCGCCCGAGAGCAGGTGCGAGCCCGGCTGCCGCCCTTTCTCGAGCACCGCGACCGGGACGTCGCCGAGCCGCTCGGCCAGCTCGGGCGCGCCCTCGAGCAGCTGGCCGAGGCGGATCGCGCACGCCAGCCCCGCCGGGCCCGCGCCGACGATCAGGACGCCCACCTCGATCTCGGGGTCGCCGGGCGCGACTACGAACTCGTTCGAGTCGAAAGGAGGAGGGAAATCTGCCGGGCGCAGCGCCATCAGCTGCACCCCCGCTCGCGACGATTGCGTGACACTGGAACGCGTAGCGTTTTCACGCTTTGCGGGCTCGGACGAGCTCGGTCAGCTTCGGAACGATCTCGTTCAGGTCGCCGACCACTCCGAGGTCGGCGTACTCGAAGATCGGTGCGTTCGGGTCCTTGTTGATGGCGACGATCAGGCCCGAGCTCTGCATGCCGACCTTGTGCTGGATCGCGCCGGAGATGCCGACCGCGACGTAGAGCTTCGGCGAGACGGTCTTGCCAGTCTGGCCGACCTGGGCCGAGTACGGGTACCAGCCGGCGTCGACAACCGCGCGCGTGGCCGCGACCGCGCCGCCGAGCGCCTTGGCCAGCTCTTCGACCTGCGCGAACCCCTCCGGCCCGCCGAGGCCGCGGCCGCCGGCGACGATCACGTCGGCGTCCTCGATCGACGGGCCTTCGCTCTCCTCGTGCGCCTGCTCGACCATCGTGGCCGCCAGCGAGAAGTCCTGCAGGCGCGACTCGAGCTTCTGCACCTCCGCACTGCCGCCGCTCTCCTGCGGCTCGAAGGTGCCCGAGCGGACCAGGGCGAGCCGTGGCTCCGAGCTCCAGCCGACGTCGACGTAGACCGAGTCGCCGAGCGCCGGGCGCTTGCCGACGAGCTCACCGCCTTCCACCGAGAGATCCGTAAGGTCGTAGTTGAGGCCCGCATCGAGTCGAGCAGCCAGCCCGGCAGCGACGTCGGCCGAGAGCACGCTCGCCGCGAACAGGACGGCGTCGAAGCCGCCCTCGCCGAGCAGCGTCGCGAGCGCATCGACGCGCGGCTGCGGCAGCGGCTTATCGAGCAGCACGTCGTCCATCACGTGGACGCGCTGCGCCCCGAAGCGGCCGGCGTCGGCGGCGAGGGCTTCCACCTCGGCGCCGAGCAGCACGGCCTCGGCCTCGCCGAGCGCGGCTGCCTTACCGAGCACGCCGAGCGAGTCCTTCTGCAGCTTGCCCTCGTGATGCTCCAGGAAGACCAGGAGTTTCATACGGCCTTCTTCTCCGCGAGGAACTCGACGATCTTCTCGGCGGCCGAGCCATCGTCCTCGATCTTCTGGATGTTGCCGCGGGAGGGCGGGTCGTTCAGGGCCTCGACAGTCGTGCGCGAGCCGGCCTCGCCGGCCTCCTCCGCGGGCACGCCGAGGTCTGCGAGCGAGAGCGTCTCCTGCGGCTTCTTCTTCGCGCCCATGATCCCCTTCAGGGCCGGGTAGCGCGGGACGTTGATCGCGTCCGAGACGGCGACGACGGCCGGCAGCGGCGCCTCGATCACGTCGTAGCCGAACTCGGTCTGGCGCTTGCCGCGCACCTTCCCGTTCTCGTGCGAGAGCTCGGCCACCTGCGAGATCAGCGGCTGTTGCAGCCGGTCGGCGACCGCGGCCCAGAGCACGGCGCCGTCGCCGTCGTTGGCCTGCTGGCCGAAGAGCACGAGGTCCGCGCTCTCCCGCTCGAGCGCTGCCGCGAGCACGCGGCTGGTGGCGACCAGGTCCGAGCCGGCAACCGCCTCGTCGGAGACGAGCACGACACGGTCGGCGCCCATCGCAAGGGCACGGCGCATCGCCTCGAGTGCCTTCTCCGGGCCGACGGAGACGATCACCACCTCGCCGTCGCCGGCAGCCTCCTTCAGCTTCAGCGCCTCCTCGACGGCGTTCGCGTCGAACGGGTTCAGCACCCCTTCTCCGGAGCGGTCGAGCCGCTTGGTCGAAGGGTCGATCCGCCGCGCGGCGGTCGCCTCGGGGACGTACTTGGCGCAAACGGCGATCTTCATGCGGCCGGGACTCTACCGAGGCCTCTGCTACCCTCCGGCCCTTCGAGCACGACCGGAGCCCATGATCAGCCACCGGACGACAGCCCGAGGAACCCTCATTCTCGTTCTCGCGCTTCTGACCCTCGCGGGCGGAGCGGGCGCCGCCGTGCCCCAGAAGATCGTCTTCCCCGTGCTCGCCACCGTGACCTACGTCGACGACTTCGGCGACCCGCGACCGGGCGGGGTGCACCAGGGGATCGACATCATGGCCCCTAAGCGGAGCCTCGCCCTCGCAGCCGAGGCCGGCAAGGTCGAGTTCTGGACGACCTCGGCGAGCGCAGGCTGCATGCTCTACCTCCACGGCGCGAGCGGCACCGACTACCAGTACATCCACCTCAACAACGACCTGACCGCAAAGAACGACAACCGCGGCAAGTGCGTCGCCGGGACCGCCTACGCGAAGGGCTTGAAGGACGGGGCCAAGGTGGTGGCCGGCCAGCCCATCGGGTACGTGGGCGACTCGGGCGACGCGAACGGGATCCACCCGCACCTCCACTTCGAGCTTCACCCTGGGCGCGGCAAGGCGGTCGACGCCTATCCGTGGCTGCAGCGGGCGACGCACCTGCTCTTCTCCGCGCCGCGCGGGATGCCGTTCACGCTCGAGCTGCGGGGGACGGTCGCCTCCGTCACCGACGACACCGTCCAGCTACGCCTGACCGCGGTCAGCGCCTGGCCGATGCGCCAGCACCAGTCGCAGCTGAAGCGGAAGCTGCTCGTCTCGGTCCCGGCCGACGCGACCGTCCAACGGGTGCCTAGGGCCGGTGCGCGCGGAACGCCGACGACCCTTGTCTCGGCGAAGCCGAACCAGCAGATCGACATCTGGACGGCGGCCGCGCCGTCGACGCTCAAGGCCCAGCGCGGCGACGACCTCGCGCTCAGCGCCTCGCTGGTCTCGCTGATCGGCTCCTAGACAGCGCCAGTCGCGGGGTGTATCTCCCTCTCGACCGTTTCATCGGGAGAGAGGGGAAACCATGCGGTCTTGGAAGCTCGCCGCCACGGCGATCGCCGTCGCGGCCCTGGCAGGCGCGGGCATCGCGTACGCGAACATTCCGGGCGGAGGCAACGTCTACACCGCCTGCATGCTCAAGAACGTCGGCACGGTACGGCTGATCGACCCGACGCTGCCGGCGTCGAACCTGATGAGCCACTGCACCTCGCTCGAGACACAGATGAGCTGGAACCAGCAGGGCCAGCCGGGTACGCCCGGGTCACCCGGGCAGGACGGCGCCAGCGTCGTCATGGGCGATGCCGGTGCGAACTGCGCCAACGGCGGCGTCTCGCTGACCGTCGGCTCCGCCACGCGCTACGTCTGCAACGGCGCGAACGGCGCTGACGGGCAGAACGGCACCTTCACCGGCCACTTCGAAAGCCCGAACGGGCAGTACTCGATCGACGTCGCGAACGGTGGCATCGACCTCCTGGGGCCGAACGGCATGGTCCACATCAACTCGACGGGGATCACCGCCACCAGCGGGACGACGCTCAAGCTGAGGGGCTCGGGAGGCGTCGAGCTGCGGAGCGACTCGCTGCTCGACATCATCGGCGCCGGAACCACCTCGGTCACCGGCAGCCTGCTGCGGCTGAACGGCTGCTCGGGTGGCGTCACGCGGGTGGGCGACCTCGTGACCGTCAACCCCGACAGCGGGATCGGCTTCCTCACGGTGGGCTCGCCGACCGTCTGCTCGGGCTAGGCCTCGATCACGGCGGGGAGGCGGGGCGACCCGCTTCCCCGCTAACGCCCGGTGAAGTTGGGCTCGCGCTTCTCGACGAAGGCGGTCATGCCTTCCTTTGCGTCCGCGCTCGAGAACAGCCCGCCGAACTCGTCGGCCTCGCGCTGCAGGTTCTCGACGTGGTCGCCTTGAAGGACGTGGTTCGTCGCCCGCTTGGCCGCAGCGAGCGCGACCGGGCTCTTGGTAGCGAGCAGCTCGGCCACCTCGCGCGCCTTCTCGCGCACCGGGTCGTGCACGCCGTTGACGAGACCGATGCGCAGCGCCTCGTCGGCATCGACGAGCCGGCCGGTCAGGATCAACTCCTTCGCCACGCCGATCCCGCAGGCGCGCGCGAGCCGCTGGGTGCCGCCCCAGCCGGGGATGATCCCGAGATTGATCTCGGGCTGGCCGAGCGTCGCGCCCGAGGACACATAGCGCAGGTCGCACGCGAGCGCGAGCTCGCATCCGCCGCCCAGCGCGAAGCCGTGGATCGCGGCGATCGTCGGCTGCCGCATCGTCTCCAGCAGCTGCGTGACCCGGTGGCCGAGCTCGCCCCAGGCCGTCGCCTCCTCGACGGTGAGCCCGCTCATGTACTTGATGTCGGCGCCCGCGACGAACGCCTTCTCGCCCGAGCCGGTCAGTACGACCACGCCGACCTCGGCGTCACCGGCGAGCTCCTGCAGTCGCTCGCCCAGCTCCTCGAGCGTCGGCCGGTCGAGCGCATTCATCGCCTCGGGCCGGTCGATCGTGACGGTCGCGATCGCGCCGTCGCGCTCGACGAGAACGCCTATGCCGGCACCTTCCCGCGCAGAAACTCGACGATCTCGCTGGTGGGCGCGCCGGGCGTGAAGACGGCCGCGACGCCCTGCCGTTGGAGCTCCGCGGCGTCCTCGGCCGGGATCGTCCCGCCGAGCACGACGAGCACGTCCTCGGCCCCGTTCTCGCGCAGCCCTTCGAGGATCCGCGGGACGAGCGTCATGTGCGCTCCGGAGAGGATCGAGATGCCGACCGCGTCGGCGTCCTCCTGGATCGCGGTCTCGACGATCTGCTCCGGCGTCTGATGGAGACCTGTGTAGATGACTTCCATCCCCGCGTCACGTAGCGCGCGTGCGATGATCTTCGCCCCCCGGTCGTGCCCGTCGAGACCGGGTTTCGCTATGACGACACGAATCTTGCCGGCCACGAGAATGAGTATATGAGCGTCAAACTCACGGTCGTCGGCTGCTCCCCGGCCTGGCCGAACCCCGGGGGCGCGCAGTCCGGCTACCTGCTCGAGGGCCCCGGCCGGCTGCTGCTCGACTGCGGGCCGGGCGTGCTGGCCAAGCTGCGTGAGCGCGAGGCATGGCCGAAGGTCGACGCGATCGCGATCACGCACTGGCACCTCGACCACTGGGGCGATCTCGTGCCGTGGGTCTGGGGCTCGACGCTCGGCCCCGGCGAGGGAGTCGAGCAGCCGGAGCTCTGGGTACCGCCGGACGGGCGCGAGCTGCTCTGCTCGATCGGCGGCCGCCTCGGCCAGCCCGAGATGTTCGAGGAAGCCTTCCGGCTGAACGAGTACGCCGACGGCGAGCCGTTCACGGCGGCCGGCTTCGAGGTCACCGCTCATCGCGTGCTGCACTACCAGCTGCTCGCGTTCGGCTTCCGCGCCTCGGCGAACGGGACCATCGTCGGCTACTCCGGCGACTCGGGCCCGAGCGACGGGCTGGGCGAGATCGCCCGCGACGCCGACCTGTTCGTCTGCGAGGCGACGCTGCTCGCGCCGAACCCGGAGGGCGGGACGCGCGGGCACCTGGCCGCCGAAGAGGCGATCGCGGCCTTCGAGTCAGCCCGCGCCAAGCGGCTGTTGCTGACGCACCGGCCGTTCGAGCGGCCGCTCGCGGAAGCCTTCGAGCTCGCGCACGACGGCCTCGAGATCGAGATTTAAGAGTTAGCCGCCCTGCGGGACCGGCGGTGTCCAGCGCGGCATCCAGTAGTCGACCAGCCAGTGGCCGTGGCCACCGGGGACGAGCCCGAGCTGGAAGCTGACCGGCCGCGTGCTCACGCCGGGCTTACCGGCGAGGCCGACCTCGACGAGGATCTCCTTCGTCGAGGCGTAGTCGAGGTAGTACTGGACGTGCTTCATGTCCACGCCGGGATACGGGACGACCGGCAGAGAGTCGGCCTTCTTCCATTGCGCCTGGGTGAAACCGGACTTCAGCGTGGGGGCCACGACGTCCCAGGACTGGTCGACGTGCTGGCGCGCGACCGCGGTGCCGATGAACGTCGAGACCGCCGAGCGGATCTGCGGGTCGAGCTGCGTGTAGGTCTTGATCAGCACGCCGTCCGAGTTGCGCAGCGGCACACTCTTGGCCGGCAGCGTCGGATGGAAACCCTTGTCGGGGTTCACCCGCGTCTTGTCGCTCCCGCCGATCACGGTGATGACGAGCGCCGCGGCCCCGGCGACGAGCACGGCCACGCCGAACCAGAGCAGGTAGCGCTGGAACCGCGGTGAGCTGAAAGTCGTCGCTACTGAGTTCATCGGGGTCAAGGGTGTACGACGCTCAGAATAGCCCGAAGTTAGAACACGGGGGTCTCGCGCCAGGTGCCCCAGGTCTCGCGGAGCGCGTCGCACATCTCCCCCATGGTCACGTACGCGCGCGAGGCCTCGATCAGGAGCGGCATCAGGTTCGCGTCCTCCCGTAGCGAGGCCTCCTTCAGCGCGGCGAGCGATTGCTCGACGGCCGACGAGTCGCGCCGCGCGCGAACGCCCTGGACCCGCTCGATCTGCTGCTGCTCGAGCGCCGGGTCGACGCGCAGCAGCTCGATCTCGGCCTCTTGCTCGAGCTGGTAGCGGTTGACACCGACCACGACCCGCTGCTTCGACTCGACCTCGGCCTGGTAGCGGAACGAGGCTTCGGCGATCTCGCGCTGCTGGAAGTTCTCCTCGATCGCGGGGATCACACCGCCGAGCTTCTCGATCCGCGAGAAGTAGTCGTAGGCCTCGGCCTCCAGCCGGTTGGTCAGCTCCTCGAGGTAGTAAGAGCCGCCGAGCGGGTCGATCGTGTTCACGACGCCCGTCTCATGCGCGATCACCTGCTGCGTGCGCAAGGCGATGCGGACCGCGTCCTCGGTCGGTAGCGCGAGCGCCTCGTCGAAGGAGTTCGTGTGCAGCGACTGCGTCCCGCCGAGCACCGCCGCGAGCGCCTCGAGGGCGGTGCGGACGATGTTCACCTCCGGCTGCTGGGCGGTCAGCGAAACGCCGGCGGTCTGCGTGTGGAAGCGCATCAGCCAGGAGCGCGGGTTCTTCGCGCCGTACTTGTCCCGCAGCTCGCGCGCCCAGATGCGCCGGGCGGCGCGGTACTTGGCGATCTCCTCGAAGAAGTCGAGATGCGCGTTGAAGAAGAAGCTCAGCCGCGGCGCGAAGTCGTCCACGTCCAGGCCGCGTTCGACGCACGCCTCGACGTACGCGAACCCGTCGGCGAGCGTGAATGCGAGCTCCTGGACGGCATTCGAGCCGGCCTCGCGGATGTGGTAGCCGGAGATCGAGATCGGGTGCCAGCGCGGCAGCTCCTGCGCGCAGAACTCGACCATGTCCGTCACGAGCCGCATCGAGGGCTCGGGCGGGAAGATCCATTCCTTCTGCGCGATGTACTCCTTGAGGATGTCCGTCTGGATCGTCCCGCGCAGCTCGGCGCGCTCGACGCCCTGCTGTTCCGCGACGCAGATGTAGAAGGCGAGCAGCACCGCCGCCGGGCCGTTGATCGTCATCGAGGTCGAGACCTCGCCGAGCGGGATCCCGTGGAAGAGCGTCTCCGCATCCGCGAGCGAGTCGACTGCGACGCCCTCGCGCCCGACCTCGCCGAGCGAGCGGGCATGGTCGGAGTC
>DATIOF010000104.1:0-3069 GCA_035473395.1 Gaiellaceae bacterium
GCTCGCCGAGCTCCGCTGCGTTCATGCAGCGAGTGAGGGCTCGGTCGAGTGCGAGGAGCCGCGCCTGCGCAGGTTCCGCACCTCCGGCACGAACAACACGGCCACGGTCGCGAGCAGGCTCAAGAGGGCGGCGCCCATCAGGGTCGGCCTGGTCCCGATCGCCTGCGCCACCGGCCCGGCGATCGCGTATCCGAGCGGCACGAGCGCCCACGACCCGAGCGCGTCGTACGAGTAGACGCGCGAGAGGCGGTCTGCAGGAATCTCCTGCTGCATCGTCGTGTCCCAGAGAATCCCGAACGTCTCGATCCCGATCCCGGCCAAGAACGCGAAGCCGACGACGGCGGCGAACGGCAGCGGCGCCGCGAGCGCTAGCAGGAGCGGCACGGTCAGGAGCACCCCGAAGGTCGCCACGAGCAGGAGCTGCTGCGGTCGGCGGCGCAGCAGGATCAGCCCTCCGGCGATCAGCCCGGCGGACTCCGCGGCCAGGATCAGCCCCCAGCCGAGGGCTCCGCTGAAGTGCTCCTTCGAAATTGCCGGCCCGAGCACGCCCTGCGATCCCTGCTCGACCGCGTTGACGACCCCGAACTGGAGCACGATCGCCCAGAGCCACGTCCGTGAGGCGAACTCACGCCAGCCCAGCGAGAGGTCGGCGAAGAAGTTCGAGCTCTCCATCCGATCGCTCTTCGGAATGTGCATCGCGGCGGTGAGGAGCGCGGCGAAGCCGAACGAAACCGCGTCGATCGCGATCCCGGTGGCCGGGCTCGTCGCGTGGATGACGAGGCCGGCGAGCGCGCCGCCGCCGATCAGCGCGCCGTTGCGGCCGAGCCGCAGGACCGCGTTCGCCTGCTGCAGCTTCGACTCGGGGACGGTCTGCGGGACGATCCCGCTCGACGCCGGAAAGAAGAACGCCGAGCTCGCGCCGCCCACGGCCGCGAGCGCTGCCAGCTCCCAGACCTGCGCGTGGCCGGCGAAGAGCAGGATCGCGATCGCGGCCTGGCTCGCACCTGAGACGACGTTCGAGACGACCATCACGCGGTGGCGCGGGAGCCGGTCGGACCAGATCCCGCCGACGAGCAGGAACAGGAGTGTCGGCACCGCTCGCGCGGCAAGGACGTAGCCGAGGTCGGCCTTGGAGCCGGTCAGCTCGAGGACTGCGAAGGCGAGCGCGACGGTCGCAAAGGAACTGCCCAGGAGCGAGACCGTCCGTCCTGCGAACAGCAGCCGGAACTCCCGCTCGGCCAGCGGTCCGGCGTTACGCAGCTGCACGCTTCTCCCAGTAGCGCTTCAGGCCGGCGTAGGACTGCCAGAACGGCATCGCCTGCTCGTAGGCGTCGCGGTCGGCGGCGAGGTCGGCCTCGGCCTGGGCGGCGAACTGCTCCTCCGTCGCGCCGTCACGGACGCGCTCGGCCCATTCGGGCAGTCGGCGGCGCAGCTCCTCGAGGTGCCGCAGCGGGTCGTCGAAGACGCCGAAGTGGATCAAGGCCAGCCGCTGAGGATCGCGCCGCTCGAGCTCGTCCAGCGTCCGGTCCCACGCCGCGAGGTCGACGTCGGGCGGCGGTGTCGGCGGCAGCACGAACTCGCTCGGCCGGATCCGGACGCCCGCGGCGTCGCCCGCGTAGAGCGTGCCCTCGCGGTCGAGATAGCAGACGTGATGGCTCGCGTGGCCGGGAGTCGGGAAGGTCGCGAGCCCGAGCGTCTCGTCCCCGACGACGTGCACGTTCTCGCTCGGCACGGGCGTGAGCTCGCCCCAGAGCCGGTCGAAGTCGTCGCCGTACAGCCGCCGCGCGCTCGCCTCGAGCCTGCTCGGGTCGACGAGATGCGGCGCGCCGATCTCCGAGACGTGCACCTGCAGCCCCGGGTGCTCGCGCACGAGCACGCCGGCTGCGCCCGCATGGTCGAGGTGAATGTGTGAGAGCAGCAGGTGGCGCACGTCGGTGAGCTCGAGGCCGCTTGCGATGAGCTGTGCCTTCAGCTCGTTCACGCAGGTCGTCGGCCCGCAGTCCTGCAGCGCCGGCCCGTCGTCGGTCTCGAGCAGATAGGAGCCGAGCACCCGCTCGTGGCCGAGGTGGCGCAGGTCGAGCAGGTCGGGCATCAGCTCCAACCGTGCCAGCGCTCAGGCTCGAGCCAGGCGCTGACCCGTGGCTTGTCACGCGTCCGGAACGGCTTGCCCGTGTAGCGCAGCGCGAGGCGGTCGATGTCCGCGAGCGACTCGTCGTCGGCGATCGAGATCACACGCCCGAGCACGCTCACGTGCCGGTACCAGCCGTCCTCGCCGCTGCCGAGCACCGTGAGTGCCGCCCGCGGGTCCCTCCGAAGGTACTTGAGCCGCAGCCGGGTGTCTTCCATGTTCAGCAGCACGCGGCCGTCCTCCCAGTCGTACCACGTCGGGACCGTGTGTGGCGAGCCGTCGGGTCTCAGCGTGGCCACGACTGCAGGGTTCGGAAGCCGGAGGAACTCGTCGAGCTCCGGCGGCACCGGGACGCGTGGCACGCGTCAGGCGCCGGCGGTCGCCGTCGAGCGGACGAGAGCGGCTTCGAGGTCGGCGATGAGGTCCTCCGCCGACTCGAGCCCGACCGAGAGCCGAACGAGGTTGCGCGGCGCCGCGAACGGCGCGTCGGCGGTCGAGGCGTGCGTCATCCGGGCCGGATGCTCGATCAGGCTCTCGACGCCGCCGAGGCTCTCGGCCAGCTGGAAGATCTTCGTGCGGGCGCAGATCTCGACCGCCTCCTCCTCCGACTCGGCCAGGAACGAGACCATGCCGCCGAAGTCGCGCATCTGGTGCGCGGCGATCGCGTGGCCGGGATGCGAGGGCAGGCCGGGGTAGAGCACCTGCTCGACCTTCGGGTGCCGCTCGAGGAAGGCCGCGACGGCGTGCGCGTTGCGGCAGTGCTCGCGCATTCGCACCGCCAGCGTCTTCAGCCCGCGGAGCACGAGCCACGAGTCGAACGGGCCGGGCACTGCGCCGAGTGACTTCTGCAGGAACAGCACGCGCTCGGCGACCGTCGGGTCGTTGGTCGCGATGAAGCCGCCGATCAGGTCGGAGTGCCCGCCGAGGTACTTCGTCGTCGA
>DATIOF010000105.1:0-3497 GCA_035473395.1 Gaiellaceae bacterium
CGTCCATCGCACCCGGCGAGGTCGAGCGGCGCGAGCTGACGAGCGTCCGCAAGACGATCGCCCGCCGCCTGACCGAGGCGTGGCAGATCCCGGTCTTCCAGCTCCAGGTCTCGGTCGACATGGCCCGCGCGAACGAGCTGGTCGCGCGCCTGCGCGAGCACGAAGAGGGCCCGAAGGCGACGGTGACCGACGTGCTGACGAAGGTCTGCGCCACGGCACTCCTGCGCCACCGCGAGGTGAACGCGCAGTACACCGACGACGCGATCCTGCTCCTCCCGACCGCCAACATCGGGATCGCCGTCGCCGCCCCGCAGGGCCTCGTCGTCCCGGTGATCCACAACGCCGAGCGGCTGCGCCTGGCCGAGATCGCTGCCGCCCGCGCGGACATCGTCTCCCGGGCGCGCGATGGCAAGCTCACCCGCGACGACCTCGAGAACGGCAGCTTCACCATCTCGAACCTCGGCATGTACCGCGTCGAGCGCTTCACGGCCGTGCTGAACCCACCGCAGGCCGCGATCGTTGCGATCGGCGCGACCGAGGAGCGGGCGGTCGCGCTCGACGGCGAGGTCGTCGTGCGGCCGACGATGACCATCACCGGCACCTTCGACCACCGCGCGGTCGACGGCGCACCGGCAGCGGAGTTCCTCCAGACGGTCAAGGAGCTGCTGGAAGAGCCCGCGTTGATGCTGTGAGAATCTGGTACCGCGTCGCGGATCTCGACGCCGCGCTCGCGTTCTACAAGGACAAGCTCGGCTTCACCGAGACGTTCGTCGACGAGCAGGAGCGCTGGGCGAGCCTCGACCGCGGCGCGACCGAGATCGCGCTCGGGGAAGGTGCCCGCGAGCCCGGAGAGGAGGGCCTTGTCGCGACGGTCGACGTGGAGGACGTGAAGGCCGAGCGCGCGAGCCTGGCCGACGCGGGCGTCGAGGTCGGCACCGTGCTCGAGCTGCACGGGGCGATGCGGCTGGTGGACGTCTACGACCCCGACGGCAACCGGCTCCAGCTGGCCCAGGAGCTGCCGTGATCCGGCCGGCCGGCCCGCAGGACGTGCCGTTCATGCGCGACATGCTCAGCCACGCCTACTACTGGCGAGTGGATCGGGTGTCGGAGACCGGGGAGCCGCCGGTGCGCCGCTACGTGGAGCGCTGGGGCCGGCCGGGCGACACGGCGCTGATCGCGATCCAGGACTTCCAGCGCGTGGGCGCCGCCTGGTACCGGCTGTTCTCGGAGGACAACCACGGCTACGGCTTTGTCGACGAGGAGACGCCCGAGCTGTCGATCGCGATCGTCCCCAGCCGGCGCGGCACGGGGCTCGGCTCCGAGCTGCTGGACGCGCTCCTCGCGCGGGCGCGCGCGGACGGGCACAGCGCGATCAGCCTCAGCGTCGAGGCCGACAGTCCCGCGATCGGGCTGTACGAGCGCCACGGCTTCGCCCGGGTCGGCAGCGACGACGGCGGCGTGACGATGAAAGCCGACCTGACCTGAGCTCGTCGCCGGACGAGCGTCACGCGCGCGCGAGAAACCATTCCCCCGGGGGCCTTCGGCCCCTAGCCCCCGTTTTTGAGACTAGCCGCGAAATCGTCACGAGTGTGTGACCGCTTCGTGCCACAACCGCTCCGAAGCGTCCACAGCCAGAGCAGCGCGGCGGGCCAGGCACCCCCGCTAGGATCGCCCCCGAAGCGAAGCGAGGAGAGCACCAATGGAATGTGACGTCGCCGTCCTCGGAGGCGGCCCGGGTGGCTACACCGCCGCGATCCGCGCGGCTCAGCTGGGCGCCAAGACGGTCTGCATCGAGAAAGAGCCCGAGCTGGGCGGCACCTGCCTGCGCGTCGGCTGCGTCCCGACCAAGGCGTGGGTGCAGACGGCCTTTGCGATCAAGGAGGCCGAGGAGAGCTTTGCCAAGTTCGGCGTCAAGGTCGGCGAGCCGACCCTCGATTTCGCGGCGGCGAACGAGTGGAAGGACGGCGTCTCCAAGCAGATGACCTCAGGCGTCGCGAGCCTCTTCAAGACGAACGGCGTCGAGTGGGTCAAGGGCACCGGTCGCTTCAAGGACGCGAAGACGATCGCGGTCGAGGGCGGGGAGGACGTCTCGTTCCAGCAGGCGATCGTCGCGACCGGCTCGTTCCCGCTGCGCCCGCCGATCGAGGGCATCGACTCGCCGCGCTGCGTCGACTCGACCGGCCTGCTCGCGCAGACCGAGGTACCGAAGCGCCTGGTCGTGCTCGGCGGCGGGATCATCGGCTGCGAGTTCGCCTCGATCATGCGCCGCTTCGGCGCCGACGTGACGATCATCGAGATGCTCCCGGCCCTGATCCCGCAAGAGGACGCCGACGCGGCCAAGGAGCTCGCCAAGCAGTTCGGCAAGCGTGGCATCGACGTACACGTCGACTCCCGCTGCGACAAGGTCGAGGACACGGGCAGCGCGCTGCGCGTCCAGTACAACGGCGACCAGACGGTCGAGTGCGACCTGATGCTCGTCGCCACCGGCCGCGGCCCGCTCGTCGAAGGCCTCGGCCTCGAGGAGATCGGCGTCGAGCTCGACCCGCGCAAGGGCATCGCCGCCGACGAGCACCGCCGCACGACGCAGCCGCACATCTACGCCGTCGGCGACTGCGCCGGCTACTGGCAGCTCGCCCACACCGCTTTCCGCGAGGGCGAGGTCGCGGCCGAGAACGCGATGGGCCACGAGGCCGTCGTCGACAACCGTGGTGTCCCGCGCCCGATCTACACAGACCCGGAGATCGCCGGCGTCGGCCTGACCGAGGCCGAGGCGCGCGAGCAGCACGGCGACGACGTCGCGGTTGGCGTCTTTCCCTGGGTCGCCAACGCGCGCGCGGTGATGCAGAACGAGACCGTCGGCTGGGTCAAGTCGATTCACGAGACCCGCTACGGCGAGCTGCTCGGGCTGATCATGGTCGGCCCGCACGTGACCGACCTGATCGAGGCCGGCGTGGTCGCGCTCGACGCCGAGGCGACGGTCGAGACGGTCGCCGACGGGATGACCGCGCACCCGACGCTCTCCGAGGGGATCAAGGAAGCGGGCCTCCTGGCGCTCGGACGCGCGATCCACATGCCGAATCGCAAGCGCGCAGCCACGAACGCGTAGCCGTATCCGAAAACGGCCGTTCGCCGTTCAAGCAACATGGAGGCATCCCGTGCGGCCACGAAGCCGCGATCAAGGACGTCTCTGCGGCAGCTGGCCCGACTCAGGCGCCCGGCCGACCGCGCCTTCGAGCAGCTCTACCAGCGGCACGCGCGCGAGGTCTACCAGTACGCGCTCGCGCTGACCGCCAACCCGGCCGACGCGGAGGACGTCACCCAGACGACGTTCCTCAACGCCTACCGCGCCTTCCAGAAGGGCGAGCGCCCGCACAAGCCGCACAACTGGCTGATCACGATTGCGCACAACGTCTGCCGAATGCGCTGGCGCTCGGCCGGCTCGCGGCCGCGTGAGGTCGCGCTCGACGAGGCGCCCGAGCCCGCCGCCCACGACGACG
>DATIOF010000106.1:0-39132 GCA_035473395.1 Gaiellaceae bacterium
TCGCCGACCTTGGCGATCCGCCTGCGCATCGTCTTGACCGTGAACCGGGCCGGATCCGACCGCGCGACTTCCTTCCAGTCGAGCGGTGCGGAGACCCGGGCGTCAGGCGTCGGGCGCACCGAATAGGCCGACGCGATCGTCCGGTCGCGCGCGTTCTGGCCGAAGTCGACGAACACCCCGCGCCGGTCGGCCACGCGCCACGTCGTCGTCGCAACCTCCTGGTTGCCGACGCGCCGCTCGACCTCCTCGGCCAGCGCCTTCGCAAACCGACGCACCTCCGGGAACGGCAGCTCCGGCCGGATCGGCGCCAGGACGTGCAGGCCGGTCGCGCCCGAGGTCTTCGGATAGGACGCGAGCCCGAGCTCGTCCATCACCTCCTTGACGACGAGCGCAATCTCGCGGACGAACTCCCACGGGTTGCCCTCGCTCGGGTCGAGGTCGATCAGCAGGTAGTCAGGCCGCTCGATGTCGTCCACGCGCGAGTGCCACGTGTGCAGCTCGATGCAGCCGAGATTGACCACCCAGGCCAGCGCGGCGGCGTTGTCGACGACCGCGAACACGGTCGAATGGCCGCTCGGGAACTGCACGAACTGCTCGCCGACGAAGTCGGGGTGCGCCGGCACGCGCTTCTGGTGAAAGAACTCGCCCTCGACGCCGTGCGGGTAACGCTTCATGTGGAACGGCCGGCGGCGGATGTGGTGCAGCGCACCGGACGCGACCGCAAGGTAGTAGTCGACCAGGTCGCCCTTCGTCAGGCCCAGCTCGGGGAAGAAGACCTTGTCCGGGTTCGAGATCGCGACCTCGTGACGACCCACGCGCATCCCGCAAATCTATGGGCCCGGTCGCCCGGGCCCACACCTTCAGAGGCGGAGAGGGCGGGATTTGAACCCGCGATGGACGTTTCCGCCCATACGCGATTTCCAGTCGCGCTCCTTAGACCGCTCGGACACCTCTCCGCGAAGCGAGCAGGGTACCGCCCGCCGCCGCTTGACTCTGCGAAAGTCGAGGAGTAGAACCGCCGCAGCGGGGTCTCTACGAGGGGAGAGCACACGATGGGACGCAAGCTGCTGATCGCGGTCGCCGCGGCACTGGCCTTGCCGACGCTGTCGGCCGCCGCGCACGCACCGAAGCACGCCAAGCAGGGAACGAAGCTCACGAGGCCGACGGCGAGCGCCAAGGCGCCGAGCTTGCCCTCAACGCTGACGGTGGGCAAGCAGAGCGCGACCTGCCCAGCGCCCGACTACCTGCGGATCCGAAACGCGATTCGCGCGGCGCACGCCGGCGACATCATCGCGATCTGCCCGGGCACGTACGCCGAAGGACCAGGCACGCCCGGCAGCACCGTCCTGACGATCAACAAGGACCTGACCCTGCGCGGCGCCGGCGCCGACCAGGTGACGATCGAGCCGCGCCAGGTCGGCGCAAACCGCATCGCAGCCGACCACCCGAACCTGCGCGACGGCCGCGGCGTGATCATCGCCGTCCTCGGCCAGAAGCAGAAGCCGGTCACCGTCAACATCTCGGGGGTCACGGTCGACGCAAACGGCGTCGCCGCGACCGCGGGGATCGTCTTCCGCGACGCACAGGGCTCCGTGAGCCGCTCGCACGTCACCGGCCTGGCCGTGGACGAGAGCAAGAACGGCTACACCGTCCCGGGCGGCTTCCGCAACGGGCCGTTCGGGATCGGGATCGCAGACGTCACGCGCGTCAAGCCGACCGCTGCGAAGCCGAAGCCAATCGCGCCGCGGACGCTGACGATCGACCACTCGCGCGTCGATCACTACAACTCGGTCGGGGTCCTGATCGACGGCGCGACCGGCGACTACGCTCCGACGCAGAGCTCGCCGCTCACGGCCTCGGGCGTCCCGAACCGCGGCGTCCTGATCGCCGACGTGATCGCCGGGCGCAACTCGTGCAACCACTACAACGACTTCACCGCGGGCGGCCAGACCGACCCCGATCAGGGGCGGCTGATCGTCGGTGACTGCCAGCCGTCGGGCAGCGGGGCCACGGGCGTCCGCCCGCCGCTGCCGCTGTACGTCGGGCCGGACTTCGGCCAGGACGGCGTGCGGGTCACCGCCGGTGCCTCGATCCAGATCACGGGCACCACGATCTCTTCGAACCTCGTACACGGCGCGAACGCGCCGGTCGGCACGGTGCTCGCCCCCACCCCGAACAACGACCCGTTCGCGTTGGGCAACCACGCCGAGAACAACCAGAACCTCCGCCTCGGCGCAGGCCTCCGCCTCGTCGGCGCCGCGGCCTCGTCCGTGACGCAGAGCAACGTGACCGACAACGCGTTCGGCGTCCTCAACACGACGCTCAACGGGCTGGCCAACAACACGGCGACTCCGCTCGCTGCGCAGAACGACTACTGGGGACTCCGCGTCGGCTCCACCGCCGCGCCGATCCCGCTGCCGACGCCCGGCCCGGCGGTGTGGCCGAACAGCGCGTCGCCCGGCAGCACCTTCAACCCGCCGATCCCGGAGAACCCGGTGAACGGCTCGCCGGTGCCGGACGTGAACTGCCCGGCGGGTGTCCTGAGCTCGGACTCGGTCTCGTTCTGCCCGTACCGCTCCAGCACGCAGTCGGACACGGTCGGCGGCGAGTGGCCGATCCCGGAGGCACCGATCGCCCAGACCGACCCGCCGAACTGCACGTCGGGCTCCGTGCAGCTCGACCCGAACATCCCGACCTACAACTCGTTCTTCGGGACGGTTCTCGGCGGCCCGCTCGCCGGTGACGGCCTCTCCGGCGCGACCCCGTCCGCGAAGAAGACCGCGCAGCTGTCGGCATACATGCAGGCGGTCGCCAACGCCGTGAACGCGAACCCAGGCACGACCGGGCAGCGGGTCGCGGTGAAGCTGTACCAGTCGGGCTCGAGCTTCCTGGGCGTGCCGTTCTACGTGATGGTCGTCGGGACGCCCGACAACATCGCGAACCTCGACGCGGGCCGCAACGACGCTGCGTTCTGGCGCGGCGTGATCGACGGCACGACGTCACAGACTGCCGCGCTCGCCGCGGTCGACACGCGGCCGGCGTTCGGCTGGATCACCGGCACCCCGCACGGCAACGAGCCGGCAGGCGGAGAAGGCTCGACGAAAGAGCTCTACGAGCTGGTCGCCCGCACCGACTGCGCCAACTCGCAGCGGCTCAACAACCTCGACGTGTTCATCCAGCCGGTCACGGCGCCGGACGACCGCGACCACAACGTCCGCACGCTGGCATGGGCCCTCGATCCCAACCGGGACCGCGGCGTGGTGGCGTCGCCCGAAAACCGGGCGCTGCTGACGTCCACCGCGACGTATCCGGGGCTCTTCTTCATCGACGCGCATCAGCAGTCGTCGGGCTACTTCTTCCCGCCCAACGAGGACGCGGCGCTGAACGAGATCTCGCACTTCGCGCTCGACCTGATCAACGACGTGATCGGGCCGGGCATCCAGCAGTCGTTCAACGACCAGAGCGGCCAGTACCGCAACTACAACACCTACGACCTGTTCGTCCCCGAGTACGGCGACACGGTGCCTGCCCTGATCATGGGCAGCGCCGGCATGACCTACGAGAAGGGCACGAACGAGAGCTACGGGAAGCAGGTCTACGACCACTACCTCGCCATGGACACCACCGTGAACGAGGTCGCGTCGCGCAAGGCGGACCTGCTCAAGAAGTGGATCGCGCAATGGCCGGAGGCGGTCCAGCAGGGGCAGGACTGCAAGCAGCAGGGCAACTCCCAGGTCAGCCCGGTGGTGATCGACACCCTCGACGGTGTCGGGTCGACGATGGACCAGGACCCGAACACGCCCGTCTGCGGCTACTTCTTCCTGCCGAACGCGCACTCGGGCGATGTGGCCACGACGCTGAAGGACCTCCAGTCCGTACGCGTCCAGGTCTACAAGCTGAACTCGGCCGTGACGCTCCCGGGCGTGCACCGGTTCGGCAACTTCAACCAGAACGCGCCCGGCCTGGCCGCACCGCCGGCCTGCACGTCGACGGCGATGCCGCCCGTCTGCCCGGCGCCGCCCGTCGCGTCGCCGTCGCCGGCGCTGACGGAGGCGATGACGCTCCCGGCCGGAACGCTCTACGTCCCGCTGAACCAGGGCAACAAGCACTGGATCCAGGCGGTGCTCGGCGAGAACCCGTACCTGCCCTTCCCGTATTTCTACGACCAGGTGACGTGGTCGTACTCGATGCTGCGGGGCTTCAGCGGCAACGGGTTCCTCACGCAGCAGCTCCCGGCTGGGACGTCGATGAGCTTGGTGTCGGACCCGAGCGCGACGACGCCGGCCCCTGCGGGGTCGCCGGTGTACGCGTTCAACACGGACTCGATGTCGAGCCTCTCGATGGCGAGCCAGCTCCTGAGCCAGGGAGCCGCCGTCTACCGCGGTGCCTCGGCGTTCGACGCGGTCGGCACGCACTTCACCACCGGCGCCGCGCTCGTCGACGCAACGTCGATCCCGCTCGCGACGCTGAACGCGGACTCGGCACAGTGGGGAACCCCGGTCTACGGGCTCGGCTCGTACCCGGTGAGCCGCTACGCGCTCCGGCTCCCGAAGATCGGCCTCTACACCGGCGGCACGACGGCGCCGACCAACCCGACCTTCAAGGGAACCGGCGACGGGCAGTGCACCTCGACGGCCTACTGCGAGGCGATGTACGACCTGAGCGTGAAGGAGAAGATCCCGGTCTCCCAGCTCGGGCAGATCACCTCCACCGACCTCGCCAACGGCGTCCTGGTCAGCCAGGGCTACACGGCCTTCGTGAACCCGGGCTCGACGGTCGCGGCAGGCGCCGGCGCCACGGCGCTGCAGAACTTCGTCAACGCCGGCGGCATCTACATCGGTTCCACCGCGGGCGGCACCACGAGCGCCCGCAACGCGGGGATCACGCTGCTCAACACGTCGGCGATCAGCGGGCTCAGCACCCCGGGCTCGACATTCGACGGCGTGTTCTCGACGGCGACCCCGGCCGGCTGGGGCTTCGACACCGGCGGCTGGATCTACCGCTCGTCCAGCGGCGACCCGACGTTCAACCCGGCGACGATGGTCGGCAACGGGACGACGATCCCGGCGCCGACCGCGGTCGTGACATACGGGCCGTCGGGCGACTGCGGCGGGCCGGTCTTCGACGTCTCGACCACCCAGCGCGGCTACAGCAACTGCTACGGCTACGAGGTCAACGCGAACAACACGCTGCCGGCCGCGAACACGAGCACGCCGCTTCCGGGCAGGCCGGCGGTGGTCGACCAGCCGTTCGGCGCCGGGCACGCGATCCTGGTCGGCTTCGACCCGTGGTACCGCATGTGGACGACGCAGGAGGAGCGCCTCGTGCTGAACGGCGTCCTCTACCCGGCCGGCGCGGCGATCCCGGCCTCCTGACGCAACGAAGGGCGCGCCTCCGCTCGGGAGGCGCGCCCTTCGTCGTTCCTACCTCGTCTGGTGAATCGCGACGTCGTAGCGGGTGACCGACGTGCGGTTTCCCGGCGTGTCGTCGGTCGACATCGCGCTCAGCACCTCGTCGCCCCTGCGGTAGTCGTCCTCGTTCTCGAACGTGATGATGACGAGCACCTTGTCGGACTCGGGATCGTGGAGGGCGAGCATCTCCTTCGGGTTCAGGCCCTCCGGCGGCTCGCCGCCCTCGATCTCCCTCCGCATCTCGTCCATCCGTTCCTTGCTGACGCCGTCGAACGTGACCACGCGCGCGAGCATGTGAAGCCTCCTTGTGGGGGTGAGGCAACCCTACGCCGGACCCCGCCCGCCAGTCGAGCGGGATCCGGCTACGGAGAGCGGAGGGGGAGGGATTTGAACCCTCGTCGGACCTAACGGCCCGAAACGGTTTTCGAGACCGCCGCATTCGACCGCTCTGCCACCCCTCCGGGACGGCGTAGCGTAGCGGCCGAGGGGCTCGGCTATTCTTTTGCGCTCGCGGAGAAGTGGCCGAGTGGCTGAAGGCGGCGCCCTGCTAAGGCGTTAGGTGGGGAGAATCCCTGCCTCGAGGGTTCGAATCCCTCCTTCTCCGTCCTGACCGCAGCACCGGTGCCCGGCTGAGCCGGCGCCCGGTGCTGCTCGCGCCGCTGGGCCGACTCAGAAGACGGACTTGCCCGCCGCCGCCAGCTGGCGGCGGGCTGCCAGCAGGTCGCCCTTCGCGCCGAGGAAGTCCTTCTGGAAGTCCGTCAGCTCGTGCGGCACCGCCATGCCCTCGCCGGGCTGCGGCACGCCGTCGAGGACCATCTCCTCGTGCCAGTTCGCCGAGTCGTCGACGAGCGCCTGGTACTCGGAGCGCTTGATCCTGCGCGCCGTCGAGCGGGTCAAGAGCTCGCCGAGGTGGCTCGCGGCCGCGACGCGCTTGCCCATGTTCGGGATCTTCCCGTTCGGCTTGGCGGCGAAGCGCGTCAGGATCGTCTTGATGATCGACGTGTGGTCGAAGACGGTCTTCGACACCGATCCGGCCGCGACGTAGGGCGAGATGACGAGCGCGGGGACGCGCGGGCCATAGCGCCGCATCGCCGGCCGGTCGTCGGCGGCGGGAGGCGGCTGAACGTGGTCGAAGAAGCCACCGTGCTCGTCGTACGTGATCACGAGCAGCGTCTTGCGCCAGGCTGGGCCCTGCATGACCGCGTCGACGAGCTGCAGCACCAGCTTCTGGCCCGCACGCAGGTCCGAAGGCGGATGGTCGTCGTTCGAGCCCGCCGGTCCGAACGTCAGGTCGTAGAAGTTCGGGTCGATCCAGGAGACGGCCGGCAGGTCGCCCTTGGCGGCACGCTCGAGGAAGCTGCGGTGGCCGAAGACGTCGCGACGGTCGAAGAACGCGGGCACGTTCTCGAGCGAGAGCCCGACCTCCGGGTCGAGCAGCCAGATCGTCGGCACGTAGTCGTGCGAGTACCAGCGCCACTGGTCCGGCTTCAGATGCCGCACGAAGGACGGAACGTTGTACGGGCGGCTCGGCTTGATGTTGTCGCGCAGGCCGTTCGAGGTGCCGGCTGCGGCGTAGCAACGATTGGGCATCGTCGCGCCGGCGACCGAGCAGAACCAGTGGTCGCAGACGCAGAACTCGCGCGCGAGGAAGTCGTAGACCGGCAGGTGCTCTGCCGGGTGGTAGGCCATCACCACGCCAGGGTTCGCGCCGCCGCCCTTACGCGTCTTCATGAAGTTCGAGACGAAGCCGCCGCAGTCGTGGGAGAGCTGCTCGTCCACGCACCAGCCCGAGTGGCACGGGTCCTGCGCCTTGCTCATGATCGTCCGCGCCGCCGGCCGGACGTGGAAGGACTCGCCGCGGTAGTCGTTCTTCATCGCGAGCGTCGGCCCCTCGATGTCGGTGCGCCCCTGGTCGATCGTCAGGAAGCCGAGCATGTGGTCGAACGACCTGTTCTCCATCATCAGGACGACGACGTGGTCGATCTTGCGGAGGTTCTGATCGGCCTCGGTCACTGGCGCGCCTGGAAAGCCGACTGTGCCGCAGTCCGGATTGGCCGCGGAGCCATGGCTCCCCCTTGTTGGACCGAGTACGCCGACGCTACCGGGCGGCGCCGGGGCCGTCAACCACGCTCAGGAGACGGTCAGCTTGACGTCCATCCCAGCCTGCTTGTGGCCCGGGACAGAGCAGTAGACGTCGTAGCTCCCCGGCTTCAGGTCGACGTTCAGCGTCGCCGAGGCGCCGGGGGCGATCGTCGGGGTCTTCTCGTCCACTCCGTTGCCCTGGATCACCAGGTCGTGGTCGATCTTGCCGTCGTTCTTCACCTCGAAGCTGTAGGAGCCGGCCGCGACCGTGGTCTTCGGCAGCGCGATCTTGAACTCGGTCTCGCTGACCGGGACCGAGGTCGGCGCGCTGGTCGTCGTGCCGGTCGTCGCGCTGGTCGTGGTCGTCGCGGTGGTCGTGGTCGCCTGGGTGGTCGTGGTCTCGGTGCCCTTCGCCTCCGCGGCCTTGCTCTCCCGGGCGAGGACGATCACGGCGGACATCATCCCGACGAAGAGCAGCAGGCACGCGGCGATGAACACCCGCAGCCCGCGCCCCGGGAACTCCGGGTACCAGCGCGGCACCAGCAGCGAGACGATCAGCGAGAAACCGGCGAAGCCCAGGACAGCGAGCCCGAGCCCGATCTTGTGCCCCGTCGAGAGCCCCAGCAGCAGCACCGCGGGAACCTAGCACGGCTCTGGCGCCGGCTCGCCCCTATGCGGTGGCGGGCTTCCGCGCGTAGACCGCGTAACCGACGATCCAGACGAGCGGGAAGATGAACCCGATCAGGAACAGCAGCCAACGGCCCTTGTAGGCCAGTCCCAGGCCGAAGATCAGCAACAGGATCATGTACAGGAACGCCCCGATTCCGATTCCCCACCACATGGTCTCTCCTTTGTTCGACGGACGCAGGTTCCCCAGGGCAGGCGGGCCGCGCATCGCCCGATCCGGGTGACGCTAGACGGCCGCGGCGTCGCCCGGACGCGGCTCGTCGAGCCCCGTCTCGGGCGGCCCGACGGGCTCCGGCGAGACGGGGCGCAGGTAGAGCCGGTCGTAGGAAAGCGCGGCGAGGGCGGCGCCGATCAGCGGCCCGACCCAGTAGACCCAGCCGTCGGTCCAGAAGTTCTGCACGAGCTCGGGGCCGACCGCACGCGCCGGGTTCATCGCGGCGCCCGTGTACGGGCCGCCCATGAAGATGTCGAGCGTGATCGTGAAGCCGATCGCAAGGCCCGCGATCGTGGCGAACGCGCCGCGCGGGTCCGCTGCGGTCGCGAAGATCACCCAGACCAGGAAGAAGGTCAGCACGGCCTCGATCGTGACGCCGCCGAACCCGCTGATCCCCGGCGCGAGCGAGGGCGCGCCGAGGTTGACAGCGTCCACCTGCTGCTGCGGGAGCACCGCCGAGAGCAGGAAGGCCGCGAGGATCGCGCCCACGAGCTGCGCGAACCAGTAGGCCGCGGCGAGGTGGATCTCGATCTTGCGCGTGACCACAAAGGCGAAGGTAACGGCCGGGTTGAAGTGGCCGCCCGAGATGTGCCCGACCGCCGAGGCCATCACGCCGATCGCGAGGCCGTGGGCCAGTGCGATCGCGGTCAGGTTCAAGCCGTGCGTGGCGATGATCGAGCCGGCCCCGATGAAGATCAGCGTGAACGTCCCGACGAACTCCGCGAACGCCCGCTGTGGAAGAGCCGATGGCACGGAAAAAACCCTAGAACGAGGGGCGGACGGCGTCCGTTCGAGGGATGCTGCGGCCGGCCCGGACCGTCGAAGTATCCCCTGGCGTATCACTGCGGAACGAAAGGCGGCCCATGTCTGCGGACATCCTCAAGCGCAAGCTCCGGAACTTCCCGGTTGCAGGTCTGAACGTGCGCATCGCCGCCGCGAGCTAGGGCTCGCGGCCACGGGGCCCGGCTTGCCGGGCCCGCGGCGGATCGAGTACCGTCCCGATCCGCCCATGCAAGAGACGAGTGTCGACCACATTTCCGCCGAGCAGGCCGAGCCTCAGGGCTACGCGGCGCTCGGCGACCGCGTCACGGGGATCCTCGAAGCCGCCGAGCAGGCCGCTGAGGAGATCCGCGAGGAAGCGCGCAGGCTGGCCGCCGACCTCGAGCGCGAGGCGCGCACCGAGGCGGAGCGGCTCAAGCAACAGCTGACCGCCGACGCTCGCGGGCTGCGCGAGGAGGCCGAGGGCTTCGCGCGCGACATGCGCCTCTCGGTCGAGGCGTACGCGAAGCAGCACCGGCGCCAGGCCGAAGAGGAAGCGCGCACGTTGGTCGCCGACGCCGAGAAGGAGTCGACCAGCATGCGCGAGGCCGCCGAGCAGATGGTGCGCCAGGTCGAAGGTGACGTTCGGCGCCGCCAGGAGGAGCTACGCGGCGAGGTGCGGATGCTCGAGCACCGCAAGCGCGAGGCGCTCGAACGGCTGCGGGAGATCGCAACCGCCGTGCAGGACGTGCTGCCGGCGGAGGACTCGATCGCGCGCGACCTCCAGCCGCAAGCTCAGCGCTAGCAGGCGGCGAGCAGGCCCGCTCGGGCCTCGATGTTCTTCACGTAGCGGAGGGTCGCCGTGGTCGGCGCACCTCCCGCCTTCTCGACGGCGCCCGGGCCGGCGTTGTAGGCCGCCAGCGCGAGGTCGAGCGAGCCGAAGCGGTCGATCATCTGCCGCAGGTAGCGCGCGCCTGCGAGCACGTTCGTCGCCGGGTCGCTGCCTTCCAGCCGCAGCTCACGCGCGGTCGCGGGCATCAGCTGGAGCAGGCCGGTGGCCCCCGCTCCCGAATGGGCGTTCGGGTCCATGCGCGACTCCTCATAGGCGGTGGCCACCAGCAGCGAAAGCGGGACGCCGGTCCGGGCCGAGGCGGTTGCGAACGCGGCGCGAAACGGCCTGGGCACGGGACAGGTCGCGCCGATCGCCGGCGCCGCCACGGCACGCTGAGCCGGCGGCTTCGCATTCGAGGTCTCAAGCCTCGTCGACTCCGCCACCACGGTGAGGAGCACCAGCGCGAGCGCGCCGGCACGAACGCTGCGCCAAGCCATCGGCTTGCGCTTCGGCGGCAGCTTGCGCCTGGTCGTCGCACGCCTGCGCGAGCGCGCGAACTGCAGGTCCATCTCCGAGAGGTTGTGCCAGGACACAGGAGGCCGGATCCTACCCCCGATCGGCTTCGGCAAAACGGTGCTGGACTCGCCCTTCTCTCTCATATACGTTCGTCCACGAGGTTGGGCCTCAACGGAAGGGGAGATCGATGACGAAGACCCGCTTTACGCTGCTGCTCGCGGCCGCGGCCCTCATGGGCCTGTTCCTCGCCGCGGGCGTTCGAGCGGAGCCACCTGGGGGCGATGGCGGCGAGAAGGTGCCGTTTGCGCGTACCGTGCCTCCGGGGGCCAAGAACAACTGGTCGTTCGAGTGCACTGCCACGTCGGGCGTCCTGAACACGAAGCTCGACTGCGACGACCCGTTCCCGAACAACGAGCCGAACGTCGTGGTCGACGCCGCGAATCCGCACCACCTGATCGCCAGCTCGAACGACTACGGCTCGTGCTGCGACCAGTACTACACCTCGTTCGACAGCGGGAACACGTGGTCGACGGGGAACATGTCGACCGAAGACGACAGCCGCACCGGCAGCGACCCGGTGACGACCATCGACGTCAAGCACCACGTCGCGCTTCACTCCTCGTTGAACTACACGTTCAACGACGCCGGCGAGACCTGCGACGGCGACGTGGTCGTCTCACCCTCGAAGGACGGCGGTCTGAGCTGGGACAAGCCCGTGGTGGTCGGCCCCGGCGCGGGGTGCGACTCCTCCCCGTTCCAAAACTTCGGCGACAAGGAGTGGATCACCACCGACAACAACCCCCACTCGCGCTTCTACGGGCGCAGCTACCTGACCTGGACGTCGTTCATCTCCAACTCGGGCGAGTACGTCGAGTCGCCGATCCTGGAGAGCCACAGTGACGACGGTGGCCAGCACTGGTCGAAGCCGCAGGAGATCTCTGGCTCCAACCCGCACCTCTGCACCTTCCAGACCACCGGCAAGAAGTGGCAGTGCGACGAGGACCAGGCGTCCGTGCCCACGGTCGGGCCCGACGGAACGGTCTACGTGGCATTCATGAACAGCCAGAATCAGGCGCTCTGGGAGCCGGGCGAGAACTCAGACGACCAGTACCTCGTCGTCAGCTCGAAGGACGGCGGCAAGCACTGGTCGAAGCCGGACTTCGTCGTCGGCATGGAGGACGGTTCACGCGACTACCCGATCAACGTCGACGGCCGCCAAACGCTGACCGGCTATCAGGTGCGGGTCTGGGGCGCGGGCAACATCGTGGCCGACCCGACGCGTGAGGATCGTCTGTACCTGACGTTCTCGGACAACCGGAACGGCGTGCACGACAGCAGCCATCCGGTGACCAACTCGGACGTGTTCGTGGTGCAGTCGAACGACGGCGGCAGGGAGTGGACATCGCCGACGCTCGTCGATCCCGGAGCAGGCGACCAGTGGTTCCCGTGGGCGGACGTCAACCCGGTCAACGGGAAGCTCGGCGTGCTCTACCACGACCGCGGCAACTCGAACGGCCCGACCTACACCACGGCGTTGGCCGAAGGGCACCCGGGGTCGTTCGTGAAGACCACGATCAGCACCGCGCCGTCGAACCCGACGATGTCGGAGTTCTTCCAGGCCGGCGATCCTGCGTGCGAGTTCTGCGCTGTCTTCCACGGCGACTACATCGGGCTCGCCTACGGCAGCGACGGCCACGCGAACGCGGCCTGGACGGACATGCGCGATCCGTCCCCGTTCACGCCGGGACTGTTCTCGCAGTTCATCTACTACGCGCGCAAGTAACCGGGCTCGGCCGGGACCGCGGCGACGCGGTCCCGGCCGTCCCACCAAGCCGTCCTAGCGGAAGAGCTCGCGGCGGAACGCGTTCCTGAACGGCGTCGCCAGCTCGAGGCCGTACGTGGACGAGATGTGGCCCTGGTCGATCCAGCCGATCGTGCGGTTGACGACCAATGGGCAGAGAACCGCTACCGACGAGGCGTGGCCGCAGAACCAGCCGGTGACGTTCATGAACCCGACGTGCGCCTTGGCCGCTGCCGCGGCGACCGCGGCGTCGGTCTGCAGCTCGACGAGCGTCGCCTTCGAGCTGCACGTCCGCATGTTCGCGCCGGTGGCGAGCAGGCAGTCGACCGGGTTCCGGTGCTGGTGGGGCGAGTCGCCGACCACGATCGTGCTCGCCGAGAAGCTGCGCGCGTCCGCGATCAGACCGGCGACGCCGTTGACCGCGGCGGCCGGGGTGTGGCTGCCAGCCCAGCTGCCGACCGCCAGCGTCGCCTGTGGGTGCAGCGCCGCCGCGCGGTTGACTGCCCAGCGGTACCAGTTCCCGCAGGGCCAGCTTTTGTGCGTCCACGAGCTCGGCACGCAGCCGACCTTGACGAATGGGACCACCGACCACTGGTCGCGCTTCGCCATCTTCAGCAGCGGGGGCATCCACATCTCGGCATGCGAGTCGCCGAAGACGACCAGCGTCTTGGTGGCCTCCGGAGCGCCCAGCCGGCAGATCTTGCTCGTGGTCTCGCCCTGCCGGGCGGAGCAGCCGGTCGGGAACGCGTACAGGTCGTTGCGCAGCTCGGTCACGGCCGGAGTCAACGGCCACGGCAGGGCGGCGCCGTGCGTCGCGGCGTTGACGGCGGCGGCGACGGCGGGCAGCGGCTTCCACGAGCTGCGCGCCGCAGTCGTCTGCCTGACCAGCTCGACCGGGCGGACGGCGGCAGCCGCGTTCGAGATCCGCGTCGCCCGCGCGTTCAGCGAGACGAGGATCGGCACCGCGACCGCGAGGATCACGGCTGCCGAGGCGGGCCAGAGCAGCGCGCCGGTCTGCGGGCGCCACCTCATCTGCCTGATCGGGTTCTCGTAGAGGGCATAGCTCAGTATCGACAGCGCGAAGGCTCCAGCCAAGAGACCGAGCCGGACGGCAGTCGACAGGTCATGGCCCACGTACTCGGCCGCGATCACGAGGACGGGCCAGTGCCAGAGGTAGAAGGCGTACGAGCGGTCGCCGACGTAGCGGAACGGCGCGAGCGAGAGTAGCCGCGAGCCGCTCCCCGGTGCGGCAGCGATCACGAGCGCCGCGCCGATCGTCGGCAGCAGCGCCGCGTAGCCGGGGAAGGGGGTCGAGCTCGAGAACGCCACCGCGGCGGCGCAGATGCACGCCAGGCCGAGCCACGCCGCCGCGCCGCGCAACCGCGGCGCCGCGATCGCCAGCGCGGCGCCCAGGGCGAGCTCCCAGGCGCGCGTGGCCGTCGAGAAGTAGGCGTAGGTCGCGTCGGTCGCCGTGCTGTGGATCGACCAGGCGAGCGAGCCGCCGGCCGCGGCGACCACGATCCAGAGCAGCCGCCGGCGCAGGAAGGGGACCGCCAGCACCCCTGCGAGCACGATCGGCCAGACGAGGTAGAACTGCTCCTCGACCGCCAGCGTCCAGTAGTGCTGCACCGGCGACGGCGGCTGGCCCTGGGCGAAGTAGTCGCTGCCCGCCCGGGCGAAGTGCACGTTCGCCATGAAGAACGCCGCCCAGACGCTGTCGCCGACGGCCTCGCGCGCGCGCACGAGATTCAGCAGCTGGTGCGCGGCGAGATCCGTGACGACGAGCGTCAACACGGCCGCCGGGAGGATGCGCCGGGCGCGGCGGACGTAGAAATCGGAGAGGCGGATGCGGCCGTCGCGCCCGGCCTGGCGGAGGAGCAGCCCGGTGATCAGGTAGCCGGAGAGGACGAAGAAGACGTCGACCCCGACATAGCCGCCCTGCAGGAACGGCACCCCGCCGTGGTCGAGCACCACGAGCAGGACCGCGACCGCTCGCAGCCCTTGCAGTTCCCGGCGATGCGGCACCCCCGCATCGTCCCACCGAATGCGGCGGCTGCCAACCGGCAGCGAGGGGCCCGGCCGGGCCGGGCCCCTCGTGCGTGGAGGACGAGCTAGAAGCCGGTGGAGCCGTTCGGCGTGCCGAGCCCGGTCGGGCCGTCGTAGCCGGCCACGCCGGTGCAGAGGTACGCGGGCGAGCACGTGCCGTTGCTCCCGCTCACGACGTCGAACAGGCCGCTCGTGTGCGAGTACGGGTACGAGCCGTAGTTGACGCTCGAGGCGTTGCCCGCGAGCGCGTAGACGCTGGCGACGATCGGCGAGGACGCGCTCGTGCCGCCGACGGTGAACCAGAGGCCCCCGTAGAGCACGGCGACGCCGGTGTTCGAGTCGGCGACTGCCGAGACGTCGGCGACGGTGCGCCTGCTGCAGCCCGAATCGGTCTGCCAGGCCGGCTTGGCCTCGTAGGCGCTGCAACCGCTGCCGGCACCGCTCCAGGCGGACTCGGTCCAGCCGCGAGTGCCGCCGCCGCGGGTCAGCGAGGTGCCGCCGACCGCGGTCACGTAGCGCGACGCGGCCGGGTACGAGACGCCGTAGCCGTTATCTCCGGAGCTCGCGGTGATCGCGACGCCGGGGTGGTTGAAGTGGACGTCGTCGGCGGTCTCGGAGCTGGACTCGTTCCCGCCGTAGCTGTTGCTGATCGCGTTGGCGCCGAGGCGGGCGGCCGTGTCGACCGCCGTGTAGAGATCGCTGTTGAGGTTCGTGTTCCCCTCGACCAGCAGGATGTGGCAGTTCGGGCAGACCGCGCTGACCATGTCCAGGTCGAGCGAGATCTCCAGGCCCCAGTCGGCGCCCGGAGGCGGCATCGGCAGCGTGCCACCCGTCTGGTTCACCTTGCGGAAGCAGCCGTTCGCGGTGGTGCACGGCGGCAGGCCATAGTGCGAGCGGTAGTCGGCGAGGTCCTGCTCGGCGGTCGGGTCGTCGAACGCGTCGACGATCGCAACCGTCTGGCCGCTCCCGGCGGTCGCCGAAGGCAGCGCGTAGGCCGACTGCAGGTCGGCCGGGCCGTAGCCGCTCGGCGTCTGCGCCAGCGGCAGCGCGTTGCCCTTCACCCACGAGAAGCAGCGGGCATGGCCCAGCGAGACGGCGCCACAGACGGGCCTGATCGAAGGCGCTGCGGCCTGCGCTCGGGACGCGCCGCCGAAGACTGCGAGCAGCGCGAGCAAGCTGAGAGCGAGCACGGCGCGGCCCAGATGCCGGCGCACGAGGTGGCTCGAATCCATGTCTCTCCTTTCGGATGAATACCCCTTACAACCAATAGGGGCATGGCATCCGATAACCCGACGACCCGGGTCCCAAACCGCCGGGACTAGGATCGTTTGGAGGCTCCATGGAATCGATCCTCGAAGCCATCGGGAACACGCCGCTCGTCCGGCTCAGGGCCTGCGCACCGCCGAACGGAGCGGAGCTCTGGGTCAAGCTCGAGAACACGAACCCGACCGGCTCGCTGAAGGACCGGATGGCTCTGGCGATGATCGAAGGAGCGGAGCGGGACGGGCTGATCTCGCCCGGCGACACCGTGGTCGAGTACACCGGCGGCTCGACCGGCCCCGCGCTGGCGCTCGTCTGCCGCGCAAAGGGCTACCGCGCGCTGATCGTGATGGCCGACTGCTTCACCGAGGAGCGGATGCAGCTGATGCGCGCGCTCGGCGCCGAGCTTGACCTGATCCCGTCGGTGGAGGGCCCGCCGAAGGTGACCGCTCAGGACATCGAGAACATGGTCGCGCGCGCGGCCGAACTGGCGGCCCGGCCCGGGCACTACGCCACCGACCAGTTCAACAACCCGTACATCATCCCAAACCACCGCGACCGGCTCGGCCGTGAGATCTGGGATCAGACGGAGGGCCGGGTGACGGGCTTCTGCCACGGGATGGGCACCGCGAGCTCGGTGATGGGTGTCTCCGATTCGCTCAAGCCGCGCGGCGTCTACATCCAGGCCCACGAGCCCGCGGCCTCGGCGGCGATCAGCGGCGGCTCGCGAGGTTCGTTCCTGATCCAGGGGTGGACGGGGCTGGTGATGCCCCACTGGGACGCCCAGCGGGTCGACCACCTCGAGCCGATCGGGGACGACGAGGCGGTCGAGATGACGAGCCGTCTGGCACGGGAGGACGGGATCTTCGCGGGGATCTCGACCGGCGCGAACGTCGTCGGCGCCCATCGGCTGGCGGAGCGGCTCGGCCCTGACGCCGTGATCGTGACGCTGGCGGTCGACACGGGCTTCAAGTACACCACCGTGGCGCCGTACGCCTGAGTGGGCGCGGCTGGGATCGAACCAGCGACCTCCCGCGTGTGAAGCGGGCGCTCTCCCGCTGAGCTACGCGCCCTCAGCGCGGTGAAGAATACCGAGGACTCTCCGGCCATCTGGCCGTTTGGCGGGGCGTCTGCGTGGAATACTGCGATCGAGGTTGTCGGGGAGCTAGGGGGAACTGCGGTGATCTGGTTCGGACGAAGGCCCATGCGTCGCGTGGCCGTCGCGCTCACCTTGCTGGGCGCGTTCGTGCTGCTCGCCGGCGCGCGCGTGCCAGGCGCGGCGACCAGCGGGTCGCTCCCGCCTGCGCGGCCGCTGCTTGGGAACCCCTCGGCGGCCGCAGCCTCCGCCCCCGCGTCCTCGGTGCCCGTCGGGTTCCAGGACTCGGTCGCCTTCTCGGGACTTACCAACCCGACCGCCGTCAGGTTCGCTCCCGACGGGCGCGTCTTCGTGATCGAGAAGCGCGGCCGGCTGAAAGTCTTCGACAGCCTGACCGACACGACATCGACGGTCGTCGCCGACCTCAGCTCCGAGGTGGACGACTACTGGGATCGCGGCCTGCTGGGGATGGCGCTCGATCCGAGCTTCGCGACGACGAGACCGTACGTGTACCTCCTCTACACCTACGACGCCCCCCCAGGGCAGACGGCGCCGGTCTGGAATGACACATGCCCGACGCCACCGGGGGCGAATACCGACGGGTGCGTCGTAAGCGGCCGGCTCGTCCGCGTCCAGGTCTCGGCCGCCGACCAGGAAGTCGGCTCTCCGCAGGTGCTGCTCGCCAACCAGTGGTGCCAGCAGTACCCGAGTCATTCGGTGGGCGACCTCGGCTTCGGCCCGGACGGAAAGCTCTACGTCAGCGCAGGCGAGGGAGCGAGCTTCACGGTCGTGGATTATGGCCAGAACGGTGGCACGCTCGCCAGGACGCAGACGCCTGCTAACCCTTGCGGCGACCCGCCGGCAGGAGTCGGCGTGGCGCTGACTCCTCCGTCGGCCGAAGGAGGCGCCTTGCGCGCGCAAAGCCCGAACCGCGCACACGGACCCGCGGTGTTGAACGGCTCGGTACTGCGGCTCGATCCCGACACCGGCGCCGGTGGCGCCGGCAACCCCTGGGCAGGGTCCAGCGATGCGAACCTGCGCCGGATCACCGCTTACGGCTTGCGCAACCCGTTCCGATTCGCGTTCCGTCCGGGGACGAGCGATCTCTGGCTCGGCGATGTGGGCTGGAACGACTGGGAGGAGATCGAGCGGCTCCAGACGCCGCCGGCTACGGCGCCGAACTTCGGCTGGCCGTGCAACGAGGGCCCGAGCCCCCAACCGGGCTATCAGACCGCCGGTCTGACCATGTGTTCGAACCTCTACGCGACGCCCGGCGCCGCTACCGGCCCTTACTTCGTCTACTCGCATCAGGACGAAGTTGCGTTGGGAGACGGGTGTACAAGCACCCATGGATCGGTGGTCAGCGGGATCGGGTTCTACGGCGGCACGCGCTATCCGGCGCCCTATCGGGGCGCGCTCGTCTTTGCCGACCACTCGCGCGAGTGCATCTGGGCGATGCCGCTCGGCGCGAACGGTCAGCCGGACCCGTCGCGCGTGCAGCCGCTCGTCAACGACGCCTCCAACCCGGTCGACATCGAGGCCGGGCCGAACGGCGATCTCTATTACGTCGACTTTGACGGCGGCACGATCCACCACCTCTCGTACAACGCCGCAGGCACCTGCGCCACCGGCACGTTCCTGGCCGAGTACCACAACAGCGTCGACCTGTCCGGGCCTGCGGTGCTCAGGCGCTGCGAGAACGCGATCGACCACGACTGGGCCAACGGCCCGCCCGGCCCCGGTGTGAACTCAGATGGGTTCTCAGCCACGTGGAGCGGGCAGTTCTCGTTCGCGGGCGGCAGCTACACGTTCAGCTCGACTGCCGACGACGGCGTCCGGGTCTTCGTCGATGGGGTTTCGCTCATCGACGACTGGCACGACCAGTCACCGACCACAACGACAGCGACGGTCTCGCTGACCGCCGGCACGCACTCGGTCCGGGTCGACTACTACGACCGCACGGGCGGGGCGCTGGCGCGAGTGAGTTGGGAGCTCGACGCCGCAAACTCGGCGCCGACGGCGGTGATCGACGCGCCGTCGTCGACGCTCACGTATTCGGTCGGCGACGCGATCTCGTTCTCCGGCCATGCGACGGATCCCCAGGACGGCGCGCTGCCGGCCTCAGCCCTCTCGTGGACGCTGCTGATCCATCACTGCACGACGCCGACCAGCTGCCACGTCCACGACGTGCAAACCTGGAGCGGGGTCTCAAGCGGCAGCGTGAACGCCCCCGACCACGACTATCCGTCGCACCTCGAGCTCGTCCTCCAGGCGACCGATGGCGACGGGCTCCAGAGCTCGGCGAGCGTGACCCTCCAACCGAAGACCGTCGACCTCTCATTCGCGACGATTCCCTCCGGCCTGGCACTCGCAGTCGGGAGCAGCACCGACGCTACGCCATTCACACGGACGGTCATCGCCGGCTCTGCGAACTCGGTCAGCGCACCCGCGACGCAGACGCTCAACGGGCACACGTACTCGTTCGCTTCGTGGTCGGACGGCGGCGCGGCGGCGCACACCGTGACCGCGCCCGCGAACGCCGCCGGCTACACGGCCACCTACACCGACGCGACGCCGCCGCCCCCGCCACCGCCACCGCCTCCGTTTCTCCCGCCAGTGCTGCCGCCGCTCTCGACGCAGGCGCCGACGCTGAGCGGCACCGCGGCCGAGGGCCGGCTCCTCACGGCCCACACAGGCAGCTGGAGCGGCGGGACGCCGATCGGCTTCTCATTCCAGTGGCTGCGCTGCAACCGTCATGCGAGCCGCTGCTCGGTGGTGGAGGGCGCGACCGGCCGGACGTTCCGGCTTGGTGGCGCCGAGGTCGGCGGCCGGGTCGAGGCGCGCGTGACGGCGACGAACTCGGTGGGGTCGGCGACGACTCCGACGGGAGCCTCGGCGGTCGTCGTGCGCTATCACCATCCGCCGGTCCGCAATCTCCACCGCGCGCCGTTCTCCCTCCGGAGGCTGCTCCGCTAGCATCGCGCTCCTCGGGCCGGGCCCCGTGCGGTGAGAGCTTGCGAACCGCGTCAGATCCGGAAGGAAGCAGCGCTAAGTACTGCTTCTCAGGCGCGCGGTGTGTCCGGCCCGGGAACTGAGGCGTCGCTTGCGATGCCGACCAAGAAGGCGTGCCGGCTTGGCCGGTGCGCCGGCTTAAGTAGAGTCGCAGCGTGGCCGCCCTGTACCGCAAGTACCGCCCGCAGGACTTCGACGAGGTCGTCGGGCAGGAAGCGGTCACGCGGACGCTGAAGAACGCGATCGCGCACGGGCAGATCCGCCAGGCCTACCTGTTCGCGGGACCGCGCGGAACCGGCAAGACCTCGCTCGCGCGCATCCTCGCCAAGGCGCTGAACTGCGAGCACGGCCCGACGCCGACGCCGGACAAGACCTGCCACGCGTGCCGCGCGATCGCCGACGGCACCTCGCTCGACGTGATCGAGATGGACGCCGCCTCCCAGCGCGGGATCGACGACATCCGCGAGATCCGCGAGCGCGTCGTGCTGCAGCCGGTCGAGGGGCGCTACAAGGTCTACATCCTCGACGAGGCGCACCAGCTCACCGACGCCGCCTTCAACGCGCTGCTGAAGCTGATCGAGGAGCCGCCGCCGCACCTCGTCTTCGTCTTCTGCACGACCGACCTCGGGAAGATGCTGCCGACCGTCCGGTCGCGCTGCCAGACGTTTGCGTTCTCGCGGCCGCGGCTGCCGGAGCTCGTGCAGGTGCTGCGGCGCGTGGCCGACGGCGAGGCGATCGAGGCGCCGGACGCCGCGCTGTCACTGATCGCCCGCTCGGCGCGGGGCGCCTACCGCGACGCGGTCTCGACGCTGGATCAGCTGGCCGCTGCGACGGAGAGCCAGGTCACCGTGCAGTCGGTACTGCAATTGCTGGGCGCGGTCGAGGAGGAGGCGCTCTTCCGGCTCTGCGACCTGATCGTCGACCGCGACACGGCCGGCGCGCTGACGTTCGTCGAGGAGCTTTCCGAGCAGGGCCAGGATCTGGGCCGGCTCGTGACCGACCTGCTCGAGCACCTGCGGCACCTGCTGCTCGTCCAGCACCTGGGCGAGGTGCCCGAGTCGCTGCCGGTGACGCAGGAGACGCGCGAGCGGCTGCGCGAGCAGGCAAACCAGGTCGGCGAGGCAACCGTGCTGCGGCTCTGCGACCTGCTCGCGGTGGCGGTCGAGGACCTGCGCCAGGGCGGCGATCCGCGGCTCCCGTTGGAGCTCGCGCTGGTGAAGGTCACGCGACCCGCGGCGGATCTCTCGCGAGAGTCGACCGCGCACCGGCTCGAGCTGCTGGAGCGCGGTGTCCATTCGAGCCAGGCCCCGGGGACAGACACAGGGACAGTCACAGTGACAGACACAGTGACTGTCACTGCCGACCCGGCGGAGACGCCCGCGGCGGGCCCGGCGCTGGAGCTCGAGCAGCTCCAGGAGGCCTGGCAGCGGACGATCCTGCCCGCCGTCGAGGAGAAGTCGATCCCGACCGCGTCGGTGCTACGCGAGGCGCACCCCAAGGGGCTCGCCGACGACACGCTCACCGTCGAGTTCCCACGGGCGGCCTCGTTCCACCGAGAGCTCGCCGAGGACCCGAAAAACGCGACGCTTCTCGCCGAGGCGCTCTACGAGGTAACCGGCCGACACCTTGCCCTCGCCTTCGAGGTCGGCGAGAACGGCGGCGAGAGCGACGAGCCTGCGCCGGACGAGCCCGCGAGTGAGGAAGAGATCATCGAGCTGATGAAGGGAACCTTCGACGCGCGCGAGGTGAGTGACGAATGAGCACGCTCCGCGTTCGGCTTGGCCCTGAACGTCGCAGGAGTTCCGAGGCAAGCGAGTCCGCACAAAGGAGAGAAACCCGGTGAGCGGGATGGATTTCAACAAGATGATGGAGCAGGTCCAGCAGATGCAGGCCCAGATGCAGCAGGCCCAGGAAGAGCTCAAGAACGAGACCGTCCAGGCGACCTCGGGCGGCGGGATGGTCACCGTCACTGCGACCGGCGGCGGCGAGCTCAAGGAGATCAAGATCGACCCGAAGGCGATCGACCCGGACGACCCGGAGCTGCTCGAGGACATGGTGCTGGCGGCCGTCAACGAAGCGCTGCGCTCCTCGCAAAGCCTGATGGAGGCCAAGCTCGGGCCTGCGATGGGCGGTCTCAGCGGCCTCGGCCTGCCGGGGCTCTAGATGGGGACGAGAATCGAGGCGCTCCGGCGCGTGCCGCTCTTCTCGGCGCTCGGGGACGACGAGCTCGCACACGTCGCGGAGGCCGTCAACGAGGTCGAGGTGCCGGCCGGCCAGCTGCTCGTCCAGCCGGGCACCGCGGGCAGCGGGATGTTCTTCATCGCCGAGGGCACCGCGGTCGTCGAGACCAAGCGCGACGAGATCGAGCTCGGCCCCGGCCAGTTCTTCGGCGAGCTCGCGCTGATCAGCGAGGACGCCACCCGCACCGCCCGCGTCCAGGCGAAAACCGACCTGCGCTGCCTCGCACTCGACCGCGCCAGCTTCCGCACGCTCGTCGCCGAGCACCCTGAGGTCGCGGCCTCGCTGCTCGAGGTCGCTCTCGGCCGCCTGGCCGAGAACGCGGGCGTCGGCGACAGCTAGCGGCCAAGGCACAATGGGCCGATGTTCAGTCCGGCCGTCGAGAACCTCGTCGCGCAGCTGACACGCCTGCCGAGCGTGGGCCAACGCACCGCGCAGCGGCTCGCGTTCCACCTGCTGAGCGTGCCCAAGGAGGAGGCGCTCGCCCTCGCCCGCGCGCTCGAGGAGGTCAAGGAGCGCGTCCGCTTCTGCAACGAGTGCGGGAACCTGACCGAGGACGAGACCTGCGACATCTGCCGCGACGAGCGCCGCGACCACACCATCGTCTGCGTCGTCGAGCAGCCGGCCGACCTGATCTCGGTCGAGCGCACGCACGAGTACCGCGGCCTCTACCACGTGCTCGGCGGCTCGCTCTCGCCGCTCGACGGCGTCGAGCCGGAGCACCTGCGCATCGCCGAGCTGCTCGGCCGCGTCGAGCGCAACGGCGTGGAGGAAGTCGTGCTCGCGACGAACCCGAACATGACCGGCGAGGCGACCGCGGCGTTCCTCGCCGACCGTCTCCGCGGCCGGGTGCGGGTGACGCGCCTGGCGAGCGGCCTCCCCGTCGGTGCCGACCTCGAGTACGCCGACGAGGTCACGCTCGGCAGGGCGCTCTCGGGCCGCCGCGAAATGTGAGCCTAGACTTCCCGTCGTGACCACGACCGAATTCGAGCCGCTTCCCGATCTCGCCGCTGCAGAGCCGAGCACCGGCACGCTCGTGATGAAGTTCGGCGGCACCTCCGTCGCCGACCCGGAGAAGATCAAAGACGTCGCCCGGCGGCTCGTCGAGGCGAGCAAGGCCGGGAATCGCGTCGTCGCCGTCCTCTCGGCGATGGGCGACTCGACCGACGATCTCGTCCGCCTCGCCTACGAGGTCTCGGCCAAGCCGAAGCCGCGCGAGCTGGACATGCTGATCTCGGTCGGCGAGCGGATCTCGTGCGCGCTGGCCGCGATGGCGATCTACGACCTCGGCGCCGAGGCGATCAGCCTCACCGGCTCGCAGGCGGGGATCGTGACCGACACCGTGCACGGCCGGGCGAAGATCGTCGACGTCCGCGCGCGCCGGATCCACGAGGCGCTTGACCAGGACAAGATCGTGCTGGTCGCCGGCTTCCAGGGCGTCTCCACCGACTTCGACATCACCACGCTCGGCCGCGGCGGCTCCGACACGACGGCCGTCGCGCTGGCTGCAGCGCTCGGCGCGGAGGTCTGCGAGATCTACACCGATGTCGAGGGCGTTTTCACGGCCGACCCGCGGCTCGTGCCCGAGGCGCGCAAGCTGCACGCAGTCAGCTTCGAGGAGATGCTCGAGCTGGCCGCGTCGGGGGCGAAGGTGCTCCAGGTACGCTCGGTCGAGATCGCGCGCAGCCACAACGTCAAGCTGCACGTCCGCCCCTCCTACTCGCCGGCGGAGGGCACCTGGATTCGCGAGGAGGACGAACGGATGCTCGAGAAGGCACTCATCTCCGGAGTCACGCACACGCGCGAGGAGACGCTCTACCGCGTCGAGGGCACGACCGCTGCGCAGCTGTTCGCCGCCCTTGCCGACGCGAGCGTGAACGTGGACACGATCGTCCAGACCGGACCGGAGATCGTCTTCTCGGCGCCCGCCGACGACCGCGACGCATCCACCGAGGTGCTCGACGCGCTCGGCGTTCAGTGGAGCGCGCGCGACGATCTCGGCAAGGTGAGCGTGATCGGCGCCGGCATGAAGAGCCACCCCGGCGTGGCCGCGAAGGCGTTCGCCACGCTGGCCGAGGCGGGCATCGAGCCCCAGGTCGTGACCACCTCGCCGATCAAGATCGCCTGCCACGTGCGCACCGACGAGGTCGACACGGCCGTCGCGGTGCTGCACCAGGCGTTCGAGCTCGATACGCCGGAAGCGGAGCGCCAGCATGCCTAGGGTCGGTGTGGTCGGCGCTACCGGAGTGGTGGGACGCGTCGTCGTCGAGATCCTGCGCGAGCGCGGCTTCGATGACGTGCGCCTGTTCGCTTCCGCGCGCTCGGCCGGAACCGAGATCGACGGCCGACTGGTCGAGGAGGCCACGCCCCAAGCACTCGCCGCGGGTGACCTCGACCTCTGCTTCTTCTCGGTCGGCTCACGCGCGAGCCGCGAGCTCGTCCCGCACGCCGTGCGGGGCGGTGCGGTCTGCGTGGACAAGTCCGAGGCCTTCCGCCTGCAGGACGGCGTGCCGCTGGTCGTGCCCGAGGTGAACGGCGAGCGGGCGCTCGAGCACGACGGCATCGTCGCCAACCCGAACTGCTGCACGATCCCGCTGACGCTCGTGCTGAAGCCGCTGCACGACGCCGTCGGCCTCCGTTCGGTGCGTGTTGCGACCTACCAGTCGGCCTCGGGCAAGGGTGCCCAGCGCCTGCAGCAACTGCTGGACGAGCCGCAGATCGAGCACGACCTGTCCACGGACTGGGACTTCGACGGCGAGGAGTTCGACGAGGAGGTCAAGCTCCGCGAGGAGACGCGCAAGATCCTCGAGCTCCCGGAGCTGCCGGTGAGCGCGACCTGCGTGCGAGTGCCGGTGCCGGTCGGGCACGCCGAGTCCGTGTGGCTCGAGACGGAAGCGCCGCTCGACCCCTCGCACGCGCGTGAGCTACTGGCCGCGGCGCCGGCGGTACGGGTCGAAGACTTCCCCACGCCCCGACTGGCCGCGGGCGCCGACGAGGCACTGGTCGGCCGCATCCGCCGCGACTCAGCAGCCGAGAACGGCCTCGCCCTCTTCATCGCCTGCGACAACCTGCGCAAGGGCGCGGCCCTGAACGGGATCCAGATCGGGGAGCTCGTGCTCTCCCAGCAGCCGGTCGCGGCCAGCTAGGCCGGACTCCGCTCTACCTCTCAAGCACGGCGGCAAAAAACCCGATACCTGCGGAGACATGCGGCCTGCACGCCTGGACCACACGTTCTTCGAGAACGAGCCCCGCTCGCACCTGGGCGCCTTGCTGCTGCGCAAGGGCCTGGTCTCGAACGAGGAGCTCGACCAGGCGCTCGAGCAGCGTCAGCAGGGCGAGCTGCTGGGCGAGGCGCTCGTGCGACTGCGCTTTTGCTTCGAGAACGACATCGCCCGAGTCCTCGCCGAGCAGGCCAACGTCGATTTCGTCGACATCGGCATCACCTCCGTCGACCACCGAGCCGTCCAGCTGCTCCCCTGGGCGCAGGCGGAGGAGCTGCGGGCGATCCCCGTTCGGCTCCATCCCGACGGCGACGTCTCGGTGGCCGTGGCCGACCCGACCGACGAGACGCTGGTGCCGAAGCTGAAGCTCGCCACGGGGCAGCCGATCCGACTGCTCGTGACGACGCCCTCCGCTTTGCGCGCCGCCTGGGCGACCGCCTACCCGCAGCCCTAGGGTCGCCGCGGCTGCGGCACGGGCTCGGGTAGTAGCGCGTCCTTCAGCGCTCGCAGCACCTTCGCGCGCCTGCCTTCGAGCACCGGCACGAGCCCGCCGAGCTCCAGCCGCGCCAGCTCGACCGGGCCCGAGGAGCGGATCGGCCGGAAGCCGAAGTCGGCTAGGAAGTCGTGCGGGAAGACGGTGCGGTGCACGAGGAAGCGCTCGTACTCGGACTCGCCCTCCGGGTAGCGGTAGGCGAACGCCTCCAGCGCCGCGGCGCCCTTGTCCTTCGCCTCGCCGATCGCGGCGAGGAAAAGCGACTGCAGCACCCACGGACTGGAGCGGTCGACCAGGTAGGCGCAGGTGACGAGCACGGCGTCGTCCGTGGGCGGGCCCGCCGGCAGCTCGTCGGCGAGCGGGAACAGCCGCGCCGCTCCGTACTGCATCGAGCCCAGCGCGCGGCCGTCGTCGTCGTAGTAGATCGTCCCCCAGGCGCCGAACTCGCTCTCGGCCTTCTCGATCCAGCGCTGCTTGTCGCGCTCGCGGCCGCCGGTGCGCGACTGCCACCACATGCAGCTGTGGCAGACGGTGGGCGTTTGCTCGAGCGTCGCGCCGGTAAGTCCCGCGATCCGGACGCTCATGCGATCTCGTCGATCACGACGTCGACCGCGCGAGGCCGGGTGCCGGCCATCTGCTCGAGGTAGTCGGCCACCCGCCGCTGAACCTCGGCGCCCACGTGCTGCGCCACGGCCCCTGGGGCGAGCTCGAGATGGAGCTCCACGGTCATGCCGTCGTCGGTGTTGATGCGCACGGCGCCCTGCCGCGGCAGCCTTCCTTCGACCAGCCCGGCGACGCCCTCCACCTCGCGGGCTGCATCGGCTGCGTAGCTGGCGAGCACGTCGCCGGCCACGCTCGCGGTTCCTTCCATCAGGCGGATTCTAGGATCAGTTCCGTCGCCTCAGGCCGCGCGAGGAAGCGGAACGGGACGAAGGTCGTGCCGAGCCCGGCGGAGAGATGCAGGGTCGCGGCCGGCCGCCGGTAGAGGCCGCGGATGTAGCTCCAGCGGATGTGCGCGAGCCGCAGCCGCCCACCCGGCCACGGGAGACAGATCTGGCCGGCGTGCAGGTGGCCCGAAAGCACGAGGTCGAACGCGCCCACCGGCAGCCGGTCGATCACGTCCGGGAAATGACAGAGCAGGATCCGAAGGTCGGCGCTCTCGTCCACCAGCCGCTCTGGCCGGGAGAGCCGCCGCCGGTACGTGCGCGGGTCGACGCCGACGATCTGGACGCGCCGTTCGCGCAGCTCGATCGTGCGCGCGTCGTCGGCGAGGAGCGTGGCGGGCTCGAGGTCGGCGACGGCGGCGGGATGCGAGAACGGGTCGCGCGTCGAGGCGAAGTCATGGTTGCCGAGGACGGCGAAGCAGCGCGGCAGCCGTGCCAGTAGCGCCCGCAGCCGCGGCTCCCCGGCTCGGCGCGAGAGCAGGTCGCCGCTGATCAGCGTCAGGTCCGGCTGCCGCTCCTCGACCCAGTCGACCGCGCGCTCGACCGCGGTCACGCCGCGAGAGGGCACGCCCAGGTGGAAGTCCGACAGGTGCGCGATCCGCAGCCCCTCGAGCTCCGCCGGCAGGCCCGGCAGCGGGCACGGCAGCGTCTCGAGCCGCACCCAGCCTGCTTCGAAATGGCCCCACGCCAGCCCGGCCGCCGCCGCGGCGCCGCCGAGCTTGACGAGTTTCAAGCTTCGAGCTTCTCGACGATCGGGTCGACCGAGACCACGTGGCGCTTGAACTTCAGCTCGGACTCCTCGAGCCCGGCAGCCACTCCGATCAGCTGCGAGAGGTGCAGGATCGGCATCGCGAAGTCCTTGCCGGTCTGCTTCTTCAGCTTCGACTGCCAGGCGTCCAGCGACAGGTGGCAGAGCGGGCACGGCGTGACGATCGCGTCGGCGCCCGCCTCGCTGGCCTGCTCGATCGGCTGGATCAGCTCGCCGAGCGCGGTCTCCTCGCGGGCCTGGATGATCGGGAAGCCACAGCACTTGATCTTGGCCGGGTAGTCGACCGGCTCGCCGCCGCAGGCCTCGATGATCGCCTCCAGCGACCAGGGCTTGTCCGGGTCCTCGAAACCGAGGATCTTCGACGGCCGCAGGATCTGGCAGCCGTAGAAGGGCGCGATCTTGAGGCCTTTGAGGCCCTTGTGCGCGACGGTCTTCAACAGCTCGTAGCCGTCGCCCTCGGCGATCAGCCAGAGCAGGTGCTTGACCTCGACCGTGCCTTCGTACGGCGGCGCGCCGACGGTCTCGAGGTTCGCGCTCACCCGCGCGCGCAGCTCGTCGTCGTTCTTCAGCTGCCAGTTCGCCTGTCGCAGGTTCAGGGTGCAGACGTTGCAGATCGTCATCAGCGTGTCGCAGCCGGTCTGCTCCGCGTAGGCCAGGATGCGCGCGTTCAGGTGTAGGTAGTAGTCGGGCTCGGCCTCGTGGATGTCGCCGGCGCCGCAACAGGTGACCGACTCGAGCTCGTCCAGCTCCAGCCCGAGCTTCGGCGCGAGCGCCTGGGTCGAGATGTCGAGCTCCTTCGCCGAGAGCGAGGCGAGGCAGCCCTTGTAGTACGCGACGTGCTTCGGCTCAGTCGCCGCCACTCTTGCCTCCTGATTGTTCGGTGTTCTCGGCTTCGAGCACGTGCTCGATCATCGAGAGCGCATGCTCGCCCTGCACGATTCCGGCCGCGCCTTCGCGGCCCTGCGTGCGCACGAGGTCGTGCAGCGCGCGGGCTTCCTTGACGTCCTTGGCGACGTGCGGCGGGAACGGCGGCGGCACCTTGCCGCGCTTCGCCAGGTTGAGCGCGAAGCCGATCTCCTTGATCGCCGAGAACGTTCCCTGCGTCTTGGGCACGAGCTCGGTCTCCCGCAGCCAGCCGGTCGTCTTGGCCGAGGTGACGAACCACTTCGCGTGCTTGGCGCCCATGTCGTGATCGACCTTCTGCTTGATCGACTCGGCGCCGAGCTTGGCGATCGCATCACGCGGGTCGACGCCCTTCGGGCAGCGCTCATTGCAGAAGTAGCAGCGCGTGCAGTCCCAGATCCCGTGCTCCTGGTTGTACTCGTTGAGCCGCGAGATGTCGGCCTGGTCCCGGACGTCGCCCACGAAGCGGAAGCCCTTGGCGAGCGCGGCCGGCCCGAGGAACTCCGGGTCGGACTCCATCGAGTTGCACTCGGAGACGCAGCAGCCGCACATGATGCAGAGCGCCTCCTTGTGGATCGCGTTCACCTGCTGCTGCGAGACGATCCGCTCCTTCTCCGGCACTTCGCCGTAGCCGGGGTCGAGCCAGGGCTTCATGGCGCGGACCTTGCTCCAGAACGGGCCCATGTCGACGACGAGGTCCTTGACGACGGGGAGGTTCCCCATCGGAGCGATCGTCGGCACGTGGCCCGCCTCGACGATCGGCTTCATCGGCTCCTTGCAGGCGAGGATCGCGCGGCCGTCCATGCGCATCCCGCACGAGCCGCAGATCATCATGCGGCAGCTCTTGCGGTAGGCGAGCGTGCCGTCGTGCTTGTCCTTGATCAGATCGAGCACGTCGAGCAGGCAGGCCCAGTCGGGCGCGTCCACCTCGTACTCGCGCAGCTCGCGCTCGCCACGCTGCGGGTTGTAGCGCCAGATTTTCAGCGCTACATCCATCAGCCGACCATCTTCGTCAGGTCGACGACCGAGTTGTTGGGCGGGGCGGTGATCGCGACGGGCGGCCCGAAGTCGTGGAGCTCCATCGTCACGTTCGCGGCCTGCCGCCGGCCCGCGTGCTCGTCGTAGCGCACCTTGCGAATGTAGCCGTTCGCGTCGACCCACACGTCGAGGGGCAGGTTCTTGACCCCGCTCTGCGAGATCACGCCCTGGACGGCGTCGCGCGTGGCGCCGCTCGTGTGCTCCACGGCACGGTCGAGGTTCGCGGAGACGGTGTAGTGGGTCGTGTCCACGCCGTTGACGGCTTCCGAGCCGACCTTGTCGACCGTCGAAGAGCCCTCCAGGTAGGCAAGTGCGTTTGCCGGCGTGGGGCTGGCGTCGAGGATCCCGCTCAGGTCGGTGCTCCCCTGCCCGCTGCCGAGCATGGCGAGGTTGAGCTTGACCCACTCCTTGTCCCGCGTGGTCGCCTGCGCGAAGGCCGGCGAGCGGAGGTAGACCACATCGCCGTTGACGACGGTGTCGACCGGAACCTGCCTGCCGCCCGCGTTCAGCTGCATCTTCAGCTGGCCGGTGCGCTGCTTGCTGTTGAAGACGCCGCTCCCGCTGCCCGAGAGGCCCTGGGCCGAGACGGCGAAGTCGGCCTCGAGGCTGCCGGCGTTCGCGGTCTTGGAGGCCGCGTTTGCGATGTCGGAGGGCGAGGCCGAGTCACCGCCGCCACCGCCGCACCCGGCCGCGACGAGCGCGACCGCTCCCAGGGCGAGGCGGCGCATCAGTAGGTGCGCTCCATCGGCTGCCACTTCGTGACGGTGACCGGCTTCCAGTTGAGCCTGGGGGCGCCGTTCTCGATCGTCACGAGCGTGTGCCGCATGTAGTTCTCGTCGTCCCGCTCCGGGTAGTCGTACGGCCGCGCGTGGGCGCCGCGGCTCTCCTTGCGCTCGATCCCGGCGACCACCATGCAGGAGGCGAGCTCGAGCAGGAAGCCGAGCTCGAGCGCCTGCGTGAGGTCGTTGTTGAAGACGTCGCCTTTGTCCTCGACGACCACCCGCTCGAAGCGCTCGCGCAGGCCGTCGACGATTTCCTCCTGCTTGCGCATCTGCTCCTCGCGGCGGAAGACGCCGAAGTTCTCGTGCATCGTCTCGGCCAGCTCGTTGCGGATCGACCACGGCCGCTCGCCTTCGGAGCGGTCGAGGAGCTCCTGCAGCTCGCGCTTCGCGTCGGCTTCCGCGCTGACCGGGACCTCCACGGTCGTGTGCGTCAGCGCCCAGTCGGCCGCGTGGGCCCCCGCGCGCTTGCCGTAGGTGATCGTCTCCATCAACGCGTTGCCGCCGAGCCGGTTCGCCCCGTGCACGGACACGCAGGCGCACTCCCCGGCGGCGTACAGCCCTTCCAGCGAGGTGCGGCCCCAGACGTCCGTGTCGACGCCACCCATGTGGTAGTGCGCGCCCGGCCGGACGGGGATCGGCTCGTGGATCGGGTCGACGCCGGCGAAGACCATTGCCAGCTCGCGCGTTCCGTGCAGCCGCTCGAGGATCTTCTCCGCGCCGAGATGGCGCATGTCGAGCAGGACGTTGCCGTCCACGCCCCGGCCCTCGTCGATCTCGGTCTGCTCCGCGCGGGAGATGACGTCCCGCGAGGCGAGCTCCATGGCGTTCGGCGCGTACCGCTTGAGAAAGCGGTCGCCCTCGGAGTTCAGCAGGTAGGCGCCCTCGCCACGGGTGCCCTCGGTGATCAGGACGCCGGTCGGCGCGAGTGTCGTCGGGTGGAACTGCATCATCTCCATGTCCTCGAGCGCGACGCCGAGCCGCAGCGCCTGCGCCATCCCGTCGCCGGTGCAGGCGTAAGCGTTGGTCGTCCCGGTGTAGAGCCGGCCCGCGCCGCCCGTCGTGAGGATCACGGTCTTCGCCCCGATCGTGGCGAGCCCGCCGTCGAGCAGGTTCCAGGCGATCACGCCCTGACAGCGGCCCTCGTGCTCCACGAGCTTCCAGACGAAGAACTCCTCGTAGACCTTCAGGTCGCGCTTCATCACCTGCTCGTAGAGAACGTGCACGAGCACGTGGCCGGTGATGTCGGCCGCATACGCGGTGCGGGGCTCGCCGGCCGCGCCGAACGGGCGCTGCGCTATGCGGCCGTCGTCGGTGCGCGAGAAGACCGCCCCCCAGTTCTCGAGCTGGTAGACGTCGTCCGGCGCCTCGTTGCAGAGGATCTCGATCGCGTCCTGGTCGCCGAGGTAGTCGGAGCCCTTGACGGTGTCGAAGGCGTGCTTCTCGGGGTCGTCCTCGGACGCGTTTCCGAGCGCGGCGTTGATCCCGCCCTCGGCGGCCCCTGAATGGCTGCGGGTCGGATGGATCTTGGAAACGAGGGCGACATCGGCGCCCGCATCGTGCGCCTCGATGGCCGCGCGCATCCCCGCGCAGCCAGCCCCGACGACGAGCACGTCGTGCTTCGCTTCCACCGGGTCGGACGCTATCGGATCGCCCAAGCCAGCCGCCGCGTGAGGATTGCCGCATGTTTCACGAGAACTTCATGTGCCGAAGCTATGGTGTCGAAGAGGTAGGTCGTTGCTTCGAATCGATCGTCATCGGCTTGGCCCGAGGGTCTACGTCCTGGGCACGCGCGTGCACGAGTGGCACCTCGGCGCAGCGCTGCTCTTCGGGCTCGCCCTCGGAGGACTCCTCGACCGCGTGGACGACAACTTCGTTACGGTTGCGGGGATCGGCGCCGGGCTCTGGCTGGTGGCGAAAGACTGGCGCGACCTCTTCCCGGCTCAACGCGACAGCGCCGCCTGGCGGCTCGGCTTGCACGTACGCGTTCACCCGCTCAGGGCCGTTCGGCGTGCCGACCCGCTGCCGAAGATCGCGGCGCTCACCGCGGGGCTCGCTGGGCTAGTGAACCTTGCGTCGGCGGTGACGCCGAACATCGCCTGGCGGAACCACCTGCTCCTGTACGTCGAGCCGTTCGAGACGCTCAAGCTCACCCATGCCGCGGCGATCCCGGCCTCGATGCTGTTGCTCGTGACCTCGCCCTACCTCTGGGGACGCCGGCAGGGCGCACTGCGCCTCGCGCTCGTGCTGCTCCTCGGGCTGACTGTGCTCGACCTGTTGAAGGGCCTCGACCTGGAAGCTGCGGCCGGAAGCGCCGGCGCGGCGGGCGTGTTGTGGCTCGGAAGGCATTCGTTCTGCGTCCGGCACGACCCCGACACGCTCCGGCAGGCGCTGCGACGCGTCCCGGTGTTCGCCGCCTCGAGCCTGCTGCTGTGCGCGCTCGCGGTCGCGATCGCGGCACCCGAGAGCGCCGGCCTCGTGACGATCCTGCGAGCGACCGGCGATGCACTCCTGTGGCAGGTCGGCCCGCTCGACTTCCACAACGAGCTCGGGCACCTCGACGAGGCGATCGGCATCGCCGGGCTGTTCACGCTCACCTGGTGCGCCTATCTCCTCTTCAGGCCGCTCGCCGCGCCGCGGGTGCTGCCGGGAGTCGAGCTTCGCCGGGCGGCGCGGGAGCTTGTCAGGCGGCACGGCGACGACACGCTCGCCTACTTCAAGCTCCGCCGCGACCAGCATTACCTGTTCAGCCCGGACCGGCGGGCCTTCCTCGGCTACCGTGTCGAGGCGGGCGTGCTCCTCGTCTCGGGCGACCCGGTCGGCCCCCACGAGGCGATTCCGGCGCTGCTGCGCGAGCTGAGCCTCTTCGCCGAGACGCGCGGCCTGAGAATCGCGGCGCTCGGAGCCGGTGAGAGCATGCGCCCGCTCTGGGAGCAGCTCGGGCTCCGCTCGATGTACCTGGGCGACGAGGCGGTCGTCGAGACCGGGTCGTTCTCGCTCGATGGCCGGCCGATCCGCAAGGTCCGGCAGTCGGTCACCCGCCTGGAGAAGCAGGGCTACACCGCCGAGCTTCGCCAGCTAGGCGGGCTCTCCGATGCCGAGGTGGGCGAGCTCGATGCGGTGAGCCGCAGCTGGCGGCGCGGCCAATCCGAGCGCGGCTTCGCGATGTCGCTCGACGAGCTCCGGCGCGAAGACCACGCCGACAGCCTCGTCGTTCTGGGCCGGGACGCCGACGGGCACATCCGCGGCTTCCTGCACTTCGCCCCGAGCTACGGACGCGCTGCGGTCTCGCTCTCGCTGATGCGCCGCCGGCAGGACACGCCGAACGGGCTGATGGAGTTCCTCGTCGCCCGCGGGCTCGAGCTGCTCCGCGATCGCGGCGTCGAAGAGGCATCGCTCAACTTCGCGGCCTTCGCACGCTTCGTCCACGCGCCACGAGGGCGTCTCGAACACGTCGTGGGCCGAGTGCTACTGGTCGCCGATGCGTTCTTCCAGATCGAGCGGCTGCACCGCTTCAACACCAAGTTCTTCCCGCGCTGGGAGCCTCGCTACCTCATGTACGAGCACGTTCTCGCCCTTCCCCGGATTGGTCTGGCGGCGATGTGGGTGGAGGGTCAGCTGCCCAAACCGGGTTCGCGGCGACGATAGCGTCGACCACCTCGCCGACCTCGATCGCAATCCAGAAGCAGAGCGCGGCGAGCGGCAGCTCGCCAACGAGCGCGAACACCAGCGCCCACCAGAACTCGCGTCCGGGTTGCGCGGTGACGAGGTCGAACCACGCGTCGCAGAGGAGCGCGGTGCCGGCGACCGACGCGGCGACGGTCACGAACGCCGAGCGCTTGAGCATGGCCACGAACGTAGCGACGAGCGCGGCCGCCTCGAAGAGGTCGAATCCGGCCCAGGCCACCTGCCAGTGGTGGGTGACGTGCTCGGAGGGCAGCGTCGCGCTCAGGTAGGCCGTCCACGGAAAGAGCACGATCGCGACCGAGCCGAGCACGAGCAGGAGCCAGAGCCGCAGGTGCCGGAGCCTCCCGAGGACGTGGTTGGTGCGGGGCGACAGCGCGCTTTCCTGCATTGAGCCATTCTGCAGAAGCGGTTGATGCGTGGAAGGCCTCGGTATGCTCCCCGCCGTGGCGAAGATGCTCTTTCGGCTGCCGGATGCGGCGGCCGTGACCGTCAATCCCGACCCCGACGAGCTGAAGACGCTCGCAGAGCGGATGCCGAACGCGCGTCCGACGGGCTTTGGCAACGTCAACGTCCAGACGCAGGTCGTCAGTCGCTCCAAGAAGTCGACCTTCATCGTCACGGACGAGCCCGACGGCCAGAACCAGGCGATCACCGTGGAAGAAGGCGAGCGCTGGGCGCAAGCGCAGGACGCCTACATCGCGAAGCAGGAGATGCTGGTGGTCGACGGCTACATCGGCGTCGACCCCGAGTTCCGCACTCCCGCCCGCCTCTACATCGAGGCCGCAAACGCGAACATCGCCGGCATGCAACAGCAGCTCTACTTCTCGCCCGCCGACGGCGAGGAGCTCGAGCCCGAGCTGACGGTCATCTACACGCCCAACCTGAAGGCCGAGGGCTACCCGGACGACCGCCTGATCGCCGTCGACCTCGAGCAGGGTGTGACGCGCGTCTTCAACTCCGACTACTTCGGGGAGTCGAAGAAGGGCGGCCTGCGGATGTGGAACAAGCTCGTCTACGACCGCGGCGGGATCCCGCTGCACGCGGGCTGCAAGATCATCCCGACCGAACACGGGAAGCGCGTCGGCCTGATCGTCGGCCTCTCCGGGACCGGCAAGACGACGACCACTTTCACGCGCCAGAACGGCTCGCTGCCGGTGCAGGACGACTTCGTCGCCTGGATGCCGAACGGCCGCGTCTACGCCACCGAGAACGGCTGTTTCGCCAAGACCTTCGGGCTCAACCCCGACGACGAGCCGACGATCTACTCGGCCGTCACGCAGCCGCGCTCGTACCTCGAGAACGTCTCCCAGCACGGCGACGAGGTCGATTTCTACGACACGAACTACACCTCGAACGGCCGCGCGACGTTCCCGTTCGACGTGATCGAGAGCGCCGCGACCGACGAGATCGACGAGGCGCACTTCCTCCTGATCCTGAACAAGAACGAGAACATCGTCCCGGCCGTCGCGAAGCTCGAAGGGCCGCAGGCAGCGGCCTTCTTCATGCTCGGCGAGACCACCGGCACGAGCGCCGGCGGCGCGGACGAAGCCGGCAAGTTCCTGCGCGTGCCCGGTACGAACCCGTTCTTCCCGATGCCGCACGACCTCCAGGGCAACCGCTTCCTCGAGCTGTTGGCGCAACACCCGCTCGAGGTGTACGTGCTGAACACCGGCCGCGTCGGGGGCCCCGACGGCGACGAGCGCTCCCGCAAGGTGCGGATCAAGCACTCCTCCGCGATCGTCAAGGGCATCGCCGAGGGCACGATCGAGTGGGAGCGCGATCCGGACTTCGGCTACCTCGTCGCCTCCTCGGTGGCGGGCATCGACGAGCCGGAGATCCTGCAGCCGCGCCGTCTCTATGAGGAACAAGGTCGCGGTGACGAGTACCGCGCCCTCGTCGAGCGCTTCAAGGCCGAGCGGGCTGAGTTCCTCAGGGGCTTCGCGAGCCTCAGCGACGAGATCGTCGCCGCCGTCTCGTAAGCCCACTCCGGGGGAGTCCGCTACCCGGCGGCGAATGCCTCCGCCGATGCAGGATCAGGTCGAGCGGTTCCTCGAAAGCCCGGCACTCGCCGAGCGGACGCGTCGTGCGTACCGATACGACGTCGAGGAGTTCTGTGACTGGCTGAGGCTGCGCGGGACGCGGCTCGAGGACGTCGACGTGCGCGCGTTGTCGGAGTACGCCGCCGAGCTCGGCCGCGCCCGGCCGCGAAAGCTCGCGCCGGCAACCATCGGACGCAAGCTCGCGGCTGTGCGAACGTTCCTGCGCCATGCCCTGGGGCCCGAGCGCGTACCGGACGCCTCGTTCGCGCCGCGCCGGCCGAAGCGGCTGCCCGACGCGCCGCGCCCGCATGAGATCGACAGCGAGCTCGGCACGCTCGAGGGCGAAGGCGCGCTCGCGATCCGGAACCTGGCGCTCGTCGAGCTCGTCTACTCCGCAGGCCTGCGCTCGCAGGAGGCCGTCGACCTCGACCTCGCGGACGTCGACTTCGAGCAGGAGCTCGTCCATGTGCGCGGCAAGGGAGGCAAGGAACGAGTTGTCCCGCTCGGCGAGGAGGCATCCCACGCGGTCGCGCTCTACCTCCGCGAATCGCGACCGCAGCTCGCGCGTGGAGCCGAGAACGCGCTCTTCCTCTCGGCCCGCGGGCGCCCCCTCGACACGAGCACGCTGCGCCGACTGCTTCCTCATCCGCACCGCCTGCGTCATGCGTTCGCCACGCACCTACTGGAAGGCGGCGCCGACCTGCGCACGATCCAGGAACTGCTGGGCCACAGCTCGCTCTCGACGACGCAGATGTACAGCCACGTGGACGCACGCCACCTGCGCAAGGTCTACGACCGCTCGCATCCGCGCTCGTGAGCCGTTAAAGGTTCACGCGCGAGACACGGGTGCCCACCACTCCCGCCCTCCGACACGCTAAGCGCGAAATCGTCACGTGTCTGTGACGTCTTCGTGACGAAATTGCGCCGACCGGGGCAGGCGTCGGAACGGCCGGGGCGAACAAGGAACGTCCGATGGCCAAGCCGCGGCCCGATCCGGCTGCTTCCGATCCCGAGGTCGAGGGCTTCCTCGCGCTGCTCGCCGCGCGTCGGGCGCCGAAGACCGTCGAGGCGTACCGCCGCGACCTGCGCGCGCTCGGCGACTGGCTCGGCGGCCCGCCCTCGAAGGCGACCCATGACGACCTGGAGCGCTGGCTGGCGGAGCTGCGCGCGGCGGGGCTCTCCCCGGCCACGATCGCCAGGCGCGTTGCCGCCGTGCGCTCGTTCTTCAAGCATCTCGTCCTGCTCGGCGCCCGCACCGACAGCCCTGCCGCCGCGCTCGAGCTTCCGCGCAGGCGGCGCAAGCTCCCGCGGACGCTCTCGCCTGCAGAAGCCCAACGGCTGATCGAGGCGGCCGCGGGCTCGACGCCGCGGATGATGCGCGACCGGGCGCTGGTCGAGCTGCTCTACGGTGCGGGGCTCCGCGTTAGTGAGGCCGTCGGCCTCGACCGGACCGGCGTCGATCTCGAGCAGCGGCTCGTCCGCTGCACCGGCAAGGGAAACAAGGAGCGCATCGTCCCCGTCGGACGGCACGCGGTCGAGGCGCTCCGCCGCTACCTCGCGCACGGGCGGCCCTATCTCGACAAGCGCCACCGGCCCGAGCTCTTCCTGAATGCGCAGGGCGGCGCCCTCACCCGGGCCGGCGCCTTCCTGATCCTGCGCCGCCTCGCGGGCCGCGCAGGCCTCGAGCCGGAGCGCGTCCACCCGCACCTCCTGCGCCATTCGTTCGCCACGCACCTGCTCGAAGGCGGAGCCGATCTGCGCAGCGTCCAGGAGATGCTCGGCCATGCCGATCTCGGCACGACCGAGCTGTATACGCATGTCTCGGACCGCCGGCGCCGCGACGTCTACTTCCGTAGCCACCCGCATGCGCGCCGCCGGAACGTTTCGGGGTCGTGAAAAAAGGAATCACCAGAGTTCGGTGACCCCCGATCCACACGTCGTCCTGCTCGCCAGCTCGATCGCCGGAGTCGGGCTCTGGATGTCCTGGGCGGGCATCCAGAAGAGCGCGCTCGAATGGAAGCGCCGCCGCCGGGTCTGCCCGTCGTGCGGCCATGAGCTTCGCGGCCGCGTCTGCGGCTGTACCTAGCGAGTCTTCGCGCGCTTGTCCAACCCCGTGGCGACCTTGGCCGCGGCCTGCCGGGTTTCCTGCGAAAGACCTTCTTCCTCGGCGATCCCTTGCAGCAGGACGATCGTGTCGCGCTGCGGCGAGCCGTTCCGCAACGCAAGGATCGCGAGGCGGCGGACGGCCTCGTTGTCGTCGGCATTCGCGAGGTTGTGCAGCAGCGGCCTGACCGAGTTGACCGAGCGCGGATGCTCGCGCGAGAGCAATTCGAGCGAGAGCAGCGCCGAGCCTCGGCACGCGGGACTGCCGTCCTCGAGGCCGCGCCGCAGGAGCTCCTCCTTCTGCCGGAAGCGGAACTGGCCCACGGCACGGAACGCGGCCGCGCGCTCGCGGTAGTCCTCTGACCTGGCGGCGGCCTCGAGCTCGTCGGCCCAGGCGGCACGGAGCTTCGCGAGGTCGCGCTCGTTCCCGCTCTCCGCGAGGGCGTTTGCCTCGACCGCGGCCTCGGCGAGGCTCAAGCCGACGCTAGCGATCGCTCGGCAGGACCGATGTAGCGCGCGGATGGGCGGAACAGCCGACCGGTCCGCTTCTGCTCCAGGATGTGCGCCGACCAGCCGGCGACGCGCGAGCAGGCGAACATCGCTGGCGCGAGTGGCGGCGGGACCTCGGCCACGTCGAGCACGATCGCCGAGTAGTACTCGACGTTCGTGGCGAGGACCCGCTCGGGGTGCTGCTCCTGCAACGCCTTCAACGCGACCTGCTCCAGCTCCTCGGCGACCTCGACCTGCGGGGCTTCCAGCTCGCGGGCCGTGCGCTTGAGGATCCGCGAGCGCGGGTCCTCGGCCCGGTAGACGCGGTGGCCGAAGCCCATGATGCGCTTGCCGGATGCGAGCGCGTCTCGCACCCAGCCTTCGGCGTCGCCCATCGCGGTGACCTCTTCGAGCATCGGCTTCACGTACGCCGGCGCGCCGCCGTGCAATGGGCCCGAGAGCGCACCGACGGCTGACGAGAGTGCCGCGCCGCAGTCGGCGCCGGTCGACGCGACGACACGAGCTGTGAATGTCGAAGCGTTCAACCCGTGCTCGGCTGTGCAGATCCAGTACGTGTCGATCGCTTGCACGTGACGAGGGTCGGCCTCGCCGCGCCACCGGAGCAGAAACCTCTCGGCTGCAGTCTTGCCGCGCGCAACCACTTCGTCGGGGACAGCATCGGTCTTACCGTCGGCGAGACGTGCGGAGCGCGC
>DATIOF010000107.1:0-3601 GCA_035473395.1 Gaiellaceae bacterium
GTCGAGAACCTTTCGGCCGCGACCAGGCGCGCGATGACGCTGGCGCGTTCGCTCGGCGGGTACGTCGGCGAGGTGCAGTACTCGACCCACGCCGGCAAACGGGGCGGCGCGCGGGTCGTCCTCCGCGTCCCGGTCGGAAGCGTCCAGGTCGCGCTGACGACACTGGTCGGGCTCGGGACGATCCTGCAGCAGCAGACCGGGATCCTCGACGTGACGCGCCGCGCCGACCGCGAGTCGCGGCAGATCACGAAGCTCCAGAAGCAGCTCGAGACCGCGACCCCGCAGGAGGCGCCGGCGATCCGTGCGCACCTGCGCACGCTGCAGGCCAAGCACCTGCGGCTGCTCCGGAGCGCGAGCCTCGCGCGGATCGTGCTGACGCTGACGACACCGGCACAGCAGGTGGCGGCCCCGAGCTGGTTCCACCGCACGTTCGACGACGCCGGCGGCGTGCTCCTGCGCGAGCTCCGGTTCCTGCTCTACGCGCTGGTCGTGGCGGGCCCGCTGCTCCTGCTCGGCGCCGCCGGAGTGGCGACAGCCCGCGCAGCCCGTAGGCGCTCGGACAGGCGCTTGCTCGATCGCGCCTAGTGGACGATCTTGAAGCGCGGCTTCGTGACCACGACGCGGGCCGGGTCCGACCATGACATCTGCGGCTTCGTGCCGCTCATCAGGAAGTCGAGCCCACGCACGCGGTAGTACCAGGTGCCCGGCGTGAGCGGCAGCGTCAGCGACGTGCTCCAGGTGAGCTGGGATCCAGCCGTCGTCCACGGGTAGAGCTTGCGGCTCCACTGCACCTCGTACTGCCCGGCGCTCACGATCGGCTGCCACGCCACCAGCGGGTAGCCGTAGAAGCGCGGAGCGGGCGTCTTGGCCGAGACAAGCTTCCCGTCGGGCGAGAGGCCCGAGGCATACGGCGCGTCGCTCTCGGTCGTCACGACCGGGTCGCTCGTCTTTGCGAACGACTGCACGCGACCTGACGCGCACGCGTCCTGGGTCAGCTCGTCTTCCATGTAGGTGACGGCGCCGGCCGGCCGCACGACCGTTTCACCGGCCGAATGGCCGGAACCGAGGAGAGCGGTGAGCGTGATCGTGTTGCCCGCTACAGCAGCGACCGTCGCTAGCTCCGGCGGGCTGCCGATGCGCAGCGCGTCCCCGGCGTTGATGCCGGTCGCGTCCACGACGTTGATCGTGGTGTCGCCCGGCACCGACCCGGAAGCGAGCGTCGTCGACACCTGCTGTGCCGGAATCTCGTCGACCGGAAGGACTGTCCAGTAGTACCGGCCGCCCTCCCAGTCGCTGTCCCAGAGGTCGACCTTCGCCGGATTGATGACCTGCGAGGGCGGGAGCCCGGTGTGGTCGCCGTCGCTGGCCGGTGCCTGATCCATCTCGTTCGTCTTCACGACGAGGCCTTCGGCGGACTTCGAGTCCGGTTCTCCGCCGAACTTGAGGAAGTGGCCGCGCGCGTCCGTGAGCGCGTTCACGTCGACGGGCATGGCCAGCGGGCCGACCTCACGGGGAACGTAGGCCGGGCTGCCGACGATCGCGCCGCGAAAGACCGTGTTCAGGCAGTCCTCGTCGGTGAAGACGGCGACGCGATAGAGCTCCGACGTCGTGCCCCAGATCGACGTGTCTCCGCTGTACACGAAGGCCGGGGTCATGTTGTGCGTCGCCATCGTCGAAGCGTCGGCAACGCCGGAGCTCGAGACCGTCGCCATTGTCTGCATCGGGCCAGGCGAGAAGGGCGGGTTGAAGCTCGTGTAGACGGGGCTCCACGGGCCGTAGGAGACCTGCGGCAGCGAGTTGTCGGCCGTGCCGTAGAGCCAGCGCATCGGGCGCACGCGCCAGTGGACGGCACCCGTCCAGGCAGCGCTGTTGTGGAAGTCGTAGTACTCGCGCTCGTCGGCCATGTTCGACCGGGTCGTGAACCAGTGACCCGCGTCGATCAGCCAGACCATGTAGCCGCTCGCGCCGGGAACCGTGCTCCAGCGCAGCAGCCCGGGATAGCTCGGGCTCACGGGAGTGGGAATGGCGGGCCAGCGCATGTTGAAGCCAAACGGTGCGCTCCAGGCCGTCACTCCCTTGGAGGTGTACGCACGAACGTGCCCGTAGAGCGAGTAGGGGCTGCCGGTGATCCAGGGGAGCGTCAGGGGCAGCGCGGTGGCGGGGCTCTTGATCCCCTTGCCCGACCAGACCATGCCGTTGTCCGAGAACCGGCGGCTCGTCGAGAGCTCGAACTCGTAGCTCTTCGCGCCTGCGACCGGATTCCAGGCAAACGACGGCGTGCGCGCAAAGGTGTGCGTGACGGCCGCGTCTGCTCGGAGATCGAAGGCGTGCAGGTTCTCCGGCGCGGCCGGTGGCGCGGCGGCGTGCGCGCTCGCGACAGGCAGAGCCACCGCAAGAGCGGCAGCGAACGCAGCAGCGAGACGGGCGCAGGCCATCACGAGAGGTTGTCGGCAGCCGCCCGGGCTCGGCCGTCCCTCGTTCGAGTGACGCTAATCGAGGGACAGCGCGTGCTCGAGCGCTCTGGCTGCGCCAAGCACGAGGGCGTCCTGTCCCGACGGAGCGGCGAGCTGCACCGAGGCGGGCAGGCCGTCCTCCGCGGGCCCGCATGGAAGCGCCGCGGCGGGCCAGCCCGTCGCGTTGAACGGATAGGTCAGCTTGATCAGGCGGTCACGCGACGCCAGCTCGTCGGCCGGCGCGGGCGGCGCGACGCAGAGGAGGGTCGGCGTCAGCACGAGGTCGACGCCGGCCGCCGCCTCGGCCAGCTGCTCGCGGTACTGCTCTCGGCGCTCGCGGGCCCGCTCGTACTCGGCGTCGGTGACGGCCAGGCACCACTCGATCTTGGGCCGGACGTTCTCGCCGTAGGAGTCAGCGTGCTCGGCGAAGAGCTCGCGGTGGACGTCGGCGACCTCGCGGCTGAAGGCGTCGTAGAAGCCGTCCGCCAGTGGTAGCTCGAGCCGCCGCAGGCGCGGGAAGAGCTCTGCCGCGGCCTCGACCCGCGCCTGGACGAGCGGGTCGGCGAGCTCGGTCCAGGCAATGCCGACCTCCACGTCGCCGAGCTCGACCTGCGTCGGCTTGAAGCCGGGAGCGAGTGCCTGCAGCATCCGTTCGCACCCCTCGACGTCGCGAGCCATCGGGCCGGCGTGGTCGAAGCTCGGCGCAAGCGGGAAGCAGCCTTCGGTCGACACGAGCCCCCAGGTCGGCTTGAAGCCGGTCACGCCGCAGCAGGCCGCGGGGATGCGGATCGAGCCGCCGGAGTCGGAGCCAAGCGCGGCGTCGGCGAGGCCGGCCGCGAGCGCTGCCGCGGAGCCGCCGCTCGAGCCGCCGGCGACGCGGCCCGGGTAGCGCGGGTTCGGCACCGTCCCGAAGTGCTCGTTCTCGGAGGTGGTGCCGTAGGCGAACTCGTGCAGGTTTGCCTTGCCGACGTTCGCGTAGCCGGCCGCCTCCAGCAGCCGCACCGCGGCGGCCGTCTCCCGCGGGACGTGCTCGGCGAACAGGATCGAGCCGTAGGTCGTGACGAGCCCGGCCGTGTCGAAGAGGTCCTTGACCGCGAGCGGGATCCCCTCGTCCGGCTGCTCCGGGCGGGCGAGGAAGATGCCCTCGG
>DATIOF010000108.1:0-19557 GCA_035473395.1 Gaiellaceae bacterium
GCCGCTGGAGTACGAGGAGAGCTCGCCGGAACAGGACCGCCAGCGCCGGCAGCGGGAGCGGTTGTTCGCGCTGCTCGAGCAGGCGACGAGCTTCTACGAGCGCCACCTGTGGGACTCGCCGCGCGGCGAGGCGGCGCGCGCGTACCTCGAGGGCCGCGGGCTCGGCGAGGAGGTCTGCCGCCACTATCGGCTCGGGCTGGCGCCGGGCGGGGCAACGCTCGCTCGGAAGGCGCGTGAGAAGGGCTTCACCGCCCTGGAGCTCGCCGCGGCCGGGCTTGTCAACCGGCGCGGCAACGACTACTTCAATGGGCGCCTGCTCTTCCCGCTGGCCGACGCGCGCGGGCGGGTGCGCGGGTTCCAGGCGCGCAAGCTGCGCGAGGACGATCCGCTGCGGGCGAAGTACGTCAACTCGCCCGAGGGCGAGCTCTTTCGCAAAGGCGACCTGCTCTACGGGCTCGACCGCGCGCGCACCGCGATTGCCAAGCAGGAGCGCGCGGTCGTGGTCGAGGGCAACACCGACGTGCTCGCGCTGCACCAGGCCGGGCTCGAGCCGGTGGTCGCCTCGATGGGCACGGCCCTCACCGACCGTCAGCTGAAGGAGCTTTCACGCCTGACCCACAAGACGTGGCTCTGCTTCGACGGCGATGCGGCCGGCGAGGCGGCGACGCTGCGCGGGATGGAGCTCGCGACCGCGCAGGGCTTCGACGTGCGCGTCGTGACGCTTCCGCCCGGGCGGGACCCGGCCGACCTCGCCGGCGAGTTCGACGAGCTGCTCGGGCGAGCGGAGAGCTACCTCTCGTACCGCGTGCGGCTGGAGATCGAGCGGGCGCCCGACCGTCAAGAGGCATTCGTGCGGGTGAAAGAGGTGTTCTCGCGCTTCGCGGAAGACTCGCCCGAGCGGCAGGACGCGGTGCGGCTGGCAGTCGACCGTCTCGACCTGCCGAAAGAGACGCAGGCGGGCTTCGCGCCGGGTCGCAGCCAGCGGGCCACTGGCGAGATCACGCCGCGGCTGCTCGAAAAGGGCTTCCGGCTGGAGCGTGACGCGCTGGCGGGCGTCGCCGCGCATCAGGAGCTGCGCGAGCTGCTCGCTGAGCTTTCGGCCGACCACTTCGACGCCGAGCTCCACCGCCGCGCGCGAGCGCATCTGCTCGAGCCGGCCGAGCCAGACGAGGAGCTCGTGCCACTGCTGGCCGAGCTCGACGCCCGCGCGGCCACCGAAGGGATCGACGAGGAGACAGCCAAGGAGCTGCTCCTGCGGCTGCGCGAGCGGCAGGTCAGGCGCGAGCTCGAGACCGCCGACCTGGAGCGCACCAGGGAGCTGCAGGAACAGCTCGAAAAGATCCGCGCCACCGCGGCCAACCTCGCGTAGCCACGGCTACAATCCGGCCGCTGAGCACCGTTCCCCGGTAGCTCAATTGGCAGAGCATCCGGCTGTTAACCGGAGGGTTGTTGGTTCGAGTCCAACCCGGGGAGCTATCCCGTGCGCTGGAAGCGAAGCCGCGAGCGCAACCATGCCGGCGGCGAGCGCCAGCGCGAGGAGCAGGATTCGCAGCCTGTTCGACCCCATGAGCCGCTTCTCCACGGTCGTTGGGTGAGCTCAAGGTCTCGAACTTTGCCTAGGCAATGCCTAGTAAACTGCGCGCCATGCCGAAGCAGTTCTACAACGCCAGCGAAGCCGCGAAGCTGCTCGGGATCAGCCTTGACACGCTTCGGCGCTGGGACCGGGCCGGTCGCGTCAAGACCGCACGTGACAGCGGGAACCGGCGGATTGTGGCCGCGACGGAGGTCCGGCGGTTGCGCGGCGAGAGCGAGGGCGGACAGCTCAGCGCGCGGAACCGGCTCCAGGGAACCGTCGCCGACGTTCGCGTCGATGGGCTGATCGCCCAGGTCGAGCTCGTCGTCGACCAGCCGGCGCGGCTGGTGGCGATCGTGACCGCGGATGCGGTCGAAGAGCTCGGGCTCAAGCCTGGGATGCCCGCGGCGGCGGTGGTGAAGGCGACCTCGGTGATGGTCGAGCACTCGTGAGGCTCGTCCTGCTCGGGGCTGCTCTGGCCGCGGTGGTCGGTGTCGCCGTAGCCGCTGCGCAACCCACGACTCCACCCGCAACCGTGTACGCCGCGGCTTCGCTCACCGACGCGTTCCCGAAGATCGCGCCGAACGCACACTTCTCGTTCGCCGGCTCGAACGCGCTGGCGGCGCAGATCCGCCAGGGCGCGCCAGCCGACGTGTTCGCCTCGGCCAACGTCAAGCTGCCATTCGGCCTCTACGGCGACGGCTTCTGTTCGCGGCCGACCGTGTTCACGCGCAACTCGCTCGTGCTGATCGTCCCGCGCCGCAACCGGGCGCACGTCGACGCTGTCTCGGACGTCGCTCGCAAGGGCGTGAAGCTCGTGATCGCGGCCAAGGGCGTGCCGGTGGGCGACTACACGCTGCAGGTGCTCGCGAAGCTGAAGCTGCTGCGCGCGCTGGACAACGTCGTCAGCCGCGAGACCGATGTACGGGAGGTACTGGCGAAGGTCGCCCTCGACGAGGCCGATGCCGGCTTCGTCTACTCGACGGACGCGAGGGCGGTGCCCGGGAAGGTCAAGACGATCCCGATTCCCGCGCGCGGCCGCCCCGAGATCGAGTACGGGATCTGTGTCGTGCTCCGCAACGACAAGACGGCCGGTCACAACTTCGTGCGGCGCATCCTCAGCCCGGCGGGCCAGCGGATCCTGTTGCGCTATGGCTTCCTGCCGCGGAAGCCGTGAAGCGGACGCTGCTCGCCGCGGTCACGTTCGCAGCCGCCGTCGTGGCGCTGGCGTTCCTCGTGCTCCCGATTGCGGCGATCTTCCTGCGCGTGCCGCCGGGCAAGCTGCTCCACCAGCTCTCGAGCCCCGTTGTGACCGACGCGCTGATCGTCAGCGCCAAGACGTCGCTGATCGCGCAGGCGCTGATTCTCCTGTTCGGCACACCGCTCGCCTACCTGGTCGCGAGCCGGCGCTTTCGCGGGCGCGCGCTCGTGATCACGCTGGTCGAACTGCCGCTCGTCCTGCCTCCGGCGGTCGCAGGGATCGGGCTGCTCGCGCTCTTCGGCCGGGCGGGACTGCTCGGGACGAGCATCCCGTTCACGCAGACGGCGGTCGTGCTCGCGGTCGCCTTCGTGTCGAGCCCTCTCTACATCCGGCAGGCGATCGCCGCGTTCGAGGCGGTCGACCCCGACATGGTCGCCGCCTCGCGCACGCTCGGCGCCGGGCCGGCCCGCACCTTCTTCCGGGTCGTGCTGCCGCTGTCGCGCGGCGGGCTCGCGGCCGGCGAGGCGCTCGCCTTCGCCCGCGGGTTGGGCGAGTTCGGCGCGACAATCATGTTCGCGGGCAGTCTGCAAGGCCTCACGCAGACGCTGCCGCTCGCGATCTACCAGGAGTTCGGCCTCGACTTCGACACCGCGCTGGCGATGGGCGCCCTGCTCGTCGTCGTCAGCGCCGCGTTGCTGGTCATCCTCAAGCTGGTGCTCACGTGGCAACCCTCTCGGCAGACTTCAGGCTTCCTCTTCGCTCGTTCGAGCTGAGGCTCGCGCTCGAGGTCGAGCGCACGGTCGCGCTGGTCGGGCCGTCGGGCGCGGGCAAGAGCTCCGCGCTGCGGGCGATCGCCGGGCTCGCTCGGCCGACCGGGCGGATCGCGTTGGACGACGAGATCTGGCTCGACGCGAACGTCTGCAAGCTGCCCGAGGAGCGCCGGGTGGGCCTCGTCTTCCAGGAGTACGCCCTCTTCCCGCATCTGAGCGTCGAGCGGAACGTGGCCTTCGGCGGCAAGGAGCGCGTCGGCGAGCTGCTCGAGCGCTTCCGCATCTCCCACCTGGCGCAGGCCCGGCCGCGCGAGCTCTCGGGCGGCGAGCGGCAGCGGGTCGCGCTGGCGAGGGCGCTCGCTCGTGACCCGGGCGTGCTCTTGCTCGATGAGCCGCTCTCCGCGCTGGACGCCCACACCAAGGACGCGGTGCGGCTCGAGCTGCAGGAGCTGCTGCAGGCGTTCGAGCTGCCGACGCTGATCGTCACCCATGACTACGAGGACGCCGCGGCGCTCGCGGGCACGGTTGGCGTCCTGGTCGAAGGCGAGTTGCGCCAGCTCGGCTCGCCGGCCGAGCTCGTCTCGCAGCCGAACGACCCGTTCGTGGCCTCGTTCACCGGGGCGAACCTGCTCCACGGCCGTGTGCAGTCACACGACGAAGGGCTCACGCGCGTCCGCCTCGAGAGCGGCGAGGTCGTCTATTCGACCGACACCGCGCAGGGCGATGTCGGCGTGGTCGTCTACCCCTGGGACGTCTCGATCGGCCGTGTCCACGCGGACGACTCGGCCCTGAACCTCGTCCACGGAGAGATCGCCTCCGTCTCGCATGTGGGCAACCGCGTGCGCGTGCGGATCGGCCCGTTGACGGCGGAAGTGACCGCCGCGTCGGCGGAGCGCCTCGAGCTCGCGCGCGGCGGGGTCGCGATCGCATCGTTCAAGGCGACCGGGACGCGCCTCGTGCCTAGAGCTCCAGCGTCTGCCTCGCGCCGAAGGCCTCCAGGAAGCGGCGGTCGTGGCTGACGAGCACCGCCGCACCCTCATAGCTCGGAAGCGCGAGCTCGAGCTGCTCGATCGCCTCGAGGTCGAGGTTGTTGGTCGGCTCGTCGAGCACGAGTGCGTTCACGCCGCGGGCTGCCAGCAGCGCGATCGCGGCCCGGCTGCGCTCGCCGGGTGAGAGCGAGCGGCCGGGGCGGAGGACGTCGTCGGCCCCGAGCGCGAAGGTCGCGAGCAGCCCGCGCGCGTCGCCGGCCGGGAGGCCGCTCTCGGCGGCGAAGCGGTCGAGCAGCGGCTCATCGCCCGCGAACGGGCCGGCGCCCTGCGGCAGCTCGCCCAGGACGGTTCCCGGGCCGAGCCGGCGTTCGCCCGAGGCGAGCGGTAGCTCTCCGAGCAGCGCCTTCAGGAGGGTCGTCTTGCCCGCGCCGTTGCGGCCGAGCAGCGCGAGGCGGTCGCCGTGGCGCAGCTCCAGATCGACCGGCCCGACGCGGAAGCCGCCACGCTCAACGACCGCCGCGGAGAGCCGCGCGACCACGTCGCCGCCGCGCGAGGCCGGCGCGAGCGAGAGCCGAAGCTGCCACGGCGTCCACGGCTTCTCGACCCGCTCGAGCCGGCCGAGCTTCTTGGCCGCGGCCTTCTTCACGTCCTTCGTCTTCTTCTTCTTGCGGCCCTGGCCGTAGCCGCGCTCCTCCCACTGCCGCATCCGGCGCGCCTGCTCTTCGAGCCGCTCGCGCTCGGAGAGGTATCCGGTGTACGCCGACTCGTGACGCTCGCGCGCCGCCTCGCGCCGGGCGACGAACTCGCTCCAGCCGCCGGAGTAGACGCGCACCTGCCGCGTCTCGGCCTCGAGCTCGACGATCGACGTCATGCGCTCGAGAAACGCCCGGTCGTGCGAGACGGCGACGACCCCGCCGCGGTGGCCGGCCAGGAACCGCTCGAGCAGCTCGAGCCCGGCAAAGTCGAGGTCGTTCGTCGGCTCGTCGAGTAGCAGCACGTCGGCGTCCGCCGCGAGGATCGCCTCGAGGTTCCGGCGCGCGGCCTCGCCGCCCGAGAGCCCGGCGATCGCTCGCTCCTGGACGAGGTAGGCGACGCTCAGATCCGGCGGCTCACGAGTGACGGCGCCCGCGTCAGGCTGCTCGGCCCCGGCGAGCAGACGCAGGAGGGTCGACTTGCCGATCCCGTTAGGCCCGACGACGCCGATCCGGCTGGACGGCGTGACCGAGAGCGAGAGCCCGTCGAGGACGACGGTCTCGCCGTAGGACTTGCTGATCGTGCGTGCGGCCAGCGTGCCGCGAGGTCGGTGCATGCGAAGAACCCCCTGCCGAAGGAACGAGAGCGCGTGTGATCGGTCAGCGGTTCCGCATAGACGGGGCCGGAGCCCCGCGGGAAGCCTAGCTCTTCTTCAGCGCGATCTTGCTGACGGCGTTGCTGCCGTCCGGCAGGTGGATGTTCACCGTCCCGTTGAAGGTCTTGCCGACGAACTTGCCGCTGACCTTCCAGGTCAAGCCAGGGTTGCAGGTCGGGTTGCTGCCGCTGCCGGCGATCGTCTTCCTGGCGTTGTTGTAGGTCAGTGCGAGCTTGCCGAACGCCTTCGAGCTGCCCTTGATCAGGAAGCCGGCCGGGCCCCAGTGGTTTGCGCCCGCGCCCTTGGTCAGCGTGACGCCGTCGGCAGGTGGGTCGGCGCAGCCGAAGACGTTGCCGCCGAAGTCCGAGAGGAAGTTCAGCTTCGCCTTGTTTCCCTTGCCGATCGCCTTGGCGCGGATGAAGGCGGCTCCGGTGCTGCCGAAGGTGACGTTGTGCCAGGTGCCCTTCCAGCTGCCGGCGATCTGGGCTGGCTGGAACGGCGCCACTACCGCTCCCGCCGGGGCGGCGAGGCCCAGGACAACGGCCGTCGCGAGCACGACTCTCCGCATGCGCTGACCCTACGCCGCTCGCGAATGCCGTTGCAACCATCGGCTAAGCTCGTACGAGGATGCTCCGGTCAGCGGCGTCCGTCGCCGCGATTGCACTGGTTACCGCCGGTGGGGCCTCGGCGGACGTTGTGGCGCGCGGCGTCCAGGACGGCCTCCTGGCGCTCGACGCGAAGGGCACGCCGTCGGTCGCCTGGGTGCACAACTCGACGCTCTTCGTCGCCAGCCGCACGGGCCCGGGGAAGTGGACTCGGGCCGCGGCGGCCGCGGTTCCGCCTGGCTCCAGCGCGGTGGACTTCAAGATCGGCGCCGACGGCCCGGTCGTGCTCGCGCAGAGCGGCGACGATCGCACGGTGGTGCTCGTCCGCCCGCGCTCGGTCGGCTGGGAGACGATCCGCGTCGCCAGGGTCGGCGCGCTCTTCCGCGTGGGTTGGCCCGGCCTCGTGCTCGACCGGCAGGGCCAGCCGACGGTCTCCTACTCGCGCTGGAACGCCCCGTCGCTCAAGAGCCGCCTGCTGGTCTCGCGCTACGACGCCAAGGGCCACAGCTCGACCCGGCGGATCACGCAGGAGGGGTTCCCCAAGAGCCTCGTGCCCCCGCCCTCCGCGCCGGTGCTCTTCGGCGACGTCGTGCACGTCGTTGAGTCGTACGGCTACCGGGGCGTCCTCGGCACGATCGAGTGGTTCCCCTCGAAGAAGACCTGGATCGGGCTCGGGCTGGACGCGGGGATCGGCGACTACCCGGTCGGCCCGGTTCTGGCCGGCCTGAGCGCGAACGGGATCCTGCACGGTGCCTGGACCGAGTCGCTGCTCTCGTTCGACAACGAGGCCGCACCGGTGACCCTCGTCGAGCGGCGCCGCTTCTCGAGCGCGGCATATGTGCTCGACCGGGCGCTGACGAGCGCGCTGGCGCTACCGGCGACCGGGCCCGAGGTGGCGGCGAACCAATGGATCAGCCAGTACGACCTGGGGCTGATCGGCGACTCGAACCTCTGGGCCGGGACGATCGTCCGCAGGCGGAGCAAGGTCGAGCTGGACGGCTGGATCTCCGGGTACGCCGTCGCGCCGCGCGGCGGCCGCGACCTGCTGCTCGGCGGGACGGCCGGCCTGCGCTGGTTCCACCTGCCGCGACCGATGACCGAGAAGGTGACGATCGAGGCCTCGGACGACGGCGACTCGGTCCAGCTCGATGGCCAGGTGGCAGGCGTTGCCAACGGCACGGTCACGATCTACCGCGAGCGACCCGGCGATCTCCGCACGCCGATCGGGCGCGCGTCGATCAGCGCGGGCCAGTACTCGTTCGTCGACCACCCGCCGCAGCGGCCGGTCGTCTACCGCGCCGTCTACACGGACGCGGCCACGGGCGTGCCGTACGCAGCGCTGCTGCGCAAGCCGATCTTCGGTCAGTGAGCGCAGCTGCAGACGGCCTCGCCGAGCTCGCGCCGCTCGTAGCGGAGACCGCAGCGGTGGCAGGTCGCCGGTAGCAGCTGGGCGCGGACGAAGAGCGCCCGCATCAGCGTCGCCCAGAAGGCGAACCAGGGGATCATCAGCGTCGCGCCCACGTGGGCCTTATCGGCGGGTCGTGGCCGGCGGTTTAGCGTCGGTAGTATTGGTTCGGTGAGCTGGGTGTCACTCGCGCTGCTGGTCTGCGCGGTCGCCGTCGTCATCGGCGCCGAATGGCCAAAGCTGAGCGGGCGGCTGGGAGCGGAGGCGAGGCGCAAGCGGGAACGCGCCCGGCGCAAGTCGCAGCTTCGCGTTCTGCGCAGCGAGACGGACGACTTCGCGGCCAGCGTCGAGCGCGACCTCGACCAGCTGCCGACGATCGAAGACTTCGACCGCCGTAATTAGCGCACGTTGAACGTGGCGGTCAGCCGCCGCGTGTTGGGCAGCGTCGCGCCCGCGTTCTCGTTGTTCTTCGCCTCCTGGTAGTCGGAGACGGTGAAGTCCAGCTTGTGGCTGCCGCGGCCGAGGCCCGGGAGCCTGACGCCGACGAGGTTGTGCGCCTTGTCCCAGACGACTCGGTGGAAGCTGCCGTCGACCACGGCGAGCAGCGTGGAAGGATCGACGCCCGAGCCGCGGTCGCGCACCGAGAGCAGCAGCTGCTTGCCGGGAGGGACCGTCCGCGTCAGCAACCGGACGGCGGGCGGGCTCGTGTCGTTGATCCAGAAGCGGAAGGCGAAGGGCCCGGCGGCGCGGCGAGCGGCGGTGTCGAAGACCAGGTCGTACGTTCCGGGCGCGGGGCGGAAGACCCCGACGGCCGGGATCAGCGCGAAGTAGTCGCGCTGATACGGGTTCAGCCGTAGCGGTAGCGCTGTGTACCCGGCCAGCCGGTCCTCGCTGCCCGCGCGGACGAGGCGCGGTGAGACATGCGTGCCCGGCGCCTCCGAGACCACGACGGCGCCTGCGTTCGCGACAGGCCCGCGGAGAACGAAGCGGAAGACCTGCTCGGGGCCGGCCAGCCGTTGCGAGACGCCGAGCGGCCCCGGCGCGCTCGGGTAGCGGTACGAGCTGACGAGCGCGCGCCGGCCGCGGGTGTTCCCGCGGTAGAGGCCCGGGCGGCGCAGCAGCGTGCTGCCCTCGCTGCCGAGGCGCGGCACGCTGATGCGGAACCAGTACGGGAACCGCCGCGTCTCGCCGCCGCGCGAAAGCACGACGAAGCCGCTGCCCTCGCCGGCGCGGGCCGAGCGGGCGACGTTGACACCGAGAGTCAGCTTCCCGGGGACGTTCACGGTCGAGGCCACGGTCACCGCTGCGCCGCGCACGCTCGCGAGCTGGCGAACCGAGGCGTGCCAGGCGCCTGCGCCGCCACCCGCATCGGTCAGGTCGGACCCCAGGAAGTAGGAGCTCAAGTCGCCGACACGCCGCAGCAGCCCGAGCGAGAAGCTCGCCGGCTCGGCGAACAGGAGCGGCTGGTCGGCGCCCGGCAGCCAGATCATCCCGCCACCCTCGCGGGTCGGGGGCACCTCTCCGCCGCGGCCGCCCAGCACGGGCCCGCCGGTCGAGACGAGCGCCGACTTGACCTGCGCGACCGTCCAGCCGGGATGCCGCTGCAGCAGCAGCGCGGCGGCGCCGGCGACGTGCGGCGAGGCCATGCTCGTGCCGTCGAGCAACGTCCACGAGCCGTCGTGCGCGGGCACCGAGGAGAGGATGCTGACGCCCGGCGCGGTGACGTCGGGCTTGAGCGCGAGCGAGACCGGGGTGGGGCCGCCCGACGAGAACGGCGCGATCACGCCGCTCTTCGTCGCGGCCGCCGCGGTGATCGCCTTCGGCGCCGAGCCCGGCGAGCCGACGGAGCCCGGGCCGACTGCGTCGTAGTCGTTGCCGGCCGCGATCACGGGCACCACGCCGGCGGCCGCCGCGGCGTCGATCGCCTGCACGACGATGTCGCGCGAGGGGGTGATCTCCGGCTCGCCGAGCGAGAGGTTGATCACGTTCATGCCGTCGCGGACGGCCTGCTCGATCCCCGCGACGATCTCGGGCGAGTTGCCGTCCAGCCCGAAACCCTGCGACGGGATCGTCAGCACGCGGTAGTTGCCGAGGTACGCGCGCGGAGCGACGCCCGAGACCTTCACCGTCCCGGACGGCCCTCGCGCGGAGGTGTCGTGGTCGCCGGCCGCGATCCCGGCGACGTGCGTCGCGTGCTCGGACTGCTGCGGGTCGAACGGCAGCTTCGCGTAGCGCCAGTTGGCACCCGCAGGCGGGAACGAGCGCGCGACGATCACCTTGGCCGTCGTGTAGGCCGCGTTGCCCTTTGGGTAGCCCGCTGGCATCGAGAAGCCGGCGGGGGAGAAGAACGGGTGCGACTGGTCGAGGCCGTCGTCGATCACGCCGATCTTGATCCCCTGGCCCGCGGTCGCGAGGGTCGGGCCCCAGACCTGCGGCGCACCGATCAGCTGCGTGCTCTGGTAGAGCGTGCGGTGGTAGCGGACGCTCTGCTGCACCTCGCGCACGCCGGGAATGGCCGCGATTCGGGCGGCCGCGTCGGCAGGCGCCACGACGGCGAGCCCGTTCAGCACCAGCTGGTAACGCCAGCGGATTCGCGCGCCCGGGACGGCGGCGCTGATCCGGGCCGCGACCCTGGCCTGCTCGCGCTCGATCTCGGCCGCGGCGTGCGGACGCTCCGCGAGCGGCATGCCGTCCAGCAGCGCGACGAGCTCGACCGAAGAGCCTTCGGAGCCCGTCGCCCGCGTCGCTGCAGATCCCACAAGCGGCAGCGCGAGCGCGGCCAACATGAGGGCCAGAAGACCCCTGTTCACGCCAAAACCGCCGCTACACTGTCCGTCCGCGCGGATGTGGCGGAATTGGTAGACGCGCACGGTTCAGGGCCGTGTGGGGGCAACCCCGTGGAGGTTCAAGTCCTCTCATCCGCATAGTGAGACGCGCGGGCTTTCCGCGCGGTTAGCCCGGTCCGGTGAGAGCGGCGAGCACTTCGTCGGCGTGACTGTCGGGGTTCACGCGCCGCATGATCTTCGCGACGTTGCCGTCGGCGTCGATCACGAAGGTCGAGCGCTCGTAGGAGTTCTTGCCCTCCTGGGCCACGCCGTAAGGCTCGCCCAGCTTGTGCTCGGGGTCGGCCAGCAGCGGGAACGGCAGCTCGTACTTCGACTTGAACTGCTCGTGCGAGGCCCGGTCGTCTGCGCTGATCCCGAAGACCTCGGCGCCGGCGCGCTGGAACTCGCCCCAGGCGTCCCGGATCCCGCAGGCCTGGCGCGTGCAGCCGGGCGTGTCGTCCTTGGGATAGAAGTAGAGGACGACCGGCTTTCCGCGCAGGTCGGAGAGCCTGACGGTCTCGCCGCTCTCGCTCTCGAGCTCGAAGTCCGGTGCCGGCTTTCCCTCCTCGACCACGCCGGGACTCTAGCGCCTCGTCCGGCAATGCAATCCGGCCTCTGGCCCGCGATCACGCTGCGCCAGCGCCTGCCCTTGCCCTTGGCAATGCAGCCCAGCCTTGCCGCGGTCAAGTCCGAACTCTGGCTTGGTGCTCGCGACCCAGAGACTCGGTGGCATCACCAGACGAGGCGCCAGCTACGCTGAACCGCGTGAAGCGCGCCTGGAACGAGATGAACCCGACGCTGCGCGGCTTCCTGATCATCGGGCTGATCGTCGTGGTCGTCGTCGCGCTGCAGCTGCAGGCGACCGTCTTCTCGCTCCTGTTGCTCGCGCGGATCGCGTTCTTCCTCGCGATCGCCTACTTCATCTTCCTGATGTGGCGCGATCGCCGGCAGGAGATCTCGATGTGGTCTACCCGCTCGCGGATCGTCTTCTACGGCGCGGCGGTGCTGCTCGTCGTGAACGTGGCCGTCCGCTTCTGGGAGCCGGTCGGCGGGGGCTGGAACCTGATCGCTTTTCTCGCCGTGTTCGTGCTCGCCGGCTTCGCCATGTGGCGCGTCTGGCGGGACGAGCACTCGTACGGCTACTAGCTACTAGACGCGGTCGCGAACCGCGGCGCCGTCGAGCTCGTCGAGCGCCTCGCGGATCTCGCAGTGCCGCCCGACGAAGATCGGCGTGTCGCGCTCCGTGTAGCGGCTTGCCTCCGAGTCGCGCAGGGTCAGCATCAGGTGCATGAAGTCGGACGGCTGTTCACACTCGAAGACGGTCATGAACTCCTGGTCGTCGATCCCGAACGAGTACGTCGTGTGGTTGTGGATGTTCGAGAACTCGTGCCCGACGCGCATGTGCTCTTCCATCGCCCGCTGCCGGTCCTCCTGCGAGAGCGAGTACCAGGAGCGCAGCTTCACGAACGGGTAGACGACCAGGTAGGGCGAGCCCTTCGGCGTCACCTGCCGCGGCTTGCGCGCCTTCGTGTACTCGGAGGCCTTGGTCGTCGCCAGGTACGAGTACGGCGTCGAGAGCCAGCCCGCGAGCGGGGTCGCGTTCAGCGCGGCGCCGAGCTCGCCGAGGTCCTCGTAGCGCTCGGTGATCTTCCAGAGGAAGAAGTCCGTCTCGGGCCGCACGCCGGTGGTCGAGTACGCCCGCAGCGAGGACATGCGGCCGGCGAAGTCTTCGACCGTCTCGGCGAAGGCGTCCTTGTCGGCGGCGCGCTCGTCGATCGGAAGGCGGCGCCAGGCGGGATCGACGCGGAAGAAGGTGTAGGCGACGTACTGGCCGGCCACGGCCCGAACCCTAGCGGCAGTGAATCCGGCCGTTGCGCAGGTCGGCGACGGTGCGCTTGAACGCGGGCAGGCTCGGCTTCGGGGTGCGGTCGGCGAAGTAGAGGCCGGACTGCCACCCGCCGAGATCGCCCTCGTCGAACGTGTGGAAGACGAACAGCCCGCGGACGGTCGGCTGGCAGTAGGCCAGCTCGAGCGCGCGCCGGTAGTACGCGGCCTGGGTGTCGAACGAGACGCTGTCGGTGCGCGCCGGCGAGGCGAGGTTCGAGTAGAAGCTGCGTTTCGCGGCCGGCACGGCGGTCTGGACGCCGAACTCCGTGTAGTAGACCGGCAGCCTGGCGCCCTGCTGCGCGGTGCCGCGGAAAGCCTGGTCGAGCAGCGCGACGAGCTTCGGGTAGTCGGCGAGCGTGATCGTCGTGTTGTCCGGGTGCCTCGCGTTCGGCGAGTCCTCCGAGGCCTCCATGTATGGATGGAACGCGAACGCGTCCATCAGTGGCCGGTCTCGGCCGCTGGCGCGGTAGGCGGCGCCGAGGTCGCGGATGAAGGCTGTCGGCGAGTGGGTCGGGCGCGAGCCGCCGGGCCGGTCGCCGCCGCGCGGCGAGAGCGCGCCGCCGAGCACCAGCACCGCCGGGCGGGCCGCCTTGACCGCGTCGTAGCTGCGGGCGAGCAGGTCGGCGTACGAGCGGGCGGCGAGGTCGCTCCCGGCCGCGCCGAACTGCGGCTTCCAGAACGTGCTCAGGTTGGGCTCGTTCCCGACGATCACGGCGCGGATCTGCGGCAGGGATTGCACGAGCGCCCCCGCGTAGGCGGCGAAGTCGGCGCGGTCGGAGGGCCCCTGCGGCGTGTCGCGGCCGAGCCCGTGCCAGACGACGACTACGAGCTGCATGTCGTCCTTGCGCATCGCGGCCGAGACGTTCCCGAGCCCACGCACGAGACTCGCAGGCGGCCGGCGCTGCCCGCGCTGCCACATCGCCGAGATCGCCGCGGCGTCGAAGCCGGTGTCGTGCGAGACGTCGACCTGCGACCGCGCGAAGCGGGGATCCTGCTGCGCGAGCGAGTCGTCCACGGTGCCGACTACGAAGGTCTTCGCCCGCGGCCCGCGCGGCGGTGGCGGAGGCGCGGCGGCGGTCGTTGTCGGCGTGCGCGCCGTCGTTCCGGGCCGGGTCGGGATGCCGCTCGTCGTGGCGCGCGTCGTGACGCCGGCGGTCGCCGTTTGCGGGCCCGTGCCGGTCGTCGGCGAGGGCTCGGAAGCGGCGTCGCCCCCGCTGCCGCCGGACAGCACCACCGCCAGGATCACGCCGCCCACGGCCGCCGCCGCGACGACCGCTGCGAGCACGGCCTTTCTCACGGGGTCGGAGGCTACCCTTGCCCGGCAATGGCTACACACCTGGAAGAGCAGCTCAAAGGGCTCCCGGCGAAGCCCGGTGTGTACCTCTTCCGCGACGAGCGCGGCCAGGTGCTCTACATCGGCAAGGCCAAGTCGCTGCGCCCGCGTGTGCGCTCGTACTTCCAGGCCACGCCGGACTCGCGCTCGACGATTCAGCGCCTCCCGGAGCGGGTCGCCGACGTCGAGGTGATCGTCACCAACACCGAGGTCGAGGCGCTGCATCTGGAGCAGAACCTGGTCAAGCGCCACCGGCCGCCGTTCAACGTCCGCCTGCGCGACGACAAGTCGTTCCCGTACATCGCCGTAACGGTCGAGGACGACTACCCGCGGGTGATGTTCACGCGCGAACGGCACCGGCGCGGGGTCGTCTACTTCGGCCCGTATGCGAACGCCAAGAAGGTGCGCGAGACGCTCGACGTGCTCAACCGCGTCTTCCCGTACCGGCCGTGCGAAGGCCCGAAGCCCGGCCGCCACAGCGGGATTCCGTGCCTTGACTACCACATCGAGCGCTGCCTGGCCCCGTGCGTGGGTTACGTCTCGCAGGAGGACTACCGCCAGATCATCGACAACGTGATCGAGTTCCTCTCCGGCGAGACGCGGCCGGTCCAGCGCGAGCTGGAGCGGAAGATGAAGGACGCCGCCGAGGGCGAGCGCTTCGAGGAGGCGGCGCGCTACCGGAACCGGCTGTTCGCGGTGCGGCACCTGGTCGAGCGGCAGGCAGCCGACCGGCGCTCGGTCGGCTCGGTGGACGTGATCGGGCTGGCAGTCGAGGGCGACCGGGCGGCCGTGCAGATCTTCCCGCTGCGCGACGGGCGCCTGATCGACCGCTACGCGTTCCACCTCGAGAACGTCGAGGGCCAGGACCTGGCGACGCTGCTCGAGGCGTTCGCGATCGAGTACTACGGCTCCTCGCCGAGCGTGCCGCCGCAGATCGTCGTTCCGCCGGACGCGGGCGACACGGCCGCGTTGGAGCAGTTCCTCTCCGACCGCCGCGGCTCGCACGTCGAGGTGCGTGCGCCGCTGCGGGGCGAGAAGCGGCGGCTGCAGGAGCTGGCGAGCGAGAACGCGCGGCTGGCGCTGGAGTCGGAGGTCGTCCAGGCCGAGCGCAAGCGGCTGCGCCGCGTCGAGGCGCTCGAGGAGCTGCGCGAGGCGCTGAACCTCGAGAGCCTGCCGCTGCGGATCGAGTGCTACGACATCTCGAACATCCAGGGCGAGTCGGTGGTCGGGTCGATGGTCGTCTTCCAGGACGCGATGCCGAAGAAGGCCCACTACCGCAAGTTCGGCGTCCGCTCGCTCGACGGGCAGGACGACTTCGCCGCGCTCGGGGAGGTCGTCTCGCGCCGCTTCGCGCGGTTGCAGGACGGCGCGGCCGCCGAGGACTACGACGAGTCGTTCGCGGCGACGCCGAACCTGGTCGTGATCGACGGCGGCAAGGGCCAACTGGCGTCGGCACTCGCCGCGATGCAGGCCTACGACCTACCGCGGGTGGCCGTCATCGCGCTGGCCAAGCGCGAGGAGGAGGTCTTCGTTCCGGGCCAGTCCGACCCGATCGTGCTCGATCGCGACTCGCCCGGGCTGCACCTGCTGCAGCGCATCCGGGACGAGGCGCACCGCTTCGCGCTCGGCTTCCACCGCCAGCGCCGCGACGCGAAGGCGCGTGAATCGATCTTCGACACACTGCCCGGCGTCGGGCCCGTGCGTCGGCGGGCACTGCTGCGGCACTTCGGCTCGGCCGAGCGGTTCCTCGCTGCGAGCCAGGAAGAGCTCGAGGGCGTGCCGGGGATCCCTGAGCGGACCGCGCGCTCGATCTACGCGCAGCTCCACAAGGCGGGGCGCGCCTAGGGCACCGGGATAGAGCTGCCGAACGCGGCTTCGTGCAGGCCCCTGTGCGGCGCGCTCGCGAGCACGAACACCGGTACCGCCCGGCCGCCGGCGAACGACGTCGAGATGTAGTCGCCGACCATCGACCCGAGCGAGGTGCGCGCGATGCCGCTCACCGGCACGGTGCGGGAGTTCAGCAGCTGCGAGCGGCTCCAGCTCCCGCCGGCGTTCTTCGACCAGACGAAGCGCACGTCGAGCGACGTCCCGCGGTAGACGTAGTAGGTGAGCGCGAGGCGCCCCGGGCGGGACGGGTCGGCGTCGAGCCCCGGCAGCTCGGCGTCACCGCTGCCGGTCGGGATGCGCGTCACCGGGCTCCAGGCGATCCCGTCGGTGGAGGAGACGTAGACGACGTCGTTGGCCGGGCAGCCGGGCCGGAAGGCGCAGTCGGTCCACGCGACGTAGGCGCGGCCGTCGGAGCTGACGGCCGAGGTCGGGAGTGGGGCCGCGCGCAGGCCCGCGTGCGTGCGGTAGTCGGCCGGTGCGATCCCGAGCTCCGTCGTCCAGGTCGCGCCGCCGTCGTCCGAGCGCAGCGCCGAGATCTTGCCCTCGTCGTAGTAGCCGATCACGACGCGCCCGCTCGGCAGCACGAGCGGCTGAACGCCGGGCGCGAAGGAACCGCGGATCGACTCGCGGCCCGGGAAGCCCGGCGCGCTCGTGATCCCCGACCACGTGCGGCCGCCGTCGCTCGAGGTCTGGGCCACTACCTCTTCTCCGATCGTGTCGCTGTAGCTCAGGTAGCAGTTGCCGTAGTAGGGGCTCTGGGGCCAGTCGTCGCAGGCGATCCACTCCTTGTCCTGGCCGAACTGCGGAGTGGTCGAGACCGCGGTCACCGGCGCGCTCCAGTGCCGTGTGTCGGTCGAGCGGTTGACGGCGATCTTCGAGCCGTTGTTGCCGAAGACGAGCGAGACCGCGAGCCAGACCTTGTGCCGCGCGTCGTACACGATCGACGGGTCGCTGGCTCTCGGTCCGAGCCCGCCGAGGAAGCCGCGCCGCCAGGTGCGACCGCTGTCGCGCGAGACCGCGTAGCCGATGTTGCGCGCGCCGCCGTCGAAGACCCGCCCGACCTGAAAGACCGCGACGACCGTCTTGCCGAAGGCGGCCGAGTCGGGCTCGACCTCGGTCTGATGCTGGCTCGCCCCGTTCTCGTACGGGTCACGCGAGGCCTCGCGGGAGACAACCTCGCAATTCGGGGCGACGTGGTCGCTGGCGTCCACGGTGGCGAGGTCGTAGCCGCCGCCGCACGAGACGAGGTCGCGGACGCCGTTGACGGCCTGCAGCCGGTCGGGCCCGTTCGTGCCGTGGATCCGCGCGGCCGTCGCCGCCGAGACGACGATCAGCGAGAAGGTGAGGGCGACGAAGAGGGGGCGCTTCAGTTGGAGCCGTCGCCGTTCTCGGCGTCCAGGAACGGGTAGCGATAGTCCTGCGGCGGGACGAACGTCTCCTTGATCGTGCGCGGGCTGACCCAGCGGATCAGGTTCCACATCGAACCTGCCTTGTCGTTCGTCCCCGAGGCACGCGAACCGCCGAACGGCTGCTGGCCGACGACCGCGCCGGTGGGCTTGTCGTTGACGTAGAAGTTGCCGGCGGCGTATTGGAGCGCGTCCTGCGCCTCGTCGATCGCGGCGCGCTCCTGCGAGAAGATCGCGCCGGTGAGACCGTAGGGCGCGGTGTCATCGACGAGCTCCAGGGTCTGCTCCCACTGATCCTCCGGGTACACGTAGGTGGTGACGATCGGGCCGAAGAACTCCTCACTCATCAGACGGTCGTGCGGATCCTTTGTTTGGATCACGGTCGGCTCGACAAAGTAGCCCTTGCTGTCGTCGGTGCCGCCGCCCGCGATCACCTCGGCGTTGTTGCCCTTCGCGTACTCGATCGCCTCGCGCTGGCGGGCGAAGGATTTGCCGTCGATCACCGCGCCCATGAAGTTGGTGAAGTCGCCGACGTCGCCCATCGTGATCGTGCCGACCTCCTCGATCAGGCGTTCCTTCAGCTCCGGCCAGAGGTTCGAGGGCGCGTAGACGCGCGAGGCGGCCGAGCACTTCTGGCCCTGGTACTCGAACGAGCCGCGCAGGATCGCGGTCGCGACGGCTTCCACGTCGGCGCTCGGGTGCGCGACGATGAAGTCCTTGCCGCCGGTCTCGCCGACGATGCGCGGGTAGTTGCGGTAGCGGTCGATGTTCTCGCCGACGGTCTTCCAGATCGAATGGAAGACCTCGGTCGAGCCGGTGAAGTGGATCCCAGCCAGGTGCTCGCTCGCCAGCACTGGGTCGCCGACCTCGGCGCCGCTCCCGGGCAGGAAGTTGACGACGCCCGGCGGCAGGCCCGCTTCCTCGAGCAGCTTCAGCGTCCAGTACGAGGAGAGCGCGGCCGTAGAGGCCGGCTTCCAGAGCACGACGTCGCCCATCAGCGCCGGGCTGCCGATCAGGTTCGCGCCGATGGCGGTGAAGTTGAACGGGCTGATCGCGAACACGAAGCCCTCGAGCGGGCGGTACTCCATGCGGTTCCAGACGCCCGGCGAGGAGATCGGCTGCTCCTCGTAGATCCGGAGCATGAACTGAACGTTGAAGCGCCAGAAGTCGATCGTCTCGCAGGCCGCGTCGATCTCGGCCTGGTGCGCGGTCTTGGACTGATTCAGCATCGTCGAGGCCACGAGCGTCGAGCGCCATGGCCCCGAGAGCAGCTCGGCGGCGCGCAGGAAGACCGCGGCGCGCTCCTCCCACGGCAGGCGGTGCCAGTCCTCCCAGGCCTCGGCCGAAGCGGCGATCGCCTTGTCGACCTCGGCCGCGCCCGCCTTGTGCACATGCGCGAGGACGTGCTCCTTGTCGTGCGGCATGACCGCGTCGAAGGTGTCGCCGGTGCGGATCTCCTCGCCGCCGATCACGACGGGGATCTCGATCGGCTCCCTGGCCATCTCGGTCAGCCGCGCCTGCACCTCGGCGCGCTCGGGCGAGCCGGGCTCGTACCCGAGGACGGGCTCGTTGCGAGGAGGCGGCGGCCGGAAGATCGCTGGGCGGCTCATGCGGCGGATTCTACGATTCGCGGCGATGGTCGAACGGATCCAGTACGAGGTGCAGGGGTGGGGAGGCGGTGAGCTGGGCTTCGTAGACGGGCTCGTCGCCTGGCACGAGCTGCCGCTGGCCGTCGTCGCCGATCACGGGGCGCACCCGCTGGTCGAACGGATCCGGGCGTACCTCGGCGGCAGCCGTGAGACGTTCGACGACGTCGCGCTGGAGCTCGACTGGTGCACGCCGTTCCAGCGGGCGACGATGGACGCGATGCGCTCGATCCCGTATGGCGAGACGGCGAGCTACGGCGAGGTCGCGGCGCTGGCGGGCCATCCGAATGCGCAGCGCGCGGTCGGCTCGGTCTGCGCGGCGAACCGCTTCGCGCTCTTCGTCCCGTGCCACCGGGTGGTCGGGGCCGACGGCCTCGGCTCGTACGGGTCGCTGGGACCCGACTACAAGCGACGGCTGCTGGAGCTCGAAGGTGTCGTTCTCTGAGGACGTCCGCGCCGAGCTGGCCGGGATCGCGCCCGCGCGCGAGTGCGACCGGCTGGCGGAGCTGTCGGCGCTCTTCCACTTCGCCGGCCGGCTGCACCTGCTCGGGCGCGGGGAGGTGCGGCTCCATCTCGACCTCTCCAGCCCTGCGGCCGCCCGTCGTGCGTTCGCCCTCTTGCGCTCGTTCGACGTGCGCTCCGAGATCCGCACCTACCAGCGGCACGCGTTCGGGCGCGAGAC
>DATIOF010000109.1:0-15292 GCA_035473395.1 Gaiellaceae bacterium
GGCTGCGTCGACGAAAGCCTCTCGCCGCCGCAGAGCAGCTCGGCAGATCTGGTCATCCCGAGAAAGCGCTAAGGGCTCGAGTGTGAGAGCATCGCCGCGAGCCAACAGAACGACCGGAAGGAGCTCCTCATGATCACGACGATGGCCGCCCGGCGAACGCTCGCTGAGACGCTGCCGCCCTGGTGGCTGATGCTGATCACCGGCACCGCCTGGATCGTCGTCTCGGTGATCCTGCTGCGCTTCGACTACACCTCGGTGTCGTCGATCTCGATCCTGTTCGGCTTCGTCGCCATCTTCGCCGGCGCGGCCGAGATCGGAGTGCTGTTCCTGGCCGCGGGCTGGTGGAAGCTGCTCCACGCGGTGCTGTCGCTCATCTTCTTCGTCGCCGGCATCGCCGCGTTCATCCACCCGGGCAACACCTTCGTCGCGCTGGCCGCGGTCTTCAGCTTCTTCCTGATCTTCGCGGGGACATTCGACATCGTGATCGCCATCTCCACCCGCCACGAGATCGAGGTCTGGTGGCTCCAGCTGGTGGGCGGGATCATCGAGCTCGTGCTCGGGTTCTGGGCGGCCGGCTACTACGGGCGCAGCGCCGTGCTGCTCGTGGCCTGGGTGGCCGCGTTCGCGATCATCCGCGGCGTGCGAGACCTCGTGCTCGCCTTCCGCGTTCGCGAGATCCAGCACGCGGCGGGCGTCTGAGTCAGGGCGCGGCCGGCTCGTGCGCCGGCTTCTTGTGGCGGCTCTTCATGAGCAGGTCGCGCACCTGATGCCAGCCGAAGGCCCAGAGCATCACGGCGATCCCCAGGACGACGTTCCAGATCGTCAGGATCGAGTCCTGCGTGATCGAGAAGGCCGCGACGCTCTTGGTCGACGAGTACTTGCTCAGCGTGGCGACGTCGAGTGCCTGCGTCTGGCCGACCCCGCCTGGGGTGATCGCGAAGATCCCGGAGAGCATGTGGGACGAGGCGACCAGGAAGATCGTGAACGCCGTGACCGGTATCCCGAAGGCCGCCATGAAGATCGTGTTCACGCCGATCCGGCAGACGTACGAGGCGGCTGACGGCGCGGCCACGGTCCTGAAGTAGCGCCCCCAGTCGCTGAAGATCGCGGCGCCCTGCTTGGCCTTGTGCCACTCCTTCTGGAACCAGGGCTTGACGTGCGGCCAGATGAAGTAGGCCGCGGCGAGCACGGCGACGGCGATCAGGGGAATCACCACCGGGTGCGAGGCGAAGAAATTGCTCGACTCGTCGGCCGGCGTGCCCTTCGAGACCGTGTGCGGGCGGAAGATCCCGACGCCGAGCACCAGCACCGCGCTCGCGACGATGAAGAACGCCGACTGGACGACTGTCGCGGAAGTCACGCCCGCGACCGAGGCGCCGGGGATGCTCGTCCGGAAGATGCCGATCATCGCGGCGGTCCCGGCCTGGGCCGGCGCGAGCGCGTTGATCGCCGTTCCGCCCTGTGACGCGCCCCAGGCGGTCTTGAACGAGAGGCCGCCCTTCGGGTAGGCGGCGCGCAGGATGTTCCGCCAGGTAAGGCCGAGGAGCGCCGATTCACAGGTCTTCAGGCCCAGCGCCAGGACGATCCAGTACGGCGAGACGTCGCCGATCCGCTGGAAGACGCCGGAGACCCAGTTCCAGAGGTCGCCGAGGACACTGGCTAGCGCGATCGTGGCGATGGAAGATCCTATGACCGACATCCTCCCGAAAGAAGGTCGAGATGGATACAGCCGAGCTGCAGACCGAGCTGCACGAGCGCCTGGAGAAGCTGCCGATCCAGGTGAACCCGGCGCTCGCCAAGGCGGCAAGGGAACGGGCCGAGAGCGTCCAGAACCGGATCGCCGACAAGATCACCGACTTCGCCGGCTCGATGATGTTCGTCTACCTGCACATCCTCTGGTTCGGCAGCTGGATCGTCTTCCGCGTCGAGAAGTACCCGTTCGGCCTGCTGACGATGATCGTCTCGCTCGAGGCGATCTTCCTCTCGACGTTCGTGATGATCAGCCAGAACCGGGCCGACGCGAAGCGCCAGGTCGTCGCGAACCTGGAGTGGAAGACGGTGCGCGAGGAGGACAGGCAGAATCGTGAGCTCCTCGATCTCTCGAACCAGATCCTGGAGCTGACGAAGGCGATTCACGAAGGGACGAACAAGCACTGATGGGCCTGACCGAGCGCCTCGCGCGAGCCTCGAGCCGGCATCCGTGGCGGGTGCTGCTCGGCTGGCTCGGCGCGATCGTTCTTGCGCTTGGCCTCGCCGTCACGCTGCTGCCGGGCAACCTGAGCACGAACGGGCACGTCACGAACAACCCCGAGTCCGCCCAGGCGGAGCGGATCTTCTCCAGCTTCCCCACCGACCGGCGCGGTGTCGACGAGCTGATCGTCGTCCGCTCGCCGACCAGGACGGTCGCGGACCCCGCCTTCCGGCGCTTCGCGGCCGGGCTCGTCGTCCGGGCCAAGGCGACGGGGGTCGTCCATCGTGCGTCCGCGCTGGCGGTGTCTCGCGACCGTCACGCCGTGCTGATCGGGATCCAGCGACAGGCGGACGTCGACCCGCTCCTGCCGGTGGTCGAGCAGAGCAACGGGCAAGAAGGCTTCAGCGTCGTGATGACCGGCGAGGGGACGCTCGACCACGACTTCAACGACCTCTCCCAGCACGATCTCAAGTCGGGCGAGCTCGAGTTCGGCCTGCCGGCGGCGCTGATCGTGCTGCTCGTCGTCTTCGGCGCGGTCGTCGCGGGGCTGATCCCACTCCTGATGGCGATCATCTCGATCGTCGTCGCCCTCGGGCTCTGCGGGCCCATCGCCGCCGGGTTCTCCCTCTCGGTCTTCTTCGTGAACATGCTCACCGGCATGGGCCTGGCGCTCGGGATCGACTACTCGCTGTTCGTCCTCTCGCGCTACCGCGAGGAGCGCGCGGCCGGCCGCTCGGAGGTCGAGGCGATCGCGAGGTCGGGCGCGACCTCCAGCCGCGCGGTGCTCTTCAGCGGCACGGTCTTCGTGATCGCGCTGAGCGGGATGCTGCTCGTGCCCTCGAACGTGATGAAGAGCCTCGCCGTCGGGGCGATCTCGGTCGCGATCGTCTCCGTGCTCGCGGCGCTGACGTTGCTGCCGGCGCTGCTCGGGCTGCTCGGCGATCGCATCAACTCGCTGCGGCTGCCCTGGATCGGCCGGAACCCGACCGGCGAGGGACGCTTCTGGGGCGCGGTCGTGCGCGACGTCATGCGACGGCCGGTCGTCAGCCTGGTGACCTTTGGGTCGCTGCTGCTCGTGCTGGCTTTGCCTGCCTTCGGGCTGAAGCTGGGCGCCAGCGGCGTCAGCACGCTGCCAAACCGGCTCGAGTCGAAGCAGGGCTTCAACGCGCTCGCGCGCGACTTCCCGCAGCAGAGCTCGAGCCCGGCGCTGATCGCGGTGGTCGGCGACGTGCGCTCGCCCCGCGTCCACGCCGGAATCGTGCGGCTGCGCCGCGAGCTCGCGGGCGACCCGGTCTTCGGCGGCGGCAGCGACCTACGGGTCGCGCCGGACGGCCGTGCGGCCGCGATTGGCGTGATCGTTGCGGGCGACAAGACGGGCGAGCGCGCCCTCGCCGGGATTCGGCGCCTCCGCTCGACCGTGATCCCCGGTGCCTTCCGGGGCGCCGACGCCCGCGTGCTCGTCGGCGGCGACACGGCCGACAACGTCGACTTCATCGATGCGATGAACGCCTGGCTGCCGCTCGTCTTCGTCTACGTGCTCGGGCTGAGCTTCGTGTTGCTGACAGTCGTCTTCCGCTCGATCGTCGTCGCCGCGACCTCGATCGCGCTCAACCTACTCTCGGTCGGCGCCGCCTACGGCCTGGTGATCCTCGTCTTCCTGCACGGCTGGGGGAACGGCCTGCTCGGCTTCCAGCGCGTGCATGCGATCGAGGCCTGGGTGCCGCTGTTCCTCTTCTCGGTGCTGTTCGGGCTCTCGATGGATTACCAGGTGTTCCTGCTCAGCCGGATCAAAGAGCGCTACGACCGCGGCGATTCGACGACCGAAGCGGTCACCCACGCGGTCTCGTCGACCGCGCGGCTGATCACCGGCGCGGCGCTGATCATCGTCGCCGTCTTCGGCGGCTTCGCGATGGGCGATCTCGTCATGTTCCAGCAGATGGGCTTCGGCGTCGCCGTCGCGCTGCTGATCGACGCCACCATCATCCGGTCGGTGCTGCTACCGGCGGCGATGCGCCTGCTCGGCTCGTGGAACTGGTACCTGCCGAGCTGGCTGGAGTGGCTCCCGCGGATCGAGGTCGAGGCGGCCGATGACGGCGAGCGCCGGCCCGCGCCGAGCCCCGGCTAGCCCTCCCTGAGGTAGTGCGCGCCGGGGCCCTTGGCGGCAGCTTCGTCGTCTGCGTTCAGGAGCTCGCAGCGGTCGATCGAGAGGCACCCGCAGCCGATGCACGTGGTCAGGCGCTCGCGCAGGGCCTGCAGGGTTTCGATGCGTGCGTCGAGGTCGTTGCGCCAGCGGCTCGACAGGCGCTCCCAGTCGCGCCGGCTCGGCGTCCGGCTCGTCGGCAAGCTCGACAGTGCTCCGCGGATCTCGACAAGCGAGATGCCCGCGGCTCGGCCCGCCTGGACGAGTGCGATCCGGCGAAGAACGGCGCGGTCGTAGCGGCGCTGGTTGCCGTCCGTCCGGGTCGAGGCGATCAGGCCGCGACGCTCGTAGAAGCGCAGCGCCGAGGGCGCGACCCCGCTTCGCCTGGCCACGTCTCCGATCGATAGCTCGCCGGCCACTTGACTTAAACCATAGTTGAGGTTCTACGCTGCCCGAAGATGGCAATCGTGGAGACCGCTCAGCGGAAGCGAGTCGCCTCGCTCGACGAGCTCGAGAAGCAGGGGCGGATCGTCGTCGGCGTCGAGGGGAACACCGTGTGCCTGTTGCTCGAGGGCGGCGAGGTGCACGCCGTCGACAATCGCTGCCCGCACATGGGCTTCCCGCTCCACCGCGGCTCGGTCAGCGACGGGATCCTCACGTGTCACTGGCATCACGCGCGCTTCGACCTCTGTAGCGGCGGCACCTTCGACCAGTGGGCCGACGAACTGCGCCGTTTTCCGGTCGAGGTCGAGGACGGTGAGATCTATGTCGACGTCACGCCGCGCCGGGACCCGGTCGAGCACCAGCGCACGCGGTTGCACGTCGGGCTCGAGCGCGACATCGCGCTGGTCGTCGCGAAGGCGGCGATCGTGCTCGCGGAAGCCGACCCGAGCGGGGCCGACGCATTCCGCGAGGGACTCGACTTCGGCGTCGCGCGGCGCGGCGGGGGCTGGTTCCGCGGCCTGACCACGCTCTCTTGCCTGATGAACCTCGTGCCGCGGCTGGAGGCCGGCGAGCGCGCCGCGGCGCTTTACCACGGGCTCGCGGACGTCGCCTCCGACTCGGCCGGAATGGAGCCGCGGTTCCCGCTCGAGCCGCTTCCCGGCGGCGATGTCGAGCAGGCACGGCTGGCGCGCTGGTTCCGCGGCTTCGTCGAGGTGCGTGACGCCGAGGGCGCCGAACGCGCCCTGGTCTCGGCGGTGCGCTCCGGGGCGTCGCAGGCGGAGCTCGCCGACATGCTCTTCGCCGCTGCGACCGACCACCGGTACCTCGATGGCGGCCACACGCTCGACTTCGTGAACAAGGCGCTCGAGGCGCTGGACGCCGGCGGCTGGGAGCGGGCCGAGGCCGTGCTCGCATCGCTGCCTGCGCAGCTCGCCCTCGCCGAACGGATGGAGGAGGCAAACGCCTGGCGTAATCCGGTCGACCTCGTTTCGCTGCTAGAGGACGCGTTCGAGCAGCTGCCCGAGGCCCTCGCCTCAGTGCGAGGCGGCTGGCGGGGGCGCGCGGAGCTCGTCGAGACGCTCCTTTCCGACCAGGCGGATGCGATCCTCGAGGCGCTGCTCGCCGCGCTGAGCGAGGGCGCGACTGAGGTCGAGCTCGCGTCGGCGGTGACGTTCGCGGCTGCGACGCGGATCGCCCGTTTCCCGACGAGCAACGAGTTCGGCGACTGGGACACCGCGCTGCACACATTCACGTTCGCGAACGCGGTCGAGCAGGGCCTGCGGCGGTCGGCTTCGCCAGAGCTCGTGCGTGGCGTGCTCGACGCAGCGATGAGCGTCTACCTCGACCGTTTCCTGAACGTGCCGGCCACGCGACTGCCGAAGCCGCTGGGCGGCGACCCGGATGCGCTGCTCGGTGAGCTGCGCGACCTGCTCGACCGCCAGCAGCAGGTCGACGAGGCCGGCCAGCTCGTCGCGTCCTACCTCGGCGCGGGCGGCGACCCGGACCGGCTGGTGGCCGAGCTCGGCGCTTGCCTGCTGCGTGAGGATCGGAACTTCCACACGATCCAGTGCGTCGAGGGCGCGGTCCGCCAGCACGAGCTCCTGCTGGGCATGGGCGGCGCCGACCTGCCGCTCATCGCGGCCGCGCGCTACCTCGCGGCGCATGCCTCGACCGCGCGCTCGCAGCGCCAGACCTACGAGATCGCGCGGCGCCTGCACCGCGGCGACCGGATCTACGAGGACGAGGAGGGGCTTCCGCCCGCGGCCTGATTGCGGGACGCTCGACGCCGCTAACGAGGAGGTGCTGGGCGGTGGGCCTTGATGCGCTTGCTTGCTGCCAGGCCGCCGGCACTGAGGAGGAGCAGCGCGCCGAGGGCGGCGAGCACGAGCAGCGGGATCGGGATCGAGCTGGCCTTGGTCGTTCCGAGGTGGTTGATCCCCTGGCTGTAGAGCGACTGCGGAGGAACGCCTTGGGTCTTGCGCGGGGGGCCGCCGTTCGGGTCGCTGTTCCCGGAGCCCGGGCCCGAACCGTTGGTGGTGCCCGGCGTGGTGGTGCCGTTGCCGGTGCCGTCGCCGCGGAGCGAGGCGCTCAACGCAGCCGAGATCGCGTCGGTGATGTTCGAGTAGTCACGCAAGTCCTCCGGCACGTGCTTCAGCGCCTGCTGGTAGCACGACGCCTTGTAGTGCCCGTCGATCGTGCCGTTGTCGAGCCAGTCGTCGATCACCCGCTCCCAGCACGGCTTGGTGCTCGCCGCGGCGGAGGAGGGCATCACGACGGCTGCTGCGAGCCCCGCCACGAGGGCGAGCAGGGCGAGCGTGATGGCGGCTGGACGGATGCGCATACCGGGTGGAGCCTGGGGCCGATCCGTAGTCTGCAGGCCTACCTTGAGGGGGCAGTGATCCCCGAGTAAGCAAATTGTAAACGACGGATTCGACGTCGCCTGATGTTAGCCTCCTGCGCTGATGCTCAGGGCGCTGGATCGCTGGGCGGCTCGGCTGCTGCTCGGTGCCGGCGGGACCCTGGCGGCGGTCTCGGTGCTTTTCTCGTACGGGTCGTCCGGCGGACGGCTCGTCTGGATCGGCGTGGTGGCGCTGGCGGTGGCGACGGCGGTCGTGGTCAGCGCGTTGGCGGGTCTGCCGCGGCCGGCGTTCTCGCGCGAGGCCGTGGTCGCGCTCGGCTTCTTCGCGGCCTTCGTCTGCTGGAACGGGATCTCGGTGATCTGGTCGATCGAGGGCGACCGCTCGTGGGCGTACTTCAACCGCGGGCTCGTCTACCTTGCGTTCGCGGTGGTCGGGCTCTGGCTCGGGCCGTGGGTGCGAGAGTGGGCCTACGTGCTGGCGGGCGTGCTGGCGCTGCCGCTTGGCTGGGCGCTGCTCGGGAAGGCGATCCCGGCGCTCGGCTCGTCCGGTCGCGTGGCTCGGCTGAGCTCGCCGATCGGCTACTGGAACGCGCTCGGCCTGCTGTTTGCGATGGCATTGCCGCTCGCGGTGTGGCTGGCGGCGCGGCGGGAGCACCGGCACTGGCTGCGCTCGGCCGGCGTGGTCTACATCTACGCGCTCGTCGTCGGGCTCTTGCTGACCTATTCGCGCGGCGGCGTGCTGGCAGCCGGAGTGGCGATCGTGCTGTGGCTCGTGCTCGGCTCGCCGCGGGTCGAGAGCGCCGCAGCGCTGCTGCTCGGCGGCGGGGCCGGGCTCGGGGTCGCGGTCTGGGCCTTCTCGCGGCCAGGGCTCTCCTCGGACGGCCAGCCGCACTCGGTGCGCGCGCACGACGGCGCCTGGTTCGCGGTCGTCTTCGTGCTCGCAGCGGTGGCGGTGGCGGCGCTCGCCTACCTCGGGTCGCTCGCCGAGGAGCGGCGGCCGTTGTCCGACGCCCGGCGCGCGCTGGTCGGGCGGGTCGCGCTCGGCGTGCTCGTCGCCGGGGTGGCGGTCGGTTTGGTCGTGCTCGTCGCGGAGGCGAAGCCGCAGGGGTGGTTCCGCGAGTTCACCTCGCAGCCGACCGACGCCTCGCTGCAGGGCGGCCCGCAGCACTTGGCGAACGCGAGCTCGTCCAGCCGCTGGCTCTGGTGGCAGGAGGCGTGGAAAGCCTGGCGGGCGCAACCGGTCCGCGGCACAGGGGCCGGGACGTTCGACCTGACCCACCGGCTGCTGCGCAAGAACAACATCGTCGTCACCGAGCCGCACAACGTTCCGCTGCAGTTCCTGAGCGAGACCGGGCTGGTCGGCCTCTTCGTCGCCATCGCCTCGATCGTCGCTGCCGCGGTCGGCGTCTGGCGTCGCGTGCGCGGGCGCGATCCCGCCGTGGTCGCGCTGGCCGTGCTCGCGGCGGCCTACGTGATGCACTCGCTGGTCGACTTCGACTGGGACTTCGTCGCGGTCACCGGGCCGTTCCTGCTCTCGGTCGGCGCGCTACTCGGCGGGCGGGCCGTGCGCGACGAGCCGCGGATCGCGTGGGCGCCGCTGCCGGCCGTCGTCGCGATCGCGGTCGCGCTCTCGCTGCTGACGCCGTGGTTCGGGGAGCGCTCGACGGACTCGGCGCGCGCCGCCCTGGCGGACATGCGGCCGCTGGTCGCCTACCGCGATGCGCGCGATGCGCGATCGCTGAACCCGCTCGCGATCGACCCGCTCCTCGTGCAGGCACAAGCGCTGGAGCAGCTCGGCGACCCTCAGGGCGCGCGGCAGCTCTACATCGACGCGGTCGAGCTGCAGCCGCTGAACTGGCGCCCGTGGTGGGAGCTCGGCACCTTCGAGGAGGGCCAGCGGGACTTCGGCCGAGCGATCCCGGCGCTTGAGCGCGCGGTCGAGCTCGACCGGCTCAACCCGGTCACGACCGGCGCGCTGCAGCAGGCCAAGGCCGCCAACGGCTAGTCGTTTGTGGCACGGTGCGCTCGGCAGGAACTGCGAGAAGGGAGGCCCGATGAGGCAAACCACCATCGCATTGGCGCTTGTCGCCTTGGTAGCGGGAGTCGTGGGGAGCGGAACCGCGCTCGCGAAGCCCAAGTCGTCGGGCGCGATGTCCATCGTCGCGACCGGCTTCAACAATCCCCGCGGGCTGACGTTCGGCCCGGACGGGTACCTCTATGTGGCCGAAGGCGGCCTCGGTGGGACGCACAGCTCCGCCAGCGATCCCTGTCCGCAGGCCCACGGCGACGCGGCACCGTACTTCGGCAGCACGAACAGCCCGACGCTCGGAGGACGCATTTCGAAGATCAGCCGCCACGGCGTCGTCTCGACCGTCGTGAGCGCGCTGCCCTCGAGCCAGACCTCACCGGCGTTGGGGAATCTGGTCAGCGGCGTCTCGGCCGTGCAGTTCGTCGGGCACACGCTCTACGGCCTGCTCGCCGGCGCCGGCTGTTCGCACGGCGTGCCGACCGTGCCGAACGGCGTGTTCCGCGTCGGCCCGGGCAACTCGTGGACGCTGATCGCGAACCTGAGCGCGTTCCAGGCCTCGCATCCCGTGGCACAGCCGGACGACGAGGACTTCGAGCCCGACGGCACCTGGTACAGCATGGGCGTCGCCGGCGACGCGCTCTATCCGATGGACTCGAACCACGGCGAGCTCGACCGCGTCTCGACCTCAGGGTCGATCAGCCGCGTGCTCGACATCTCCGCCGTGGTCGGGCACGTCGTCCCGACGGCGATCGCTTCGCCGGGACACGAAGGCGACGATGAGGATCACGGCGACGGCGACCACCATGGTCACCACGGCCACAGCTGGGCGCACGACGAGCACGGGCACCCGGCCTTCGTGATCTCCAACCTCGGCGTCTTCGGGCCCGGGGACGGCAACACCCCGAACGAAAAGGTCTGGACGCTGAACGGTCACAACCTGACCGTGCGGGCCACCGGGGTCGAGCAGGTGCTCGGCCTCGCGTTCTCGGACGGGAAGCTGTACGCGCTCGAGTCGAGCGCCACGCCCGGCGGGCCGACGCCCGGAACCGGCGCGATCGTGCGGATCGGCAAGAACGGGCCCGACAAGACGATCGTCTCCGGCCTGGTCTTCCCGACCGGGATGACCGCCGGGCCTGACGAGGCGCTGTACGTGTCCGAGCAGGGGTTCGGCTTCCCGGCCGGACAGGGACGCGTCGTGCGGGTCCCGATCGGCTAGGGCATTCGCGCTCCGGGCCGGCTGGTCGTCAGCCGGCCCGGGCGCGCAGCCAGATCTGCGTCCAGAAGGGCGCGAGCAGGCGGTAGGTCAGCGGCTCGGCGAGGTGCGCGGCCGTGTCGGCCGGCGAGTTCGAGAAGAGCCGCTTGCGGTTGTTGTGGAAGCGCCGGATCTCCGTGAAGCCGGCCTCGCGCAGCAGCCGCTTCAGGCGTCGCGGGCTGTAGCCGAGCTCGGTCGTCCCGTACGCGTCCGAAGCACCGCGCCCCTGGTAGCGCTGCTTCCAGTTCGGCTCGGCGACGAGGATCCGGCCGCCCGGCTTGAGCGCCCGGTGCGCTGCCGCGAGCACGAGCTCGGGCCGCTCGCTGTGGTGGAGCGCGTCGTAGATCAGGCAGGCGTCGAAGCGGTGGCCGAGGTCGAGCTGCTCGTAGTCGCCGGCCTCGAAGACGACGTCGAGCCCTTCGCGCGCGGCCTCCTCGCGGGCGATCGCGATCATCTCCGGCGAGATGTCGTAGCCCTCGGCGTGAACGCCGTGCCGCGCTGCGAGGCGGGTCATCCAGCCGGAGCCGCAACCGAGCTCGACCAGGCTCGTGCCCACGTGCAGGTCGAGGAGCTGCAGGACGTAGCCGAAGTCGATCAGGAAGCGCGCGGACTCGCGTGGGTTGTGCCGAAACGGTTTCGACCGAATCCAGTCCCGGCCCTCGTCGCCGACGCGCGACGGGTAGTCGATCTCGGCCTGCTTGCGCGGGTCGTCCGAAGGCACCCGCCGATGATAGGGGCCGGCCTAGCCGCCGACGACCAGGGCCAGCTTGGCGCCGTGCAGGTCGCCCTTGCGCAACCCGTCGAGCGGCGAGACGATCGCGACGCCGAGGTCGCGGGCCAGGCGGCGCGCCTCGCGCACGCGGCCGGCTCGGTACATCACGACGCTGTGCCCGTAGCTGCCGCGCGGCGCGTTCCCGACCTTGCCGACGATGTACCCGCGCGCGCGCACGCGCGAGGCCTCGGACGCGGCGGCGCCCGCGACGCCGTTGCCGTTCAGGATCGTGACCGAGGTCAGGCGGCGCGGCAGCAGCGGGAGCGTCGGCTCCGGCTTCGGCTTGGTCACGGCCGGCGCCTTGACGGCCTCGGCAATCGCGTGGTGCGCCATCGGCTTGGCCACCAGCGCCACGCCGACGACCACCAGGCCGAGCAGCTCGAGCATCGCCAGCCCGGCGGCGACGACGGCGATCGTGCGCCAGGGGTGGTGGCGTTCGGGGCCGGGCGGGCTCGGATGCGGAAGGACGTGCTCCACGGCGGATCGTTCGATTCGCCGCCGCTTGCCGCCCTCCTGCTAGCTCGAGATCGACTCCCAGGTCAGGCGCAGGCCCTCTTCCAGCGGCACCTCTGGCCGCCAGCCCAGCTCGCGCTCGGCGCGCGAGACGTCGAGCACGCTCCGCTGCAGCTCGCCGAGCCGCGCGGGCGCCTGCTCCGCGTCGAGTGACGACCCCGCGACGCGGCGGCAGGCGTCGTAGAGCTCGACCACCGAGGTCTCGCTGCCCGTGCCGACGTTGAAGACGCCGCCGTCCTGCCCGGCCGCCGCGACCGTCGCCCGCGCCACGTCGCCGGCGTAGACGTAGTCGCGCGTCTGCAAGCCGTCGCCGAAGATCCGCGGCGCCCGCCCTTCGGCCAGCGAGCCGAGGAAGATCGCGACCACGCCGGCCTCGCCGTGCGGGTCCTGCCGCGGCCCGTAGACGTTGCCGTAGCGGAGCGAGACATGCCGCGTCCCGTAGAGTCGGTTGAAGGCCGCCAGGTACTCCTCGCCCGCGAGCTTCGAGACGCCGTAGGGCGCGAGCGGCCGTCGCGCCGCCTCCTCGGTCGCGGGCCCGTCGCACTCGCCGTAGATCGCGCCGCCCGTCGAGCTGAAGACGACCTGCGTCTCGTGCGCGCGCGCGGCCTCGAGCACCTCGATCGTCCCGAGCACGTTCACGGACGCGTCGTGTGTGGGCCGCTCGACCGAGACGCGCACGTCCACTTGGGCGGCGAGGTGGAAGCAGACCTCCGCTTGCTCGAAGACGTCGCCGAGCCCCTCGCGGACGTCGCGCTCCACGAGCGGCACGCCTTCGGGCACGTTCTCGCGCTTCCCGTTCGAGAGGTCGTCCACGACCGTCACCTCGTCGCCGCGCGCCAGCAGCGCCTCGACGACGTGCGAGCCGATGAACCCGGCGCCCCCTGTGACGATCGCTCGCACTGGCTCATATCCTAGGCGGCGCACATGTTCGTCACCTTCGAAGGGCTCGACGGCTCAGGCAAGTCGACCCAGGCCAACCTGCTCGCCGAGGCGCTCGCCGGCGAGGGCCGCGACGTCGTGGCCACGCGCGAGCCGGGCGGGACGGAGCTCGGCGAGCGGATCCGCGAGCTGCTCCTGCACCAGGGCGACGTCACGCCGTGGGCCGAGGCGGCCCTGTTCGCGGCCGCGCGGGCGCAGCTGCTCGAAGAGGTGATCGCGCCGGCGCTTGAGCGCGGCGCGGACGTGATCTGCGACCGCTACCTCGACTCGTCGCTCGCCTACCAGGGCATCGCGCGCGGGCTCGGGCTCGACCGCGTGCTCGAGCTGAACCTCCAGGCGGTGCTCGGCGTGCTGCCAGACCGCACCTTCCTGCTGCTGGTCGACCCGGCCGAGTCGGCGCGCCGCGTCGGCTCCGACGGCGACCGCATCGAGCGCGAGGACGACGACTTTCGCGCGAGCGTCGACGCTGCGTACCGCCAGCTCGCCGAGGTCTTTCCGGAGAGAATCCAGACGATCGACGGCACGCGCCCGCCGCGCGAGATCGCCGAGGAGGTGCTCGCTGAGCTTCGACAGCGTTCCTGAGCAGGACGAGGCGAAGCGGCTCCTGCTGGCGGCTCTCGCCGAGGGCCCGGCGCACGCGTACCTCTTCCACGGGCCAGCCGGCGTCGGCAAGCGCGCGACGGCGCTGGCATTCGCCTCGGAGCTGCTCGGCGGCGACCCGCGTGTCGAGCGGCGCTCGCATCCCGACCTGTACGTGCTCGAGCCGCTCGGCGACCAGATCCGGATCGACGCCGTCCGCGAGATGCGGCGCGACCTGCACATGCGCCCATTCGAGGCGCAGCGGCGCGTGTACCTCGTCTTCGGCGCGCACCTGCTGAACGACGAGGCGGCCGACGCCCTGCTGAAGGACCTCGAGGAGCCGCCCGAGTACGCGGTGATCGCGCTCGTCGCCGACGAGGTCGGGCCGCTGCCCGACACGATCCGCTCGCGCTGTCAGGCGATCCCGTTCCGGCGGCTCTCCGAGCGCGCGGTGCGCGCCGAGGTGGTCGCGCGGGCGCCGCAGCTCTCGGAGGAAGAGGCGACCTCGATCGCCCGCGTGGCGAGCGGACGGCTCGACCGGGCCGAGCGCCTGCTCGATCCGGCGTCCGCGAAGCGACGCGGTGCGCTGCTCGAGACGGCGCGCTCCGTCTACGCGGCGGAGTTCAACGCCGCGGCGGCGGCGCGCGGACTGGTGGAAGCTTCGCGCGAGCGCGCGGCCGAAGCGAAGGAGCGCGAGGAGGCCGCCGTCGAGGGCCTCGACCTGACCGCCCGCGAGGCCGAGCAGCGCGTCAAGCGAGCCGCGCGCGGGGCCGAGCGCGAGGAGCTGCTCGCCTCGCTGGAGGAGCTGGCGTCCTGGTACCGCGACCTCGTCGCCGCGGCCGCCGGCGCCGAGAAGGCGCTCGTCCACGTCGACCGGGCCGAGGAGCTGCGCGAGGACGGGACGCTCGAGCGGCTCGAGGGCGCCGAGCGCGCCGCCGAGCTCGTGCGCGAGACCTGGCGCCGTTTCGAGGAGTTCCAGCTTTCGCCGGCCCTCGCCCTGGAGGCGCTCTTCGTGCAGCTGCGCCGCGCGTTCGCCGGGTCGATCACCGTGGCCGCGTGAGAACGACCGAGCTCGGCGCCACCGGGATGGAGATCAGCCGCGTCGGCCTCGGCGCCTGGGCGATCGGCGGCGCCGAGTACGACTGGGGCTGGGGCGACCAGGACGACGGCGACTCGATCGCCGCGATCCACCGCGCCCTCGAGCTCGGCGTGAACTGGATCGACACAGCGGCGCAGTACGGCTTCGGCCACTCGGAGCAGGTCGTCGGTCGCGCGATCGCCGGTCTCGACCAGCGGCCGTTCATCTTCACCAAGGGCGGGCAGCCCGAGGGCCCGGACCGAACGACGGTGCAGAGCCTGAAGCGCGACTCGCTCAGGCGTGAGATCGAGGGCAGCCTCTCGCGTCTCGGGCTCGACGCGGTCGACCTCTACCAGATCCATTTTCCGAGCCCTGACGAGGAGGTCGAGGAGGGCTGGTCGACGCTGGTGGAGCTGCGCGACGAGGGCCTCGCGCGCCACATCGGCGTCTCGAACTTCAGCGTCGAGCAGCTGCGCCGCGCCCAGGCGATCGCGCCGGTCGAGACGCTGCAGCCGCAGTACTCGCTGCTCGACCGCGAGGGCGAGCCGGAGATCCTGCCGTTCTGCAAGGAGGCGGGGATCGGCGTGATCGTCTACTCGCCGATGGCCGCGGGCCTGCTGACCGGGAAGATGACGCGCGAGCGGATCGAGAGCCTGCCGGACAACGACTGGCGTCGGCGCAGCGAGCGCTTCCAGGAGCCGCAGCTCTCGCGCAACCTCGAAGTCGTCGAGCGGCTCGAGCGCGTGGCCGACCGGCACGGCGTCTCGCCCGGAGCCGTGGCGGTCGCGTGGACGCTGCGCAACCCGGCCGTCGACGGCGCGATCACGGGCTTTCGGCGGCCGGACCAGGTCGAGCCGATCCTGGCCGCTGCAGACCTCGAGCTCAGCGACAAGGACGCCAGCGAACTCGAGCGCAGTTAGCGGAACCGCGAGGCCCGCGGCGGTGTAGTCGCCGTGATGAAGCTCGCCCTGCTCGGAGCGACGGTGGCGGCCCTCG
>DATIOF010000110.1:0-10873 GCA_035473395.1 Gaiellaceae bacterium
TGGACGTCGTCGACGCCCTCCATGAAGAGCGGGAACTCCTCGAACTGCGTCCACTGGTTGTAGGAGGTCGAGACCGGCACGTCGACCTCGATCGACTCGTCGATCGTGCTGATCCCCGTGCCGTTCGAGCTCTGCTTGCCACGGAGCTTGAGCGCAGCGCCGGCCGCGGCCGCGCCGCCGCCGAGCACGAGCATCGTGTTGCGGAACTTGTGGCTGCGCTTCTGCTTCACCTCGACCCGGCTCCAGGCGTGCTGCAGGTTCTTGGTCATCCTGTCGAGCTCGCGCCGGAGCTGCTTGTCGTTCGCGAGCCGTGTCGCGGCGGCCACGATGCCGACGCCCTTCGCGGCGCGTCGCTTCGCCTTGGCGCCATGACCGATCGCCGAGAGCAGCTGCTTGCGGAACTTCTTGTCGCGCGAGAGTGCGAGCGCGAACTCCTTGCTTGTGACCGCATGGTCCTTCACGGCCTGCGTCCTGGTACGTCCGAACATAGGTCCCTTTCCTCGAAGTCGTTACGAGACTCCTTCCGCGGAAGCCCGCTCCCAAACACCGGGGTTAGTGTCCGCCGCGCGTGTTCCACCAATTCACCGATCTCGTGGCAAATGCCTCAGGCTGGGCCTACGCGATCCTCTTCGTCCTCGCGTTTCTGGACGCGCTCATCCCGATCGTCCCGAGCGAGACCTCGGTCATCACAGCAGGGGTGGTCGCCGCGGCTGGCGACCTGAGCCTGCCGATGGTGATCTTCTTCGCAGCGACCGGAGCGTTCGCCGGCGACAACACCTCGTACTGGGTCGGCCATCGCTACGGGATTCGGGTCGAGAAGCGGTTCTTCGACGGCGAGAAGGCGCGCGAGCGGGTCGCCTGGGCGCACGGCCAGATCGAGGAGCGCGGCGGCGAGCTGATCGTGATCGCGCGCTTCATCCCGGCCGGCCGCACCGTGGTGACGCTCAGCTGCGGGACGCTCGCCTACCCGTGGCGCCGCTTCGTCCTCTTCGACGCGATCGCGGCATCGATCTGGGCGATCTACGCGGCGCTGCTCGGCTACCTCGGCGGGCACACGTTCGAGGCGCAGCCGTGGAAGGGCCTGCTGCTCGCCTTCGCGATCGCCTTCACGGTCACCGGCGCGATCGAGCTCGTCCGTTGGTTGAAGCGGCGCCGGTCGGATTAAGACGGCCGCACCGGCAAAGCCGGAACGGCCTCTACGGTCGGCACCACCTAGTCGGTGCCTTAGCCGGGCAGCTCGACGCGCTCGATCACGGCCGGCTCGCGCGGCTTGTCGTTCGCGTCGGTGTCCGTCTTCTCGATCGAGTCGACCGCATCCATGCCGCCGGTGACCTTGCCGAAGACCGTGTGCTTGCCGTCGAGCCAGGGCGCCGCGCCGGTCGTGACGATGAAGAACTGGCTGCCGTTCGTGTTCGGGCCGGCGTTGGCCATCGCCAGGGCGCCGCGCTCGATCTTGTGGTCGTTGAACTCGTCCTCGAACGTGTAGCCCGGGCCGCCCATGCCGGTGCCGGTCGGATCGCCGCCCTGGATCATGAAGTCAGGGATCACACGGTGGAAGACGACGCCGTCGTAGAAGCCGTCACCCGCGAGCTTGCGGAAGTTCTCGACCGTCTTGGGCGCGTCGTCGTCGAACAGCTCGACTTCGATGGCTCCGTGGTTCGTATGCAGCGTGGCGGCGCTCACGACGAGTTCAGCCTACCGGCCGTGCGGATGTCCCGCCTAGACTGGACGGCCTGACCACCGCAGCGTTGCCGCTCCTGGGCAGGCGCCCGGACGCTCGACGGCTCGCCGTCGCCGCGTTGCCAGTGGCCTGCGCCTCCGCGGCCGCCCTCTTCTACTCAGTGGTCTCGATCTACCGTCACGATCGCTTCGCGAGCGACGCCTACGACCTTGGCATCTTCGACCAGACGATCTGGGGCTACAGCCATCTCGAGATTGTCCGGAACACGGTCAAGGGCGTGCCGAACCTGCTCGGAGACCACTTCCATCCGGCGCTGATGGCCGTCGCGCCCGCGTATTGGATCTGGAACGACGCGCGGGTGCTGCTCGTCGTCCAGGCGCTGCTGCTCGCCGCGGCCAGCCTGCCGATCTTCTGGTGGGCGAGATCCCGGCTCGGCCTTGTGGGCGCAGTCGGAATCCAGCTCGCCTTCCTCGCGTTCTGGGGTGTGCTCGCCGGCGCGATCTTCGACTTCCACGAGCTGGCACTCGCCGTGCCGGCGATCTCGTTTGGGCTGTACGCGCTGCTCGAGCGTCGGGCGAGGCTGTTCTGGTCGATGTTCGTGCTCGGGTGCCTCTCGAAGGAGGACGTTGCGCTGACCTTCGCGGCGATGGGCGTCTACGCGGCGCTCGTTCAGCGCCGCGGCCGGTTCGGGCTCGGCGTGGTCGCGCTGGCCGGCGCCTGGTTCGCCGTGACCATCAGCACGATCGTGCCCGCCATCGCCGGCCGCCGCTACCACTACTGGGACTATCCGAGCCTCGGGCCGAGATGGACGAGCGCTCCCCTGGCGCTGGCGCGCCGGCCCTGGCGCGTGCTCGCGACCCCGTTCGACAACCGCACCAAGCTCGAGACGCTGGCGGCCACGTTCGGAGCGTGGCTCTTCCTCCCGCTCTTCTCGCCCTTGCTGCTGGTTGCGATCCCGACCGTGGCCGAGCGGTTCCTGGCCGGCAATCCGAGCTTCTGGACGGCAAAGTTCCAGTACTCGCTCCCGATCGCGCCGATCCTCGCCTTCGCGGCGATCGATTCGCTTACGCGGCTGCGCGGGGCGCGGGTGCGCGGCCTCGGGCTGGCAGGAGTGCTCGCCTGCGGGCTCGTGCTGAGCCTGGCCGTCATCAGGCCGCTGCAAGGGCTGTCGGAGTACATGCCCGAGGCGCGGGCCGCGGCGATCGACTCGTGCCTCGACCGGATCCCGCCGCAGGCGGCGGTGGCGGCGTCGGGCTCGCTGGTCCCGCACCTGACGCACCGGCTGCGGATCGACCCGATCTTCCGGCAGAAGCACGACCGCTACCTCGCGGTTGACGGTCGCGCAGCCCGCGCGGCCGGTTACCGACGCGTGTGCCGGCGAGGCGGCGTGACCGTCCTGCGTGCGCGGGCGTAGCTCTTACGAAAGCCTCAGACCGCTCACAGGCGTTGTTCAGCTTCCGCTGCGAGGTTGAGCCTCGTAGTCGACCGAAAGGAGGTGAAGCGATGAACGGCAACGTCAAGCGCTGGACGCCGGAGCGGATCGTCGTGCTCGCGGCGCTCGCGTTCGGCATCACCGCCGGGACGTACGGGATCGCGAGCGCGGCCAGCGGGTCGAGCTCGAACGGCTCGTCGTCGGCGAACGCACCGCTGTTCGCCGCGAGCGGCCCGGCCGCCGCCCCCAGCGGGGGGCACGCGTGGGGCCGGCAGCGGAGCGACGAGACGTCGCTGACCGGTGACGCGCTCAGCAAGGTGACCGCTCTCGCCAAGGCGAAGGTGCCCGGCGGGACGATCGTCCGCGTCGAGACCGACGCCGACGGCAACGCGGCCTACGAGGCCCACCTGGTCAAGGCCGACGGAACGCCGGCCTCGGTCTACGTGAACAAGCAGTTCGAGGTCGTGAGCGTCGAGTCGGGCATGCCCGGACCTCGGGGTGACCGCGGCCAGGCGCCGTCGTCCTCGAGCGGCGCGAGCGCGTAGCTCCCCCGCAGATGGGCTCGCCCTGGCGCCGGGGCGAGCCCTGTTCCGCCGCGTTAGCATCGCGCGGTGCGCGAGCTTCAACCCGGGCTCTGGCACTGGCAAGCGCCGCATCCCGCGTGGACGCACGACCAATGGTGGCCGCAGGCGGTCTCGTCCTACGCGTTCGACGACGGCGTGCGGCTGCTCCTCTTCGATCCGCTGGCCGTGCCCGAGGAGATCCTCGCGCTCGCTGCCGGGCGCGAGCCGGTGATCGTGCTCACCGCGCCGTGGCACGAACGCGATGCGCCGAGCCTGGTCGAGCGCCTTGGAGCGCCGGTCTACACGCCGCCGCCGGACACCGCGGGCGACCTGATCCGGAAGTACGGCCTCGACCCGGCGGAGATCCCGGACGGCTTGCATAGCTCCGACCTCGAGTGGCTGGTCGTCGAGGGCCGCGGCGAGGCGCACGTCTTCGCCGCGGGTGACCGCTTGCCGATCGGCGTCGAGGTCTTCCCCGGCCGCTCGCACAACGACGTCGTGCTCTGGCTCGAGCGCGTGGGCGCGGTCGTCACCGGCGACTCGCTGGTCGACTTCGACCGTGGCTTCGAGGTTCCGCAAGAGGTCGTCGAGCACGGCTGCACGCGCGAGCAGGTGATCGCAGACCTGCGGCCGCTGCTCGAGCTGCCGGTCGAGCTCGTGCTGCCGGCGCACGGAGCGCCGACAGATCGCGCCGCACTCGAGCGCGCGCTCGGGAGGCTCTAGCCCTCTGCTAGCTGCTCGGCGACCCCGGCGGGCATGGGGTCGGCCGGCGCTGTGTACCACTCCGGTTGCGACTCGCCGGCCCACGCGTCGAAGATCAGCCGCAGCTGCTCGACCCGCCCTTGGTCGGCCGCGGCCGCTTCGTCTGCGCTCGCGAAGCCGCCGAGCCAGTACGGCATGAACGGAACGAGCGCCGCGTTCATCGCGGCCGCCAGGAGCTCACGTGCATCGCGCCACGTCCTCAGCTGGGCCGAGAATTCCACCGCGCCGGACCGTGTCCAGCCGGCTTCCAGCAGTTGGTCTGCGACCTCGCTTCCGTTCGGCATGCTCGCCTCGAACGTCACGCCGGTTGGCTGGGGGGCAGCGGGCACGGACGAGGCGTCTCGGAGACATCGCTCGGCGAACTCGCGGAGCGCGGTGCGGCCGTCCTCCGGCTCAGCCCAGATCGGGCTCATGCCATCGCGGCCGATCGACCTCTGCGTGACCAGGAAGGGAGTCTCGGACAGCGAGCCGAGTGTCTCTTGGAGCAGATCGTTCCCGGTGATCCCGAGCAGCGGAAGACCGGACGCCCACACTCGCCCGTGGCTCTCCGAGATCAGCTCCCCGCCGGCCCGCAGCCTCAGCCCCGCGACGTAGGTATGCGAGAGGAATCCATCGACGCCACCGCGTGCGTGGTGGGCCACCTGGAAGGTCGCATCGACCCCGTGGTCCGCGAGGTCGAAATCACGCCACGTCTCGAGGCGGGCACCGGTCGGCAACGCCTCGGCAGAGACGTTGACCGTATTGCCTCCGTGGTTGTCGAGAACGACCAGCTCCGACGCGCCTCCCGCCAGCAGCCCTTCGCAGACGGCGGCCACGTCGTCCTCGAGGCGAGGCTTGCCGGTCTCCCAGTACTCGGGCAGGCAGCCCCAGATCTCGCGAACGCTCCGTAGCTGGGAAGCGCCCTCCATGTCGACGCTGACCGCGATTCTCATTCGGCCACCGTACTAGGACATCCGTCGATCTACTTGCCGGACTGCAGCTCCCAGGCTCCGATGACGGCGTCCTCGATCGCATCGGGATTCCCGTTCTCCAGGTCGGCGACGATCATCATGTGCTTCGCGAATCGCCTTGGCACCGAGAACGTCTCCGGAAACGAGTGGAGCAGGAAGTCCCGGAAGTCGAACGATGCGCGGATGACGACGTGGCTCTCGTCGAGCTGTCGTGCGACGAGGCGCCCGCGGTAGCGCCAGTCGAGCAGCCCGTCGCGGCGACCCTCGGCGACACCCTCGAGCTCCGCGGCAAGGCGGCTGAGCTCGGCGAGCCTCATCGGGTCAGCTCTCTGCCAGGAACCGCCGCAGCACGTACTGCAAGATCCCGCCGTGGCGGAGGTACTCACGCTCCTTCGGCGTCTCGAGCCTCACGCGTACCCGGAACTCCTTCCCGTCCGCGGTGACGAGCGCCTCGGAGGCCTCGCCGTTCTCCAGGCCGGTGATCGAGAACTCCTCGCGGCCGGTCAGGCCGAGGGTCTCGAGGCTCTCGCCGTCCATGAACTGCAGCGGGACGATCCCGCACATCAGCAGGTTCGAGCGATGGATCCGCTCGTAGCTTTCGGCGATTGCGGCGCGGACGCCGAGCAGGTCCGGGCCCTTCGCGGCCCAGTCGCGTGACGAGCCCGAGCCGTACTCCTTGCCGGCGAGCACGATCAGCGGCGTGCCCTCCTCGCGGTAGCGGTCGGCGGCGGCGTAGATCGTCATCTCCTCGCCGCTCGGGACGTGCACCGTCCATGTGCCCTCGGAACCGGGCACGAGCAGGTTCTTCAACCGGACGTTCGCGAACGTGCCGCGCACCATGATCTCGTGGTTGCCGCGGCGCGCGCCGTAGGAGTTGAAGAGCTTCCGCTCGACGCCGTGCTCGAGCAGCCACTCACCGGCCGGGCTCTCGGGCTTGATCGAGCCGGCGGGCGAGATGTGGTCGGTGGTGACGCTGTCGCCGAGCGAGACCAGGCAGCGCGCGCCCTCCACGTCCGGCAGCGGCTCGGGCTCGGGCGGCATGCCATCGAAGAACGGCGGCCGGCGGATGTAGGTCGAGTCCTCGGTCCAGTCGTAGAGGTTGCCCTCGGGGATCGGCAGTGCCCGCCAGCGGTCGTCGCCGGTGAAAACGTCGGCGTACTGCTTGCGGAACATGCCGCCGTCGACCGCGGCGGCGACCGCCTGGTCGATCTCCTCGTTCGTCGGCCAGAGGTCGCGCAGGAACACGTCCGCGCCGTCCGTGCCCTGGCCGAGCGGCTCGGTCTCGAGGTCGAGGTCCATGCGGCCGGCGAGCGCGTAGGCGACCACGAGCGGCGGCGAGGCGAGGTAGTTCGCCTTCACCTCCGGGTGGATGCGCGCCTCGAAGTTGCGGTTGCCCGAGAGCACCGAGCAGACGACGAGGTCGCCCTCCTCGACCGCCGCCGAGATCGACTCCGGCAGCGGGCCGGAGTTCCCGATGCAGGTCGTGCAGCCGTAGCCGACGGTGTTGAAGCCGAGCTGCTCGAGGTACGGCGTCAGGCCGGCCTTGTCGTAGTAGTCGGTCACAACCCGTGAGCCCGGCGCGAGCGAGGACTTGACCCAAGGCTTGCGCTGGAGGCCGCGCTCGACCGCCTTCTTGGCCAGCAGCGCGGCGCCGAGCATCACCTGCGGGTTCGAGGTGTTCGTGCAGCTCGTGATCGCGGCGATCACGACCGAGCCGTCCTGCAGCTCGAGCTCCTCGCCGTCCAGCTCGGCCTTCGCCGTGTGCAGGTGCGCACGGGTGGCGGTCGCGACCTGCGCGTGGTCGGGATCGACGGTATGCGGGCCGGGCTCCTGGAACGAGCCGGGGTCGCTGGCCGGGAACGAGTCGGCCACGCTCTTGTCGATCGTGCCGTTGCCGTAGCCGTGCCCGAAGCTCGAGAGCGAGTCGAGGAACGCGTCCTTCGCGTCGGTCAGGGCGACGCGGTCCTGTGGGCGCCGGGGCCCGGCGAGGCTCGGCTCGACCGACGCGAGGTCGAGCTCGACGATCTGGGAGTACTCGGGCTCGACCGACTCGTCGTGCCAGAGCAGGTTCTCCTTGCAGTAGGCCTCGACGAGCGCGACGCGCTCCTCGGGACGGCCGGTCAGCCGCAGGTAGGTGAGCGTCAGGTCGTCGACCGGGAAGAAGCCGCACGTCGCGCCGTACTCGGGCGACATGTTCCCGATCGTGGCGCGGTCGGCCAGCGCCAGGCCGGAGAGCCCCGGGCCGAAGTACTCGACGAACTTGCCGACGACGCCGGTCGAGCGCAGCAGCTCGGTGATCGTCAGCACGAGGTCGGTCGCGGTCGCACCCTCGCGCAGCCGGCCGTCAAGGCGCACTCCGACGACCTGCGGCACCAGCATCGAGAGCTCCTCGCCGAGCAGCGCGGCCTCGGCTTCGATCCCGCCGACGCCCCAGCCGAGCACGCCGAGGCCGTTGACCATCGTCGTGTGCGAGTCGGTCCCGACCAGCGTGTCCGGGAACGCGACGCCGTCGCGGTCCTCGATCACGCGCGCGAGGTATTCGAGGTTGACCTGGTGGACGATGCCGGTGTTCGGCGGGACGACCTTCAGGTTGTCGAACGCGCCCTGGCCCCAGCGCAGGAAGGCGTAGCGCTCGCCGTTGCGCTCGTAGTCGCGGTCGACGTTGGTCGAGATCGCCATCCGCGTCGCGTAGGCGTCGACCTGCACCGAGTGGTCGATCACGAGCTCGGCCGGGATGTGCGGGTTGATCTTCGCCGGGTCGCCGCCGAGGTCGGCCATCGCGCTGCGCATTGCGGCGACGTCGACGATCGCGGGGACGCCGGTGAAGTCCTGCAGCAGGACGCGTGAGGGACGGAAGCCGAGCTCGCGGCTCGGCTCGGCCAGCGGCTCCCATTTGGCGACCGCCTCGATGCCGCTCTCGGACTCGAAGCGAAGAGCGTTCTCGAGCAGGATCCGGAGCGAGTAGGGCAGCCGCTCGACGTTCTCGACCGACCCGAGCGGCGCGTAGGAAAGGCTCAGGTCTCCGGCGCGAAGGGTGGCGGTAGCTCCAGAGGCCATGGCTCCGACTGTATCGACTAGGCGGTGAGGCCTCGCCGGTCCAGCTCGGCCGCAGCCTCGTCGAAGCGGTCGGTCGCCGCCTGGCCCTCGAGCCATCCGGCCAGCTCGGCCAGGCCCTGCTCGAATGGAACCTCGGCCTCGAAGCCGAGCGCCTCGCGCGCGCGAGAGACGTCAGCGAAGCAGTGACGGATGTCGCCGGCGCGGAACTTGCCCGGCAGCTCGGGCTCGATCTTCCGGTCGAGCAGGCGCGCGAGCGTCTCGGCGATCTCGAGCACCGAGGCGCTCTTTCGGCTGCCGACGTTGACGGCCTGGCCGTTCGCGCCGTCCTGCTCGAGCGCCAGTCGGCAGGCACGCGCGACGTCGGTGACGTGGACGAAGTCGCGCCGCTGGCCGCCGTCCTCGTAGACGACCGGCGCGTGATCGTTGAGCAGCCGCGAGGCGAAGATCGCGAGCACGCCGGTGTACGGGTTCGAGAGCGCCTGCCGCGGGCCGTAGACGTTGAAGAAGCGCAGCGCGACGGCCGGCACGTCGTACGCCGCCCCGTAGAGCAGGCACATCCGCTCCTGGTCGTACTTGGTCAGGGCGTAGATCGAGGTGAGCGCCGGCTCCTTGCTCTCGGGTGTCGGCACCGGCTCGAGCCGCTCGCCGTTCGGGCCGCGCGGCTCCCAGTCGCCGCGCTCGAGCTGCTCTCGCGTCCGCTCGGTTGCAGGCGCGGGCTCGTAGGCGCCCTCCCCGTAGATGCTCATCGAGGAAGCGACGACGAGCTTGCGCACCGGGTGGTCGAGCAGCGCTTCCAGCAGCACGCCGGTGCCGGCCGTGTTGGCGGCGGCGTACTCGGCGGGCTCGTACATGCTCTGGCCGACGCCGACCCGGGCGGCCAGGTGGACTACGGAGTCGATCCCTTCGAGCGCGTCGCGCACGACCTCGGCGTTGCGCACGTCGCCGGCGATCAGCTCGGCATCGGCGGCCAGGTACTCCGGCCGCTCCGAGTCGCCGTGAACCTGCTCGACCAGGCTGTCCAGCACGCGCACGCGGTGACCCGCGCGCAGCAGCTCGTCCACGAGGTGCGAGCCGATGAACCCGGCGCCGCCGGTGACCAGCACGTGTTCCATCAGGGCGCGAAGTGTGTCAGCAGCAGGACGAGCACGATGTTCCCGGCAAAGCCGAGCGCGGCGAGCGGGGGAGAGCGCAGCCAGCGCGGGCCGTCGGCGATCGCCCAGAAGATCGGAAAGGCGAACAGGCTCTGGCGACCGAAGCTCTGGATCGTCCCGGACAGCAGCAAGAGCCCCACGACCACAGTCGAAAACGCCGCCCAGGGCCGGTAGCGTGGCCCGAGCCGCCAGAGCAGCGCGATCAGCGGCAGCACGAGCGCGGCGCGGGCGCTGTCGACGAACCCTTCGAGGCTCCTGGTCGCGGCGAGCAGCAGCGGGACGGCGCAGGCGTACGCGCCGATCGCCGTCGCCCACAGCCCGAAGCGGCGCCAGGCGAGGTAGAGCGCGGCCACTGCCACGACGGCCAGCAGCGGGATCGCGACCGCGTGGTTCTCGACCACCCTGCGGACGTGATCGGCCCAGTGGCCAAGCCCCTGCGGGCCGTCCCGGCCCCACAGCTTCTGCGCGTCGAAGAAGGCGGTCGCCCGGTCGCTGCGGGACCAGAAGTACGCCTCGACACCGGCCGCGGCGGCGATCGGCAGGACGGCGCCGAGCCACGCCCGCGGGCCCTTCCCCCGAGCGAGCCAGAGCAGCGGGAGCGCGATCAGGACGCCGTTAGGCCGGGCAACCGCCGCGACCGCGCCGAGCGCGCCGGCCGCAAGCGGCTTCCCGCGCAGGGCGAAGGCGGCCGCCCACGCCGCAGCCGCGAGCGCGATCCCGTCCGGGTAGGCGAGCGCGAGCGCGAACGAGCCCGGCCAGCAGGCGAGTGCGAGCGCACTGCGCAACGACGAGCGGGGCAGACCGTTCGAGAGCCCGAAGAACGCGGCCAGGCTCGCGATCCAGGCGAGCGCTCCGCCGACAACGATGTGCCAGTGCGGCCCGGCCCAGTGCAAGACCAGCGGCCAGAGCGGGAAGAACGCGTACTGCCGATCGACGTGGCCGCCCGGGTAGCCGCCGCTACCGATGAAGTCGTACCAGTTGAAATCCCAGGCGAAGAGCGGCCAGAGACCCTTGTGCTCGAGCCAACCCGGGACCCAGGTGTAGGCGCCGGCCGCGAGGCCGATCCCGAGCGCGGCCAGCAGCGCGCCGAGCCAGGCGAGCCAGATCAGACCTATGCGTAGCGCGACGCGGCCGGACACCGCGCGAGCTTAGGCGGCGGAGACTTCCTCCGTCTCGGAGCCCAGCTGTTTCTGCCACCAGTCCGACTCGCGGCGCTGGATTGCGGTCTGCGCGTTCGCGACGTAGGCCGCGAGCTCGCGCTCCTGGTTAGCGAGCCG
>DATIOF010000111.1:0-6867 GCA_035473395.1 Gaiellaceae bacterium
GTCGACATCGACACCGGGCGCGGTCCTGCCCTCGGCGTGAGCTGCATGGTCAACGTCAGCGAGGGCATGAAGGTCGACACCGAGGGCGAGCGGGTGAAGAAGGCGCAGGAGGGCGTGCTCGAGTTCCTCCTCATCAACCGCCCGCTCGACTGCCCCGTCTGCGACAAGGGCGGCGAGTGCCCGTTGCAGGACCTGACGTTCCGGTACGGGCCGGGCAACACGCGCATGACGTTTCCGAAGCGAACGTTCGACAAGCCGATCCCGATCTCGCCGCTGATCGCGCTCGACCGCGAGCGCTGCATCCTCTGCTACCGCTGCACGCGCTTCAGCGAGCAGGTCGCGGAGGACAAGCAACTCGTCGCCGTCAACCGCGGCTCGCAGACGCAGATCGCGACGTTCGAGGACGAGCCGTACCGCGCGCCGTTCAGCGGCAACGTGATCGAGCTCTGCCCGGTCGGCGCGCTGACGTCGACGACCTACCGCTTCGAGGGCCGCCCGTGGGAGATCCAGGACGTTCCGAGCGTCTGCGGCCTGTGCCCCGTCGGCTGCAACGTCAACGTCACGACGCGCGAGGGGAAGGTCAAGCGCATCATCTCGCGCAACCATCCCGAGGTCGACCAGGGCTGGCTCTGCGACAAGGGCCGCTTCGCCTACCAGCACCTGCGCGCGGAGGACCGCCTACGCGACCCGCTCGTGCGCGTGCGGCGCCGCGGCTTCGAGGAGGTGTCGTGGGAGCGCGCAATCGACGAGGCGGAACGGTTGCTGCGCGAGGCGGATGGGCGGATCGTCACGGCGCTGTCGGGCTCGGAGACGGTGGAGCACGCCTATGCACTGGCGAAGCTCCTGCGCCAGGGCCTCGACGCGCACACGGCAATGCTTCCCGAGGAGGTCTCCGACGCGCTCGACGGCTTCCGGGTGCCGCTCGCCGCGATCGGCGAGGCAAAGACGATCGCTGTCCTGGGCGACGCTCCGGTCGTCGAGCGCGCGCCGATCGTCGACCTCTGGCTCAAGCAGGCCAAGCGCAACGGCGCCCGCATCGTCACCGAGCCGGAGGACGCGGAGATCCTGATCTGGTGCGGGCCCGGCGGCGACGGCGGTGCGCGCGTTGCCGAGTTGGCCGCGCAGGCAGGCGCGAAGGGCGCCTTCTACCTGCCGGAGACGGCGAACGCCCGCGGCGTCTGCGACGCCTGGGCGGCAGCGGCCGACGCGGAGCCGTCCAACCCCGATCCGATCGGCCTGCTGATCGTCTCCGGTGACGAGGCGGCTGCGAACCCCTCCGTGCGCGCGCTGGCGGAGCAGGCCGAGCGTGTGCTCGTCATCTCCATGTTCCACGGCCTGGCGGCCGGCTGGGCGGATCTCGTCCTACCGGGCACGAGCTACCTCGAGCGCGACGGCACCTACGTCAACCTCGAAGGCCGCCTGCAGCGCCTGCGCCGCAGCGTGATCCCGCCCGCGCCGGACGAGCTTGCCTGGATCTCGAGGCTGGCCGAGCGCTTCGAGGTCGAGCTCGCGCCCGAACCGTCGGCCGTCTTCGCGGAGCTCTCGGAGCGCCTCTACGACGGGCTCCCGTTCGGCGAGGTCGGCGCGCAGGCGCAGCTGCGCACGCGCAGTGAGGCGCCGGCCGTCGAGCTGCCCGAGCCGCCGCCCGCACACGTCGGGAAGGGCCTGCAGCTGATCCGCTACAAGGCGCTCTTCTCCGGCCCCGCCGTCGAGCGCGTCCCCGAGCTGCAGTTCCAGCGGCCGGCTCCCGAGGTCGAGCTCTCGGACGAGGACGCCGAGCGGCGCGGGATCGCGAGCGGCGAGACCGTCCGCGTCTCGCACAACGGCACCTCGCTCGAGCTACAGGCGCGCGTCAACCGCGCCCTGCGCGCCGGGGTCGTCCGCATCGCCGCGGAGCACGCCGGCGAGCTGGGTGGGACCGTGGAGGTGGCGAAGTGACCGATCCCTGGTGGATCTCGATCATCAAGGCGGCCCTGATCATCAACCTGCTGCTGCTCACCTTCGCCTACATGACGTGGGTCGAGCGCAAGGTGCTCAGCCGGATGCAGCTCCGCTACGGCCCGAACCGCGCCGGCCCCTTCGGGCTCCTGCAGCCGATCGCCGACCTGGTCAAGCTGGTCCGCAAGGAGGCCTTCTACCCCGAGACCGCGGTCGACGTGCTCTACATCGGCGCGCCGATCCTCTCGGCCTTCACCGCGCTCGCCGCCTTCGCCGTGATCCCGTTCGGCCCGGGCTGGGAGATCGCCGGCTACCACGTGGGCGGGGTCGTCGCCCCGGTCTCGATCGGCCTCGTGCTGATCTTCGCGCTCAGCTCGCTCGGGATCTACGGCTTCATCGTCGGCGGCTGGGCCTCCCACTCGAAGTTCTCCCTGCTCGGCTCGATGCGCACCTGTGCCCAGATGGTCTCGTACGAGGTCTCGCTGACCTTCGCCGTGCTCGGCGTCGTGATCATGGGCCAGTCGCTCTCGCTGCCCGCGATCGTCGAGAAGCAGCACCAGACGATCTGGTTCGCGGCGCCGCAGCTCGTCGGCCTGATCGTCTTCTTCATCGCCGGCGTCGCCGAGACGAACCGGCCGCCATTCGATCTGCCAGAGGCCGACACCGAGCTCGTCGCGGGCTACCACACCGAGTACAGCGGCATGCGCTTCGGCCTCTTCCAGATGGGCGAGTACGTGAACATGATCACGCTCTCGGCCCTGGCCGTGACGCTTTTCTTCGGCGGCTGGTACGGCCCCTGGGCGCCGCTCGGCCCGCTCTGGTTCCTGATCAAGCTGCTGCTCGTGATCTTCGTCTTCCTCTGGATCCGGGCGACCCTGCCGCGCCTGCGCTACGACCAGCTGATGCGCTTCGGCTGGAAGGTGCTGCTGCCGGTGGCGACGATCAACGCGCTGATCACCGCGGCCTGCGTGGTGGCCTTCTAGATGTCGCCCCAGAACCCCATCAACTCGATCAAGGGCTTCGGCGTCACCTTCAAGCAGATCTTCAAGAAGCCGATCACGCAGCAGTACCCGGAGTACAAGCGGCCGGTCTACCCGCGCTTCCGCGGGCGGCACCGGCTGCACGTGCACGAGAACGGGCTCGAGAAGTGCGTCGGCTGCTCGCTCTGCGCGGCAGCCTGCCCGGCCGACTGCATCCGCGTCGTCGCGGCCGAGAACACGCCCGACAACCGCGTCTCGGCCGGCGAGCGTTACGCGCGCATCTACGAGATCAACATGAGCCGCTGCATCTTCTGCGGCTACTGCGAGCTCGCCTGCCCGTTCGATGCGATCACGCTCGGCAACGAGTTCGAGCTCTCCGAGTACTCGCGCGACGACCTGATCTACACGAAGGACATGCTCCTCGCCGAGCCGATCAAGCAGGTGCCCGTCGCCGACCGGGAGCTGTTCGACACGCCGATCCCCTACTACCGGAGCAACTCGTGATCGTCGCCTCGTTCGCGAACGTCCTTGTGTGGGCGATCTGGGTCGTGGCCGCCTTCGCCTGCCTGGCGAGCGGGATCGCGGTGATCTCGTTCACGAACCCCTTCTACGCCTCGCTCGCGCTGATCGGGAACCTCGCCTCGCTGGCCGTGATGTACCTGCTGCTCTCGGCCGAGTTCGTCGCGGCGGCGCAGGTGCTCGTCTACGCGGGGGCGGTGATGGTGATGTTCCTGTTCGTCACGGCCTACCTGGGCAATCGGGCCGATGCGCCCTGGGCGGGGGCGCCGAGCTGGCAGACGCTCGGAGCGGTCGCCGCGTGCTCGGCGCTGTTCGTCGAGGTGATCGTGGTCGTCGGCCTGAAGACGAGCGGCCGGCTCTCGCACCAGGGCGAGATCCACTCCTCCTTCGGACGGCCGCACGAGATCGGGCGGCTGTTCCTGACCGACCACCTGCTCGCCTTCGAGATCACCTCGATCGTGCTGCTGATCGCGGCCGTCGGCGGCGTGATCCTCGGCTCGCACACACGCGACACGCCGATGGGTGGGGTTCACCAATGAAAGGCCCGGACGTCGTCTGGTACCTGTGCGTGGCGGGCTTTCTCTTCTCGACCGGAGCGCTCGGCGTGCTGATCCGCCGCAGCCCGCTGATCGTGCTGCTCTCGCTCGAGATCATGCTCAACGGCGCGAACCTCGCCCTGATCGCCTTCTCGCGCCACTTCGCGCAGGGTGACGGCCAGATCTTCGCGCTGACGGTGATGGCCGTCGCCGCGTCGGAGGTCGTCGTCGGGCTCGGCCTGATCGTGGCGATTGCGCGGCGCAAGCTCGACCTCGACGTCGACAAGCTCTCGACCCTGCGCGGATAGATGCCGGCCACCACCTGCCCATCTCGCACTCCCGGCTCCGCTGCAAATGCGGGCCTCGCCGCGTCCTCAGTCGCGCCCGTAGCCTCTGGCTACGAGCACTCCCTGCGTCCTTGCGACGCCCGATTTTCACGGCCCGGGAGCACGACCTGGTCAGGCGGTAGCCGTTGATCGCCGCCGCCTGGATCTGCCTGATCTCGCCGCTCGTCGCGGCGTTCCTGATCACGCTCGGTTGGAACCGGCTCTCGCGCCGCGGGGCCGGCTACCTGGCGACGCTCTCGGTGGCCGTCTCGTTCGTGGCCGCGGTCGTCGCCTTCGTAGGCCTGCTCGGCGACTCGCCGGGCCAGCGCTACCACCCCTCGACGCTTTGGAGCTGGCTGACCGCCGGCCAGCTCGACTTCGGGCTGCGGATCGTGGTCGACCCGCTCTCGGTGTTCATGATGCTGATCGTCTCCGGCGTCGGGATGCTGATCGTCCTCTACTCGATCGGCTACATGGAAGGCGACGACGAGGAGCGGCGCTACTTCGCCTACATGGCGCTGTTCGTCTTCTCGATGCTGCTGCTCGTCCAGGCCGGGAACCTGCTGATCCTGCTCGTCGGATGGGGCCTGGTCGGCCTCTCGTCGTACCTGCTGATCGGCTTCTGGCACGAGCGGCCGAGCGCGGTCGCGGCCGCCAAGAAGGCGTTCGTGATTAACGCGATCGGCGACGCCACGTTCGCGCTCGCGCTCTTCCTGCTGATCCAGCGCACCGGCTCGCTGAACTTCGAGGTCGTCTTCTCGCAGTCGATTCACGGCAGCTGGGCGATCAACCTGATCGCGCTCGGCCTGCTCGGCGGCGCGGTGGCCAAGTCGGCCCAGCTGCCGCTGCACACGTGGCTTCCGGACGCGATGGAGGGCCCGACGCCGGTCAGCGCCCTGATTCACGCCGCGACGATGGTGACCGCGGGCGTCTACCTGATCGTCCGCACCGGCTCGCTGTTCGAGCAGGCGCCGAAGGTGCTCGAGTTCGCGGCCGGGCTCGGCGCGATCACGATCGTGATGGCCGGGCTGATCGCGCTCGTGCAGGTCGACATCAAGCGCGTGATCGCCTACTCGACGATGTCGCAGATCGGCTACATGTTCCTCGCGGCCGGGCTCGGCGCCTACCCGAACGCGATGTTCCACCTGATGACGCACGCCTTCTTCAAGGCGCTGCTCTTCATGGCCGCCGGGCTCGTCATCCACGCGCTGGCCGACGAGCAGGACATGCGCAGGATGGGCGGCCTCAGCCGGCTGATGCCGTTCACGTACGTCTGCTTCGGGATCGGTGCGCTGTCCCTGGCGGGCATCCCGCCGTTCGCGGGCTTCTTCTCGAAGGACTCGATCCTCGCCGCCGCGCTCGACCACGGCTGGTACGGCGAGCTGCTGTGGATCGCCGGCATGGTCGGCACGTTCCTGACCGGCCTGTACGCCTTCCGGATGCTGTTCATGGTCTTCTGGGGCGAGCCGTCGGCGTTCGTACGGGAGCACCTGATCGAGCACAAGCACTCCGGCGAGGGACCGCTTTCGATGACCTCCACCGTCGGCACGCTGGCCGTGCTGACCGTGATCGGCGGCTTCCTGCAGTTCGCCGGGGTCTGGACGCCGGTCACCAACTGGCTCGACCCGGTCGCGCGGCCGCTGGTCGAGGCGAGCGGGACACAGGAGGCGGTCTCCTCGATCCTGGCCGTGCTGCTCGGTGCGGCCGGCATCGGCGTCGCCTGGTTCATCTACGGCTCACGCCAGGCGGCCGCGCCTCGGATCGCCTGGGCACAGAACCTGCTCGAGCACAAGTTCTACTTCGACGAGGCCTACGACTTCGCGTTCTACCGGCCGGCGGTCTTCTTGGCGACCGGTCTGATGCGCTGGGTCGAGCGGCCGCTCGTCTTCGGCTCGGTGCGCGAGCTCGTGCGGGGCGTCGGCCTGGCCGGGCGCGACACGGGCCGCCTGCAGACCGGGCTCGTTCGCACCTACGTGCTCCTGATCGCGGCCAGCCTCGCCGTCCTGACCGTCGTCTTCGTGGCGGTTCGATGACGACCGCGCTGATCTTCCTGCCCGTCGCCGGCGCGCTGCTCGTGATGGTGCTGCCGCTGCGGCCGTTCGCGGTCGGCGCGACCGCGCTGCTCGTTGCGCTCGCCGAGGTCGCGCTCTGGATCGACACCGTCGCGCGCTTCGACTTCAACAAGCCGGGCCTCCAGCTCGAGCAGCAGCAGAGCTGGTTCAGCGACCTGAACGTCTCCTACCACGTCGGCTTCTACGGGTTCTCGCTGTGGCTCGTCGGCCTGGCCTCGGTCGTGCTCGCGGCCGCGGTCGGCTACGCCTTCTGGGCCGGGCGCGAGCGGCCGCGCGCCTACTACAGCCTGATGCTGTTGCTGACCGGCGCGCTCGTCGGCGTCTTCGTCGCCCAGGACCTGCTGCTCTTCTACGTCTTCTGGGAGGCGATGCTCGTCCCGCTCTACTTCCTGGTCGGCGTCTGGGGCGGAGCGGGCCGGCTGCGAGCGACGCTGCTGTTCGTGATCTACACGATGGCCGGCTCGCTCCTGATGCTGGCCGCGATCATCGCGCTCGG
>DATIOF010000112.1:0-3772 GCA_035473395.1 Gaiellaceae bacterium
AAGCTGACGCAGAAGAAGCGTGAGCTCGAGGAGAACTGGCGCGCCGAGGAAGGCGCCGGCGAGCAGCCCGAGATCGGCGAGGAGGAGATCGCCGACATCGTCTCAATGTGGACCGGTATCCCGGTGTTCAAGCTGACCGAGGCGGAGACGGCCAAGCTCATGCGGATGGAGGACGAACTGCACAAGCGGGTCATCGGCCAGCATCCCGCAATCGAGGTCGTTTCGAAGGCGATCCGCCGCTCCCGCGCGGGCCTCAAGGACCCGAAGCGCCCCACCGGCTCGTTCATCTTCCTCGGCCCCTCGGGCGTCGGCAAGACGGAGCTGGCGCGCACGCTCGCCGAGTTCCTCTTCGGCGACGAGGACAACATGGTCCGCATCGACATGTCGGAGTACATGGAGAAGCACGCCGTGTCGCGCCTCGTGGGCTCGCCTCCGGGCTACATCGGCTACGACGAGGGCGGCCAGCTGACCGAGGCCGTGCGGCGCAAGCCGTACTGCGTGCTCCTGCTCGACGAGATCGAGAAGGCCCACCCGGACGTCTTCAACATCCTGCTTCAGATCCTGGAGGACGGGAAGCTGACCGACGCCCAGGGGCGAAAGGTCGACTTCCGCAACACGATCGTGATCATGACCTCGAACATCGGCGCTGCCTCGATCTCGAAGAACCAGTCCCTCGGCTTCTCGATCGGCGACGACTCCGGCCTGTCGTACGACGACATGAAGGACCGGGTCATGAGCGAGCTGCGGAAGGTCTTCCGGCCCGAGCTGCTGAACCGGATCGACGAGGTGATCGTCTTCCACAAGCTGACGAAGGACGAGATCATGCTGATCGTCGAGCTGATGATGAAGCGGCTGCGCGACCAGATGGGCGAGCACGACGCGGTGATCGAGCTGACCGAGGGCGCGAAGGAGCTGCTCGTCGAGAAGGGCTACGACCCGACGATGGGCGCGAGGCCGCTGCGCCGCGCGATCCAGCGCCACATCGAGGATCCGCTTGCCGACTTCGTCCTCGGCCGCGAGCTCGGCCCGGGCGCGACGATCCTCGTCGACCGCAAGAACGACGACGAGGTCGACATCACGGTGATCCCGGCCGACATCACGCCGGAGAAGGTCACCGTTCCGCCCGAGGAGCCGATGGACAGCTCCGGCGACGCGGACGACGAGCCCGAGTCGGAATAGCGCCGCAGCTCGCGGCGCGCGCGCTCCTAGACTGAAGCCGTGACCGCGCGGCTCGGCCTCGTTGCGTTCCTCGTCGGAGGCGCGACGCTGGCGACCGAGATCTCGGCGTCACGGCTGCTCGCGCCGTCGTTCGGCGCCTCGACGGTGGTGTGGGCGAACATCATCGGCCTGACGCTTGCGTACCTGGCGCTCGGCTACTGGCTCGGCGGTCGACTCGCCGACCGAAGGCCCGAGCCGCGGGTGCTGGCGACGATCCTGCTCGTGGCGGCCGCGGCGCTGGTAGTGACGCCGTTCGCCGCGAGGCCGCTGCTGCGCTGGGCGGTGCAGGGCGTCGACGCGGTCGCTGTCGGCTCGGTCGTCGGCTCCTTCTTCGCCGCGCTCGCGTTGTTCGCGATCCCGGTGACCGCTCTCGGAGCGGCCGCGCCGTTCCTGGTTCGGCTCTCGCTCCGCGACGTCGAAGAGGCCGGGCGGGTGGCAGGTCGCCTCTACGCGCTCTCGACAGCGGGCAGTCTCGCAGGCACCTTCGTCGCGGCACTGGTCGCGATTCCGTTTGTCGGGACCCAGCGGACGCTCGTCGGAACGGGCGCCTGTGTCGCGCTGGGCGCGGCGGTCCTGGCCGGCCTGACCTGGGCGCTCGCCCCCGCGGCGGCGGTCGCGCTCCTTGCGCTGCCCACGCCCGCGATCAAGCGCGCGATCTACCAGACCGAGTCGCAGTACCAGTACATCCGGGTCGTCTCGGACGGCCACGGCGGCCGCGACCTCGAGCTGAACGAAGGGGTCGTCACTCACTCCGAGTGGCGCCCCGGCACGGTGCTCACCGGCGGCTACTGGGATCTATTCCTGATGCTGCCCCCGCTCCTACGCGAGCCGCCCAAGGACATGCTCGTGATCGGCAACGCGGGTGGGACGATCGGGCGTGCGTACGGCCGCTTCTATCCGCACATCCGGATCGACGGCGTCGAGCTCGACCCGAAGGTGAACTGGGTAGCACGGCGCTACTTCGGCGCGGGAGACAACCCGCGTATGCGGTTGATCACCGCTGACGGCCGGCCGTTCCTCGAGCGCACCAAGAAGCGCTACGACCTCATCGTCGTCGATGCCTACCGCCAGCCGTACGTGCCGTTCTACCTCGCCACCACGGAGTTCTTCCGGCTGGCACTCGAGCACCTGCGCCCAGATGGCGTGATCGCGCTCAACGTCGCCACCACGCCGCACGACCACAAGCTCTCACGAGCGGTGGGGACGACGCTGCTGACGGAGTTCCGGCAGGCCTGGCGCTGGCGGGCACTGCGCTTCAACGACGTGCTCCTCGCGCTCCGCGAGCCGGTTTCCCGCGCCGAGCTCGAGCACCGCGCGACTCGCTCCAGCGGGAAGGTCGCGTTGCTGCTCCCGCTGCTGCGCTCACGGCTGAGCCCGCTGCGACCGGAGGGCGGAGTGCTGAGCGACGACCAAGCGCCGGTCGAATGGCTGACCGACCGGATGATCGTGAACGAGGTCGGGCACGGCGGCCGCGTCGACGAGCGCTCGTTGCCGACGGCACCCGGCCGCTAGCCTGGCCCGGTGCCACAGCGCCTCTACGACCGGCCGATCGGGGCCGCGCTGGCGGGCGCGCTGGCGATCTCCTTCTCGGGGATCCTCTTCCGCGCCGCCCACGTCTCGCCGTCGACCGGCGCGTTCTACCGCTGCGCGCTCGCGCTGCCGGTGCTCTTGCCGCTCTCGTTGCTGGAGGACCGGCGCTACGGCCAGCGGCCGCTCAGGCAGCGTGCCCTCGCCTGGCTCGCGGGCGTCTTCTTCGCGGTCGACCTGGTCGCCTGGCACTACGGGATCGAGCAGGTCGGCGCGGGCCTAGCGACCGTGCTCGGCAACCTGCAGGTCGTCTTCGTCGGGCTGCTCGCCTGGATGATCCTCGGCGAGCGGCCCTCCAACCGCTCGCTCGCCGCGATTCCGGTTGCCCTGTTCGGCGTGCTGCTGATCTCGGGCGTCTTCGAGAGCGGCGCGTACGGCAACAACCCCGGGCTCGGCGTCGCCTACGGGATCCTGACCGCGCTTGCCTACTCGGGCTTCCTGCTCGTCCTGCGCGCGGGGAACCAGGACATCCGCCGGCCGGCCGGGCCGCTCTTCGACGCCACACTCGTCTCTGCGCTCGCCACGATCCCGATCGGCCTTGCGATCGGCAACCTCGACTGGAACCCCGGCTGGCCCGCGTGGGGCTATCTGCTGCTGCTGGCCTGGAGCTCGCAAGCGCTCGGCTGGCTGCTGATCTCGATCACGCTCCCGCGCCTGCCCGCCGCGATCACCTCCGTGCTCCTGACCTTCCAGCCCGTGCTGACGGTGCTGTTCGCCTGGGCGATCCTCGGCGAATCGCCCTCGCCCTTGCAGCTCGGCGGCGTCGCGCTGGTCCTGGCCGGGTTGCTGATCGTCACCTGGGGGAGCCGCTCGAGACAGCCGGGCACCGAGCCCGTCTACGCAGGCGTTACCGAATAGGCACAGTCGGCGTCCGCGCCTGCTCGTAGGCTGACTGGGTGGCGAAGACCGCAACCCAGTTCGCGTGCACCGACTGCGGCTACTCGGCCGGGCGGTGGTTCGGCAAGTG
>DATIOF010000113.1:0-4897 GCA_035473395.1 Gaiellaceae bacterium
CACACCCCCGAGTTCCCGTTCGAGCGCGACGTCGACAACGTGCGGCGGGCCGTCGCGGAGATGGACGTCCGCTACCCGGTCGCGCTCGATCCCGACTACGCGGTCTGGGAAGCCTTCGCCAACCACTACTGGCCCGCCGCCTACATCGCCGACCGTGAGGGCCAGATCAGGCACCACCACTTCGGCGAGGGCGGCTACGACGAGCAGGAGCGGGCGATCCAGCAGTTGCTCGGCGTCGAGGGCGAGCTCGTCTCCGTCGAGCCGACCGGGTTCGAGGTGCAGGCCGACTGGGAGAGCCTCCGGTCGCCCGAGACCTACCTCGGGTCCCAGCAGGGTGCGAACGAGGCAGCGCCCGGCGACCTTTCGCTCAACCAGTGGTCGCTCGAGGGCGACTGGAAAGTCGAGGCTCGCGCGGCGGTGCTCGACAGCGGCGGGGGCCGGCTCTCGTTCCGCTTCCATGCGCGGGACGCCAACCTGGTGATGGGCCCGCGAGTACCAGGTGGGGAAGCACCGTTTCGCGTCCTGGTCGACGGCGAGGTCCCGGGCGAGGCGCACGGGTTCGATGTCGACGAGGGCGGCCGCGGCACCGTGAGCGAGCAGCGGCTGTACCAGCTGATCCGTCAGCCGGGCCGGATCGAGGACCGGACGCTCGTGCTCGAGTTTCCCGAAGGCGGCGCCGAGGCCTACTGCTTCACGTTCGGCTAGCCGAGGTGCGCGGCGACTACGGCGAGCACGGCCACGGTCACGACCGCGGTGAGCAACCAGGCAGCCACCAGACCGCCGGCGACGAGCTTGAGCTTCCGCGGGGTGAGCGTCCAGGCCGTGAAGAGCAAGCGCTGCTTGCCGAAGCCGATGCGCTGCGCCCACAGGCCGGACAGCCCGAGGGTCTTCAGGACCCTGCCGGACAGCGTCGCCTCGAAGCGAACGCGCTCAGCCGCGCGAACGCGCGACTCCCAGCGCTGCGCCATCTCTTGAGCTTCCTGGCGCGCTCGGCGCTGGTAGAGCCGAAGCGACTTCTGACGCCGCTCCCAGTACTCGAGCGAACGGCGAGCGTCCTCGAGCGGCGGGGGCGCCAGCATCGACTCCACGAGGGCCAGATCCGGATCGGGGTTCGCGCGCACCTCGACCGCGAAGTCTAGCCCGGCTCTCCGTGATCGTCAGTGGCTGACGTACAGCTTCAGCCCGACGAGCGCGACGCCGAGCGCGACGTTCAGGGCGACGACGACGAGCGTCGGCAGCCAGCCGAGGCGCTCGACCCGGGCGAAGACGAGCCCCGAAGCGGTGAGCACCCCCAGGCCGAGCCCGTAGGCGATCCAGGCCGCGGATTTCGTCGAGACCAGCCCGAAGACCGCGAGCAGTAGCGCCGCGACCGGCGGGACCGCCGCCTCGATCAGCGAGCTCTCGTGCCGGGCGATGCGACGCAGCTCGCCGAGCGAGAGGTGCTGGTTCTCCGCCACGACGTGGGCGAGGCTGTGCGCATACACGTGCGCCAGCCAGAAGACCAGCGCGGTGACGGTCAGAAGGACAACGATCTTCCAGGCGTCGTGGGGGAACGCCTTCACGCCGCCGATCAGCACCGCCAGGGCGAGGATCGTGCCGTAGATGAACCCGCCGAGCCGCTCGCCGAGCGCCGCTCGGCCGGCTGACGAGAGCATGCTCACGAGGACCCGGGTTGCTTGGCCGGGATGCGGTTCGCAAAGAAGAGCGCGACGATCGCCATCAGGCCGAGGATCGCGAGCGCGGAGCGCAGCCCACTGATGCGGGCGTCCTGGTACGCGGTGACGGCCGCGTCCGTCGCCTGCGGCGGGACGTTGGCCTTCTTGAGCGCCGCGTCGAGATCGGCGTCCGAGATGAACGGCACGCCCCCGGCCAGCTGTACCTGAGCGTTCGACTTGACCCTGGAGGGAATCGCCGAGCTGTTCTCGATGTTCGTCAGGAACGCCGAGCTCAGCGTCGCGATCAGGAGCGAGCCCGCGAGCGCGGTCCCGATCGAGGCGCCGAGGTTCGTCATCGTGTTCTGGACGCCGCCGACCTCCGGGGCCTGCTCGTCGGGCACGGCCGAGACCGTGACGGCGCCGAGCTGTGAAGCGAGCGCTCCGATCCCGAGCCCGACCAGCAGCATCGGCACGAAGACGACCTCCGGGCCTGCGTCGGCGTCGAGCGCCACTAGCAGGACGAGCGTGCCTGCAAGCAACGCGAACAGTCCGATGCGGACGACCAGCCGCGGCGAGATCTGCGGGAGGAAGCGCGGGATCCCGATCGCGGCCGCTAGCAGGGTGACCGAGAGTGGCAGGAGCCGGACGCCCGTGGCCAGGGCGGACAGGCCCAGGGTGACCGAGAGGAAGAGCGGCACGACGAAGAAGAAGCCGGCCTGCACGAGGTACTGGAAGAAGAACATCGTCAGGCCGCCGGTCAGCTGCCGGTTCCGGAGCAGCCCGGGGCTGACGAGGGGCTCCTTGCCCTGGTCCTCCCGGCGCGTCTCCCAGACGAAGAAGACGTAGAGCACGAACAGGCCTGCCAGCGCAAGCCAGATCGTCGGGGAGAGGTGCGCCCAGGACGGACCGCCCTCGTGCGGCCGGATCCAGCCCCACTCGCCGGAGCGGAGGATCCCGAAGACGAGCAACGCGAGCCCAGCCGCCGAGAGGACGGCGCCGAGCAGGTCGAACTTGGGACGCGTCTCGACGGGCGCATCGGCGATGCGGCGCGTGAGCAGCAGGATCGCGAGCACGACGACGACCTCGCCCGCGAAGACCCAGCGCCAGGAGAAGTACGTGGTGGCGAAGCCGCCGATCAGCGGCCCGACGGCGACCGCGATCGCCCCGGCCGCCGCGACGAGCCCGTAGGCGGCCGGTCGTCGCTCGATCGGAAAGTTCCCCGCCACGAGCGCGACGATCGCCGGGAGGATCAGCGCCGCGCCCACCCCTTCGAGGAACGACCAGCCGAACAGGAGCACGGGCAGGTTCGGCGCGAGCGAGGTCGTCAGCGAGCCGGCGCCGTAGATGATGCAGCCGATCGCGAAGGCACGCTTGCGGCCGATCATCCCGCCGATCTTGCCGCCGGTGATCATCAGGGCCGCCATCACCAGCGTGTAGGCGGTGATCGCGCCCTGGATCCCGGTCACGGTCGTGCCGACGTCCTTGGCCACCGTCGCGATCGAGACGTTCATCACCGAGCTGTCGAGCGTCATCAGGAACTGCCCGGCGGCCAGCGTCAGCAGGACGATCTGCGAGCCCGAACGGGCCGCGCCGGCCACGGCAGGCATCGCTGGTGCGTTTTCCCCGGCCATCCCGCCCAGCAGTATCCGGGACGCGGGGGATGTTGGTCTAGGCTCGCCGCGTGCTGCTCTACGACAGTCCGGTCTCGGGCAACTGCTACAAGGTTCGGCTGCTGCTCGCCCACCTCGGCATCGCCTACGAGCGGCGAACGATGGACGTCGTCGACCGCTCGAACCGTCCGGAGGTGCTGGGCGGACTCAACCCGTCGCTCCGCGTGCCGACGCTCGTGCTCGACGACGGCCGGTCACTCGGCGAGTCGGGCGCGATCCTCTGGTACTTCGGCGAGGGCACTCACTTCGTCCCTGAAGATCCGTATGACCGCGCACGCGTCCTGCAGTGGCTGTTCTTCGAGCAGTACGACCACGAGCCGAATGTCGCCGTCGCCCGGTTCTGGCTCGGGTACTCCGGCCGCCCGGAGTCGATGCCCGACCGGCTCGACGAGTGGCACCGCAACGGCAACCGGGCGCTGGCGGCGATGGAGGTACAGCTCGAGGGCCGCGACTGGTTCGTCGGCGACGGCATGACGCTGGCCGACATCGCCCTCTACGGCTACACGCACGTCGCGCCCGAGGGCGGATTCGAGCTCGAGCCCTACCCGAAGATCCGCGCCTGGCTCGAGCGGGTCGCGTCGCAGCCCGGGCACGTCCCGATCGACGCCTGAGCCCGTACGATCGGGCCATGCCAGCAGCGATCCGGATCGGGACGTGCTCCTGGGCCGACGAGTCGCTGACGAAGTACTTCTATCCGCCGGGCGTCAAGGGCGCCGAGGAGCGACTGCGCTACTACACGGCGCTCTTCGACGTGGTCGAGGCGAACTCGACGTACTACCGGCTGCCGGACGAGCACCTGGTCCAGCACTGGGCCGAGCGCACGCCGGACGGGTTCGTCATGCACGTGAAGGCCTTCGGCGTGATGACGCGCCACCCGGTCAAGGCCGAGCAGCTGCCGCCGGACCTGCGCGAGGGCGTGCCGCTCGACTCCCGCGGGCGCGTCGATCGGCCGCCGCGCGAGTTCCGGGCCGAGGTCTTCCGCCGCTTCCACGAAGCGCTCGCGCCGCTGCGGGAGACGCGCAAGCTCGGCGGGATCCTGATGCAGCTGCCCCCCTACATCGTCTTCAAGCCCTCGGCGCTCGAGTACCTGGAGTGGGCGAAGGAGCAGCTCGGCGGCGACGAGATGCTGGTCGAGTTCCGGCACGCGAGCTGGCTCGACGAGGAGAACCGGCTCGAGACGCTCGCCTTCCTCGAGCGCAACCACATGACCTACGTGATCGTGGACGCGCCGCGCATGGAGGCGCGCAACGTCTCGCCGACGGTCGTCGCCACGACCAGCCCGACGGCGTACATCCGCTTCCACGGCCGTAACGCCGGAACCTGGAACAAGCGCACGGGCAGCGCTGCCGAGCGCTTCGACTACCTCTACTCCGAGGACGAGCTGCGCGAGTGGGTCTCGCCGCTTGCCGAGCTGACGGGTCAGGCGGAGAACGTCTACGCGATGTTCAACAACAACGGCCGCTCGACGATGCCGGGCCTGCCGACGCTCGACAACCCGGCCGAAGAGGGCACCGAGGTCGCGCAGGCGCCGGTCAACGCCCAGATGCTCCGCCAGCTGCTCGAGCGCGAAGG
>DATIOF010000114.1:0-46733 GCA_035473395.1 Gaiellaceae bacterium
GCCGTCGAACAGAGCCACGACGAGCACGGCATCGTCTGGCCGGCCTCGATCGCGCCCTACGATGTCCACGTGGTGGCGCTGCCCGGCGTCGAGCAACAGGCGGAGGAAGCCGCCCGTGCGCTCGACGAGGCCGGCGCGGAGGTGCTGCTCGACGACCGCGACGCCCGAGCCGGCGAGAAGTTCGCCGACGCCGACCTGCTCGGAATCCCGCTGCGCGTGACGGTCGGCAAGAAAACCCTCGAGGACGGCGCCGTGGACGTGCGCGACCGCAAGACCGGCGAGGAGCGCCGCGTCCCGCTCGGCGAGCTCGGGAGCATCGTCTAGTGGCTCGCCGCCGCAAGTTCAGCGACGACGCGTTCGGCCCGACGATCGAGCGGCTGATGGGCGAGACCGGCGTCACCTACCGCGGCCTGGCCGACAAGACGAAGCTCTCCGCGGGGTACCTGAACCACCTCGTCCACGGCAATCGGCCCGTCCCTTCGGACAAGGTGGTCGGCCAGCTGGCGAAGGCCCTCGGCGTCGAGCCGGAGCACTTCCGCGAGTACCGCCTGCGCGTGATCACGGCGCGGCTCGAGGCGATGCCCGCCCTGATCGACCGGCTTTACCGCCGTCTGGGCGACTAGCTGACCGCCTTCCTAGGCGGCCTGCGAGGCCGCGACCCACGTACGACCAGGTTGCGCACAGCCCTGTGGATAACAGGATTGTTACCTATTACGGCGGTTCGACTAGTTATCCACGGCTTTACACACAGATCAAAATGGGTTATGACCCCATAGGCGGACCTTTTTCCGGGGGGAAGAAAGGGGCAACACGGTGGCGTATAGCGGCGAAAGAACGGCGGTCTTGGTCGACCCCTATCCATTGTGGTTGGACGCGGTCGAGAACATCCTCATGAAGAACAGTGTGACGGTCGTTGGACGCACGTCCGACGGCGACCGGGCCCTCGCACTCTGCGAGGAGCTTCGCCCGCGCATCCTGGTGGCCGAGCCTGCAGCCGGCGGAATCGCGTGCATTCGGGAGGCATGTCTGCGAGTGCCTGGGCTGAAAGCGATCGCACTCGCATCCTCCGAGGACCCGAACCAGGTACAGGCGGCGTTTGCTGCCGGAGCGGTCGCCTACGTCGTCAAGACCGCCCATTCGGACGACGTCGGCGTCGCGATCCGGCAGACGTTCTCGCCCTCACTGTTCCTGCCCGGTGTGACGCCTGCACCAGCCGCGAGTGGCGCGGTCGCGAGAGATGAGCATCCTGCCGTTGCGATGCTCACTAAGCGGGAGCGCGAGATCTTGCAGCTCGTCGCGGACGGACACTCCAACAGCCAGCTCGCTCGGATGCTGTGGGTGACGGAGCAGACGGTGAAGTTCCACTTGTCCAACATCTACCGGAAGCTGGACGTGGCCAACCGCACCGAAGCCAGCCGCTGGGCTCAGATCCACGGCTTGCTCGAGCCGGCGGCGGCCGAGCCACTGGTCGGAGGGATGACCGCCGGGAGCTAGTCGTTCTGAGGCTCATCAGGCGGCACAGCCGTCTGGATGAGTAGCGTCGCGAGCTCGAGGGTCTCCAGGAGGTCAGCCGCGGAGCGCGGCTTTCGCAGGAAGGCCGCCGCCCCGGCGTCGTGCGCCTCGACTGCGCCGAACTCGTCGTCCGGGCCGGCGAGGATCAGCACACGTGGCGCGCGTCGCCGAGAAGAGATCAGCCGCGACGCCGAGAGCGTGTCCGCATCCTGCTCTCTGTCGAGGAGGACGATGTCCGGGCCGACCTCGGCGACGAGACGGACGGCCTCTTGGCCATCCGACGCGACGCCTACTACCTCGAATCGTGGGTCATGCTCGAGCTTCGCATGGAGAGCTTTCGCGAAGAGGCGGTGGTGATCGTTGTCCATGAGCAATATGCGCACGGCGTGAGCGGGGGCGGCTCCCGACATCGGTGGCCGAGTATCGCGGACCTCGTCCGGCGGCGTGAAGCCAGTATTCGCTAACCATCGGAACAGTCCGCGCGGAGACCCTGCTCGGCGGGGTTGGTTCTCGATGCCGCTGAAGTCCCTGAACCAGGTCATGAGACCGGGGAAGCGCACATCGTCGCTCGGTTCGATCGAAGCGCGACCGAGCCGGGCGTAGCCTTGTTTTGCTGACCCAGGCGTGAGCTAGAGTTCGGCCGGACGGGGCGTGGCGCAGCCTGGTTAGCGCGCTTGTCTGGGGGACAAGAGGTCCCGAGTTCAAATCTCGGCGCCCCGACTCGAGAAGCCCTGGATAACAGGGCTTTTCTGTTTAGGCGAAGACGTCGGCCGCGCAGCCGAAGATCAGACCCGCATGCACGTCATCGACACCCTCGAGCGATGGGTGGGCGAGATTCACCTCCACGTCGGGCCATGACTCGAGCCCGAGCGAGGCCGCTCCCTCGTCGGCGCCGAAGCAGAGCAGCGTGGAGAGGCCGATCACGTTGCGTCGTTGTGCCCGGCGGCGGGCGATGCCCTCTAGCTCGCGCAGCTCTTCGAGCGGGTCGATGCGTACGTTCGAGTCCGAGCCGATGCAGATGCCGATCCCGCGCTCGCAGAGCTCCTGCACCGGCGCGAAGCCGTCGCCCAAGTTCGCCTCCGTCGTCGGGCAGATGCACACCCGGCCACCCGCGTCGGCGAGCAGGTCGAGCTCGTGCGCATCGGCATGCGTCGCGTGCACGACGGTCGTGTGGGGGCCGAGGCAGCCGGTCTCGGCCAGTAGCTCCAACGGACGCAGGCCGTGTTCGGCGAGGCACTGCTCGATCTCGCGTGGCTGCTCGTCGGCATGGACGTGCAGCGGTAGACCCTCCGCGGCCGCGTAGCGACCCAGCTCCTCGAGCCAGTCGCGCGGGCACGCACGGACGGAGTGGGGGGCAAGGCCGACACGCACGCCGGCGGACCGCAGCACTTCGAGCTGCGAGAGATAGTCGGCCACCGACTCCTGCCGGAAGCGCTCGATCCCGCCGCGGCCGTATGCGGCCAGCAGGAGGACGAGCTCGATACCCGCATCGGTCGCGGCCTCGGCCGCCGCGTGCGCCTCGGCGAGCCCGAGGTAGTGGAACTCGCCGACGACCGTGAACCCGGCGGCGCGCATCTCCCGGTAGGTCTGCGCGTACTCGACGCGGACCCGCTCGTTCGTCATTCCGGCCGCGAACTCGAGCATGTCGTCGCGCCAGGCCCAGAAGTCGCCGCCCTCGGTCCGGCCCCGCAGTGCGCGCTGGAAGGCGTGCGAATGGGCGTTCACGAAGCCCGGCAGGGAGAGGGTCTCTGCCACCCCCGTATCCTTCCACCGTGGTCACTCGCGCGGTTCCCGCCCCGGTAGCGCAGATCCCTAACGCGCTCACGATCGTGCGGCTGGCCCTGATTCCGGTTTTCGTCGTGCTGCTGCTGAACTCCGACGGCGGCCACAGCTGGGCGGCGGCGATCGTCTTCGGCGTCGCGGGCGTGACCGATCAGATCGACGGCTGGCTGGCGCGGCGCTGGCGCGTCGAGTCGAGCTTCGGCAAGATCGCCGACCCGCTGGCCGACCGCCTGATGATCGACGCGGCAGTGATCCTCCTCTGGCACGCGGGTCGGCTGCCCTGGATCGCCCTGGTGATCCCCGCGCGTGATTTGGCTCTCGTTGCCGGGTACAAGCTTGTCGTGGGCCGCGGCTACGACTTCTCGGTGAACTTCGCCGGCAAAGCGGCGACGTGGCTGCTCTACGCGTCGCTCGGCTTCATCATGGTCACCCGCGAAGGCACCGACTGGCCGCTCTGGATCTTCTGGGCCGGCGTCGTGCTCGCGGCGATCGCGCTCGTCGGCTACCTGCTCAAGGCGCGGCGCGAGGTGGCGACGTGAAGGCCGTCGTGATGGCGGGCGGCGAAGGCACGCGCCTGCGGCCGCTGACCTCGAACCAGCCGAAACCGATGGTGCCGATCGTCGGCAAGCCGTGCATCGAGCACATCCTCGAGCTGCTGCGCAAGCACGGGCTCGAGGATGTGATCGTGACCGTCGCCTTCATGCCGCAGGCGATCCGCGGCTACTTCGGCGACGGCGAGACCCTGGGGCTGAACATCGAGTACTCGGTCGAGGAGTCGCCACTTGGCACGGCCGGCTCGGTGCGGCTCGCAAGTGACCGCCTCGACGAGACATTCCTCGTCATCTCGGGCGACGCGCTCTGCGACGTCGACCTGACCGAGCTGATCGACACGCACGAGCAGAAGGGTGCCGCGGTCACGATCGGGCTCAAGTCGGTCGAGAACCCGCTCGAGTTCGGGATCGTCGTCACCGACGAGGAGGGGCGAATCGAGCGATTCCTGGAGAAGCCCTCGTGGAGCCAGGTCTTCTCGGACACGATCAACACCGGCATCTACGTGCTCGAGCCCGAGGCGCTACGGCACGTGCCGGTCGACGGGCCGTACGACTTCTCGAAAGAGCTCTTCCCGTTGCTGCTGGAAATGGGCCGACCGCTCTACGGGCACGTGCTCGACGGCTACTGGCAGGACATCGGCAACCTCGATCAGTTCCGGCAGGCGAACTTCGATGCGCTCGACGAGCGCGTCGCGCTCGACATCGGCGGCATCCGCCTGCGCGGGAACATCTGGCTGGGGGAAGGGGTGGAGGTCGACGACCTGGACGCGATCGAAGGCCCGGCGTACCTCGGCAACTACTGCCGCGTCGCGCCGGATGCCTCGGTCGGCGCCTACTCGGTGCTCGGCTCGAGCGTGACGCTGCTGGAACGCGCTCGGACCGAACGCTCGGTGATCGACGCGGCCACGCACATCGGCCGCAGCGCCCGCGTCGAGGGGGCCGTCGTGGGACGGGCATGCGACATCCGAGCTCACGCGCACGTGCAGGAGGGCGCGGCGATCGGCGACGAGGTCACTCTCGGCGCCCAGAGCGCGGTCTTGCCGGGCGTGCGCATCTACCCGTACAAGGAGGTCGAGACCGGCGCGCAGATCCACGAGAGCCTAATCTGGGAGTCGCGAGCCTCCTCGAATCTCTTCGGCAAGGACGGCGTCTCCGGGCTCGTCAACGTCGACCTGACGCCGGAGGTGGCGGTGCGCCTGGCCGCGGCGCTCGGGACGGCGCTCAAGCGCGGCGCACGCGTGGTGGCGAGCCGCGAGTCGCCGGCTGCCTGTCGGATGATCAAGCGGGCAATGATCTCGGGCCTCAACTCGACCGGGGTCCACGTCGCCGACCTGCGCGTGCTGCCAGCCTCGGTCAGCCGCCACGTGCTGAAGAGCGAAGGCTACGACGCCGGCTTCCACATCGGTGTCAGCTACAGCGACCCGGCGGTGCTCGAGATCCGCTTCTACGAGCAGCCCGGGATCCAGCTCACCGCTGCCCTGCAGAAGGAGATCGAGAAGCACTACACCCGCTTCGAGCTGCGACGAGCTGCCTTCAACGAGGTCGGCTCGGTCACCTATCCGGCCCGCGTGCGCGAGAGCTACTCGCAGGACTTGCTCGCCGGCCTCGACGTGGAGGCGATCCGTGCCCGCGACTATCGGCTCGTGGTCGACTACGGCTACTCGGCCACCTCCTACGTGCTGCCGCTGCTGATGGGCCCACTCGGCGTCGAGGCGGTCTCCGCGCACGGCTTCGCCGCGGACAGCAGCGAGCCGCCGACGGGGCTCCGAGAAGCGATCGGCCAGGCGAAGCGCCTTGTCTCGGCGATCGGCGCCGAGCTGGGCGTCGTCTTCGACCGCGCCGGTGAGCGGCTCTTCCTGATCGACGAGCAGGCGCGCGAGATCCCGGTCGAACAGGCGCTGCTGCTCTACCTGAAGCTGCTGAGCTCCGAGGGCCGGGAGGGCAAGGTCGCGTTCCCGATCACCGTCACGAGCCACGTCGACGAGCTGGTCGAAGGCACGGGGCTCGAGGTGATCCGGACACCGGCCTCGCTCGCCGACCTGACGAAGGCGGCGGCCGGCGACGGCGTGATCTTCGCGGGCGCCGTTGGCGGTGGATACGTCTTCCCGGAGTTCCTGCCGGCCTACGACGCGGTGGCGAGCCTCTGCACGCTGCTCGAGCTGCTGGCACCGGTGGAGCGACCGCTCTCGGAGCTCGTCGCCGAACTGCCCGCGAGCACGCTCGTGCACCGGCAGGTCCCGTGCCCCTGGTCGCTGAAGGGAACGGTGATGCGGGTGCTGACCGAGCGCTTGCGCGACCGAGACGTCGACCTGCTGGACGGGATCAAGGTCTTCGACGAGCGCGGGTGGGAGCAGCTGCTCCCCGATCCGGACGAGCCGCTCGTCCACATCTACGCCGAAGGGGCGACCGAGGAAGCCTCGCTCGAGCTGGAAGCCGAGATGCACGCGATGGTCGACGAGATCATGGAGACCGAGGGCGTCGCCACGGCCGCCCGAGCCTCAAGCTAAGGTTGACCCTTGGGGCGCCTTCTGCTTGACTAGGAGCGCTCCCGCCCAGCGGACGAAAGGCTCACGTGGAACCGTTTCCCGATCTCGGCCCGCTCACAGACGCCGACCTCAAGCAGCTGATCAACCAGCTGACGAAGGAAGAGCTCGAAGTCTCGTACCGACGGCGCATCCTGCACGGCAGGATCGACCTGCTGCGGGCCGAGCTCCAGGCGCGGCTGCAGAAGACCGGGGGAAAGAGCGTGCTCGACCGCGTGGACGTCGACAAGCTCGCCGCCATCCTGGCCGGCAAGGCCGCCCCGCCGAACGAGGGGTAGATGAGCCACATCTACTGTCCCGAGTGCGGGTTCCAGAACCCGGAGGCCGCCAACTTCTGCTCCCGTTGCGGGGCGGCGCTCGTCAAGGACGAGCCCGGCTCGGAGACGACGATGAGCTACACGCCCGAGGAAGGGGAGGAGGAGGGCGCGTTGACGCTCGAGGACCTCGGCGCCGAAGGGCCTGCGCTGGTCATCCGCTCGGGTGGTGGCCGTTCGGGCGAGCACTTCGTCCCGTCGGGCGAGCGCATGACGATCGGCCGCTCGCCGGACTGCGACGTCTTCCTCGACGACGTCACCGTCTCGCGCAAGCACGCCGTCCTGGTGCAGAAGGACGACGCGTTCTTCATCGAGGACCAGGGAAGCCTGAACGGCACCTTTCTCAACCGCAAGCGCATCGAGTCGGGCCGGCTGGAGAACGGCGACGAGCTCCAGATCGGCAAGTACAAACTGAGCTTCCTGGAGAAATGAGCACTGCCGAGGCGACAACCGAGCGCTCGCGGCTGCTCACGATCGGAACGGTCTGCCGCCGCCTGCAGGCCGAGTTCCCCGACATCTCGATCTCGAAGATCCGCTATCTGGAGGACCAGGGCCTGCTCGCTCCGCGGCGGACGCAGAGCGGCTACCGGCTCTTCAGCGAGGACGACGTCGAGCGGCTGGAGACGATTCTGCGTTTGCAGCGCGACGAGTTCCTGCCCCTGCGCGTGATCCGCCAGGAGCTCGCCTCGCCGTCCGGCGCGGGCAAGGAACGGCGCCGCCGCCGCGCGGTGGGCCTGGCCGATCCCGACGACGAGCTTGATCTCGGAGAGCTGTGCGAGCGCGCGGCGATCACGCCCGAGCTGGCGCGCGAGCTGGAGGAGTACGGTCTGCTGCAGCCGCGCCGCGAGGGCGGCGACAAGCGCTATCCGGCCGGTGACGTCGAGGTTGCGGTCGCCTGCTCGAAGCTCGCGCGCTTCGGGATCTCGGCGCGCCATCTGCGCACCTTCCGCACGGCGGCCGACCGTGAGGCGGGCTTGCTCGAGCAGCTGGTCGCCCCGTCGCTGCGCTCGCGCAACGCCGAGCGGCGCGATGCGGCGGTTCAGCAGCTGCAGACCCTTGCGGAAGTGGCACAGGAGCTCTCGCAGCTGCTCTTCTGGCGCGACCTGCGGAACGTCGCCGGCCACTGATGGGCGTCGACGACCTGAAAGCCAAAATTCGCGACGTCCCGGACTTCCCGGAGCCCGGGATCGTCTTCAAGGACATCATGCCGCTGCTCGCCGATCCGGCCTCACTGAACGAGGCGGTCGAGCTGCTCGCAGCCTGGGTCGAGCCCCGCAAGCCCGATGTGATCCTCGGCGCGGAGGCGCGCGGGTTCATCCTCGGGGCGGCGCTCGCCTACAAGCTCGGCTGCGGCTTCGTCGCCGCCAGGCGGCCCGGAAAGCTGCCCTGGAAGACCGTCAGCGCCACCTACGCGCTCGAGTACGGCGAGAACTCGCTCGAGCTGCACGCCGACGCGATCGCCGACGGCCAGCGGGTGCTCGTCCACGACGACGTGCTGGCCACGGGCGGCACCGCAAAGGCGATCTGCGACCTAGCGACGCAGCTCGGCGGCGAGATCGTCGGAGTCCTGTTCGCGATCGAGCTGGACTTCCTCGAGGGCCGCAAACAGCTCGAGGGTTACGACGTGGAGTCGCTCATTCACTACTAGCGTCCGAGGTGCCGATTACAACGGGGTCATGTACGACGCGCTCACCACCCGGTACACCTTCTCGTGCCCGGAGCGAGGTCAGGCGCGGGTCGCGCTGTCGTCGTTCCGCCGCCTCGAGCAGCTTCCCGGGCCGGCCCAGCCTGCGGTCTTCGAAGTCGAGTTCGGTTGCGCCTGCGGCGGGGAGCATCCGGGCCTCGTCGGCCACGAGGAGCTGGACTGGGCGCCGCTCGGGCTCGGCGGAGAGGCGACCTTCGTCAATCTGATGACCGCCAGCGTCGACCCGGTCGAGGCCGAGCTCGCCGACCTCGCCGCCCGGCGCATCCAGGCCGGGGAGTGGCCGTGGAGCTTCTTCTGCTACGCCGAGGAGCGGCCGCGGCCCGTGTTCCCGTCGGCCTTCCTGTCGCTCGCTCCCGCGGGGCGGGGGGAGGAGGTCGGTCTGGCCGTGCGCTGTCCGGTCTGCGGCAGCGTCTCGATCAACCTCGTCAGCAGGCAGCACCTCGATGTGCCGTTCCACAACGACCGCGAGATCGGCGTGGTGGCGCACGTCTTCGGCGCCGATGCCGAGCGAGTGGTGGACGAGTTCGTCGCCGAGCTCTACTCGGCCACGTTCGACAGCCGACGCCTGACGCTCCAGTAGCGACGATTCACTTCTTGTCGAGCGGGTACGACCGCCGCGGAGGTGGTGCTATGTACGGCTTGACACGTGGAACGATCACATTGCTCGGCGCGGCCGCCGCGGGCGTGCTCGTCTGGCTTGCGACGCAGATCGACACCGGCTCGAACGGCGGCTACTGGGCCGCCTACGGGCTGATCGCGGGTGCGGGGCTCGCGATGGCGTTCTCGCAGATCCTCGGCGGCTGGACGAAGTGGGGCTGGCCGCGAATGTCACTGAACGTCTTCCTGCTCGCGTTCGTGCCGGTGCTGGTCGCGGCCGGATGGATCGTGATCGCGCACCAGCCGAATCCGAACTGGTTCCGCGCGCATGTCCTCAACTGGTCGAGCGACATCGGCATTCTCGGGCTCGTGAGAGACCTGACCGAGTACGTCGCCGTGCTGGCCTTCGGCGTGGGGCTCGTCTTCGGCTTCACGTTCGACACGTCCGGCCCGGCTGCGTACGGCTCGTTTGGCCGGCGCCGGCGTGCAGCCACGGTTCCCGCCGGCGGCGCCGCTCCTCCGCCGGTGGAGGATCAGCCGACCGCGCGCGAGGAGCGCGAGACCGAAACCGAGACCGACTCCCAGCCCGCGCCCGTGCGCGAGCCGGCTCGCACCGAGTAGCCCGCGCCGCCCGCCTCGTCCCGTCCCTCCGGGGAGGGATGAGGCGGGCTGGACCGAGGGTCGATACCAGCAAAAGAATGAGCGCCGCCCTCGACAGCCGCTACCCGAAGCGCCTCGACCTCCTGCTTGCTCACTGCGCCGAGGCCACACCGCAGCGCATGCCGGTCTTCGAACGGCTGCGCGACAAGATCGGCGCCGAGCTCGCCCGGGTGCTCGTTTTCGCGCTCGCCGGCCCTCAGCGCCGGTCGGCGCGGCGCGGCTGACGCGTCGGCGCATCCGCGCCGAAGGCCATCACCAGCAGGAACACCAGGAAGCCGAGCACGGCGCCGAAGATGAACGCGGTGCCGCCGTGCACGCCGACCGCGAGCCCTCCGAGCCAGACGTAGACCCCGAAGACGAGGGCCCAGATGAGGGCGACGACGCCGCGCGAGATCGCGGGAGCTCGGAGGTGTGGCACGGCGCTGACTCTATCGCCTCGGTCGTTTTGGAGTTATCCACAAGCTGCACGGCCTGCTGTGGAAATGTGGATAATTGAATTTCCGCAAATTGCGGCCTCTGCGTCTTTTGCGCCCTTGATCCGGACCTGCCGGCCGCCTAGATTCCCTCTTGCGCCGAGCACGGAACCGGAGTAGGTCGAAGCCGAGTTCGAAGGCAGTACCCGCAAGGGGAAGGTCAGCGAAAACGGTGGACGAAACGGAGACCGACTCGGCGAATTTTTTTGGTCCAACGCAGGTTGGCCCAGGGTGGAAGGGCCGTCGGGGGATTCTTGGTCGAACTTGACATAACGCCCGTTATCGTGCATTCGCCGAATACGGCTTGCAAACCTGGGTTTCGACCGCCGCGCTTCGTGGCAGGAAGCTAGGTTGCAGGGATGACCGCGGTCGAGATCGAGAACGTACTGGCGACTCCCGAGCTGCACGACCTGTTTGAACAGGCGGAGCAGCACGGGTCGCTTCGCTATGCCGATCTGATCGAGGTGCTCGAGCCGCTGCACCTCGACCCGCTCGAAACGGACGCGGTCTTCCGCGAGCTCGAGCAGCGCGGGATCGAGGTCTCTGAGCCCGAGCCCGAGCAGAAGGAAGCCGCGCCGCCTCCGCCGCCTCCTCCTCCGGTGGCGCAGGAGACGACGACCGACGCGCTGCAGCTGTTCCTGCGCGACGCCGGGCGCCATCCGCTGCTGACCGCGGCCCAGGAGGTCGAGCTCGCCAAGCGCATCGAGCGCGGCGACATGGAGGCCAAGACGCGGATGATTCAGTCCAACCTGCGGCTGGTCGTCTCGATCGCCAAGAACTACCGCAACCAGGGCCTGCCGTTCCTCGATCTGATCCAGGAGGGCACGCTCGGCCTGATCCGCGCAGTCGAGAAGTTCGACTGGCGCCGCGGCTACAAGTTCTCCACCTATGCGACCTGGTGGATCCGCCAGGCCGTCGCGCGTGCGCTTGCCGACAAGGCGCGCACGATCCGCATGCCGGTCCACATCGTCGAGCGGATGCAGAAGCTGAACCGCGCCGAGCGCACCCTCTGGACGCAGCTCGGCCGCGAGCCGACGCTCGAGGAGGTCGCCGAGGAGGCGAACCTGCCGATCGCCCAGGCACACGAGGTGAAGGCAGCCGCCCGCGCGTCGACGAGCCTCGACCAGCCGGTCGGCGAGACCGAGGACGCGGTCTTCGGCGATTTCGTCGCCGGCGACGGGCCGCTGCCCGACGAGCAGGTCGAGGTCTCGCTTCGCTGCCAAGCGCTCGCGGAGGCGCTGAACGCCCTCGCCGAGCGCGAGAAGCAGGTGCTGGTCCTCCGCTACGGCCTGACCGATGCGGAGCCGAAGACGCTCGAGGAGATTGGCCGCCGGCTCGGCCTGACGCGCGAGCGCGTGCGTCAGATCGAGACCGAGGCGCTCAAGCGCCTCGCGAGACTGCGCGAGATGGAGTCGGTCGCGCGAAGCTGAGGCCGAGCGCCGAGCCGTCGAAGAGCGGCAGCGCCCGATCCTCCCCCACTCTGTCCCTGACGAGCTCGAACGCCTCGTCGACTCGCGGTGGCCTGGTGAGCCGATGGCCGTCCGAGGCCACGATCGCTGCGTCGCCGGCCTCGACAAGGCGCCAGGCGAGCGCTTCGCTCTCCTCGCCGTGCCGCCCGAGCAGGCTCGTGGCGTTCACCTGCAGCGGCCAGCGCTGCGCCAGCTCGTGGGCGAGCTCCGGCCGTTTGCGAATGGGCTCGGTGCGCTCGGGATGTGCGACCAGCGGGCGCAGGCCCGCGCGCTCGACGTGCTCGGCCAGCTCGACCAGGTCCGCGGCCGGCCCCGGGAACGGCATCTCGACGAGCACCACGTCCGTGCCTTCGAGGACGTAGCGAGCCGGGTCCTCGCGCAGCAGCGGCGGCGCGGGAGTCAGCTCGAAGCCGAGCCGCAGCTCGAGGCTCGTCCGCGCCTTCAGCTGCTCGTACGCATGGCGAATTGCTCGCTCCCGTTCCTCCGTCAGTGTCAGGTGCGGCCAGACGTGCGGTGTCGCGAACAGGATCGCGGTGCCCGAAGCGGCGGCCAGGTCGCAGAGCTCGAGCGCGTCCGCCGGCGTCTTCGCCCCGTCGTCACCGGACGGCACGACGTGTGAATGGCAGTCGACGAAGCGCGGCTCCACGCCGCCCAGGCTACTCGCCGCGTAGATAGAGCTGGAGCGCCGGTGCGACCAGCCGCAGCTCGCGCAGGGCACGCGACTCGAGCTGGCGGACGCGCTCGCGGGTGATGCCGAGGTCGGAACCGACCTCCTCGAGCGTCTGCGGCGGCTCGCCGTCGAGCCCGAAGCGCCGCGAGACCACGTGGCGCATGCGCGGGGTGAGGCGCAGGAGCGCCTGGGCGAGCTCGGCGGAGCGGAGATGCTCGGCCGTCGCGGTGTCGGGACGATCGGTCTTCGTGTCCTCGATCAGGTCGCCGTAGAGGCTCTCGCCGTCGCCGACGGGGGTCTCCAGGCTGACCGGGTCTTCGACCAGCTCCAGCAGCGTTCTGACGCGCTCGAGCGGGAAGCCGCTCTCCTTTGCGATCTCGGGCAGCAGCGGCTCGCGGTTCAGCTTCTGGGCGAGGATGCGGCGCGAGCGCATCACGCGGCGCACCTGCTCAGCGACGTGAACCGGCAGACGGATCGTCCGGCCCTGGTCGGCGAGCGCGCGCGTGATCGCCTGGCGGATCCACCACGTCGCGTAGGTCGAGAGCTTGAAACCGAGCTTGTAGTCGAACTTCTCGACCGCGCGGATCAGGCCGAGGTTGCCCTCCTGGATCAGGTCGAGCAGCGGAACGCCGGCCTTCGTGTAGTTGCGCGTGATCGACATCACGAGGCGCAGGTTCGACTCGATCAGCTTCCGCTTGGCGGCCTCGTCGCCCTCGTCCTTCAGCCGGGCGAGCTCGCGTTCCTGGGCCGGAGTGAGGAGCGGCCCGTCGCCGATCTGGCGGACGTAGAGCTTGAGCGGATCCGCCGTCTGGGGCTCGGTCGGCTCCGTCTCGACGGCGTCGACCTGGTCGACTTCGACCGGGGCCGGCACAACCTCGAGCCTGGGCTCGGGTGAGTCGGGCGCCGGAAGTGGTTCCGGGAGCGGCCGCTGCTCCATCACGCAGCCTCTATCGGTCGGGCCTCTCCCTCACTTGAGGGACGCTTGCACTCACACGAGGGATCAGGGGAGGCGGCGTCGAACCGAGATGCACACGTAGATGCCTAACTCTCAGCCGAAGCCAGCGTCAGACTCAGTGGCGGCCATGTTTGGGGTCGCGCGTCTCATGCAAGGGGTCTTCTAGAGAGCTATGTGCGGAATCGCTGGATACAGCCTGAGTGCGTCGAGTCACGTCGACCGGACGCTCGCGGCTCAGGCCCTGCTCGCCGGGATCGCCGAGCGCGGTGCCGACGCGGTCGGGTACGCGTACCGGCGCGGCACGAGCCCCGTCACGATCCACAAGCAGCGCTCCGGTGCCAGCGCCCTGCTCGAGCAGGTGCAGCTCCCCGAGAGCGTGACCGAGGCGTTGATCCACGTGCGTGACTACACGAAGGGTCACCCTCGGATCGAGGCCAACAACCACCCGATCCGCCACGGCTCCGTGGTCGGCGTTCACAACGGGATCATCTTCAACGACGACGATTTGATGGAAGAGCATGGCTTCGAGCGTGCCGAGCCCGAGATGACGGTCGACTCGGAGGCCATCTTCGCGCTCGCCGAGGCGCACGAGGCCGCTCCGGGCGCCCTGGAGCAGCTCCGTGGCTCGATGGCGACCGCCTGGCTCGACGAGAGACGGCGGGGAACGCTGTTCCTGGCCCGCGGCGTCGGCCGGCCCCTCTGGGTCGGCGAGGGCCGCGAGGAGCTGCTGTTCGCCTCCACGAAGGCGGCGCTCGAGGTGGCCGAGCGCTTCCTGGGCCTGAAGCTGCGCAAGCGCGAGCTCGCCGAGGGCGCGCTCGCGGTCGTGGCCGACGGCCGGATGATCGAGAAGCTCCGCTTCAAGCCCGACCGGGACTTCGAGGAGTCGACCCTCCCCGCCGTGCGCGCGCCACACGAAGGCGCGTTCTGCCTGCAGCGCCTCGCGGCGCTGGCTTCGATCGCCTAGCGCTTCTAGTTGATGCTGCCGTCGGCGGCTACGCCCGTCCCGGCCGCGACCAGACGTTCGCGAACGAGGAACTGGAAGGTCGACCAGGCGCCTTTCCGGCCCTCGAACATGCGGTAGATCTGCCACTCGGTCAGCATGGCCTCGTCGCGTTTGCGCGCTTCCGACCAGTCCGCGAACTTCGGCAGGCGGCCGAGCGACTGGGCGAGCTCCATCCCCTGCTCCAGCGCGCGCTCGAGCTTCTCCTCCCCAACCGGGACGTCGAAGCCGGCCTCGCGCAGGGCGTTCGCCAGCGAGCCGAAGGTATGCCAGTAGAGCGACTTCGAGGGCATCTGGCCGCGGTGCTCCTCGATGTCGCGCGCCGTCGGGATGCGCCCGAGCTCCTCCCCCAGTCCCTTCAGCAGCTCGAGCAGCTCCTCGCGGGTGGCGAAGCGTCTTGGCACGAGCCCGGCCTTGCGCTTGGCCTCGTTCCAGCTGCCGAAATGCTCGATCACCGTCTGCGGATGAACGCTGGTCTCCGGGTCTGCCGCGAATTCCCGCATCGTCGGCGAGCGGCCGAGGCGCTTGGCGCACGTGGTGAGCTCGACGAGGATCTGCTCGTCCGTGTAGCGCTTGCGGATGCCGGCCTGGAAAGCCTCGAGTGCCTTCCGGTCGATGCCCGCGAGCGCACGGTACTGGGGCCGGCGAGACATCGTTCTTCTCCAAACAGGATAGAGCAACTTCGCCCGATCGCAAACTCCGGGCTAGCGTTTGCAGACGATTGAAAGCGCGGCCGACTAGGACGCGACCAGGACGCGCGGGCGCTTGTCCTCGCCGTCGATGCCCTCGATCGGCAGGATCCGCTCGAGGGCCGCGACGCAGCGCGGGCAGAACTGGGTGCCGGCGGCGCGGCGAAGCTCGTCGAGCGCCTCCGAGGCGGGCCTGGCGGCCCGGTAGATGCGGGTCGTCAGCATCGAGTCGAGCGCGTCGGCGACATGGATGATGCGGGCGCCGAGCGGGATCTCCTCCCCCTTGAGCCCGTCCGGGTAGCCGGTGCCGTCGAAGCGCTCGTGGTGGTGCCGGATCGCCGGCACCGCGTCGTTGAGGAAGCCGAGGCGGTCGATGATGCGCGCGCCCTCGTCGGCGTGCCGCTGCATCAGCTCCCACTCCTCCGCGGTCAGGCTCGCAGGCTTGAGCAGGATCGCGTCGGGGATCGCAAGCTTGCCGATGTCGTGGAAGAGCGCCGCGTGGCCGAGCAGATCGAGCTCGGCCTGCGAGAGCCCGAGCTCGCGGCCGATCGCCAGGGCGAGCTGCTGCACGCGCCGCGAGTGGCCGGCGGTGTAGGCGTCGCGCGCGTCGACCGTGGCCGAGAGGCTCTGCATGGCCGCCGTCGAGCGCTCCTTGAGCAGCTTGTTCGCGTGCTCTAGCGAGACGTTCTGCGTCTGGATCGTCTCGGCCGCAGCGCGAAGCTTCTGCGCGCTGCGCTGGGTGTGACGCAGGTATGCCTCCTGCGTCTTCCGCATCAGCAGCAGCGGCACCGCGAAGACGGCGAGCGCCCAGATGTTGGCGGACTCGTAGCCGACCGAGATCACGCCTCCGATGAAGCCGTAGACCAGGTAGTGCGTCGAGAGCCACGCGAAGCGCTCCTTGAAGACCGCGAGCCAACCCTCGTGTCCCTCGATCGCGACGACGGCGCTCAGCAGGCTCATGTTGACCACGAAGTACGTCGCGCCTGCAGCGATGCCGGCGGCCACGTAGACGTACTTCTCCGCGCCACCTGGGACGACGAACCTGGCCGCGAACACCCCGGCCGCCGCGAGCGAGGACAGCGCGAGCGTGCCGATGTTGAAGACCACGTAGTGGAACGGCGACCGGCGCGCGCTCCACTCGACCGCGGCGATCGTGATCGCCAGGGCGAGAGCGGCGCGCACGCCGAACAGCGCGGCGCCGGCAATCGAGCCGACGGCGCTGACCGAGATCGAGCCGTCGTCGACTTCCAGCGCGAGCGCCTGGCCGGCTCCGACGAGCGCCACGAGCGCGAGCAGCCCGAGCCAGTCGGTGCTGTGGCCGAAGATGGTCCCCAGCGAGCTGACCGCGAGGCCGGCCGCGCTGACGATCCCGACGAAGATCGCGAGCCGCCGCGAGAGCGACAGGAAGCGCGGCCCGTGCATGGCGTGAGGCCGCGGATGGCGGCGCTCGAGGTCGGGGGTGCTTTCAGCCTGAGGCGGCAGCGGCACGATGTGGTCGCCGTCCTCCGGCACCGCCATCAGCCGGCTCTGGCGCTTCTCCGGCATCAACAGGGGCTCGGAGCTCGCGTCGAGCACGCGGTTGCGTCCCTGGAGCTTCGCGCGGTAGACGGCGAGGTCGGCCTGGTGAATCAGCTCGTTGGCGTCGGCTCCGTCACGCGGGAACGCGGCGACGCCGATCGAGACCGTCGCGCGGATCGGCTCGCTCGAGGTCTCGACGTCGAAGGTGCTGGCGGCGACCGTGCGCCGGATCCGCTCGGCGATCTCGAAGGCCTGCTCCGGCGTCGTCTCCGGGAGCAGGATCGCGAACTCCTCGCCGCCGAAGCGCGCCGGGACGTCGTAGTGGCGCAGGTGCGAGCGGAAGACCTCGGCGATGCCCTGGAGCACCGCATCGCCGGCGAGATGGCCGTAGGTGTTGTTGATGTCGCGTAGCAGGTCGAGGTCGGCCATCACCAGCGAGAGCGGACGCTCGAAGCGCTCGGCGCGCAGCAGCTCCTCGTTCAGCGCGAGGGCGAAGTGCCTCGCGTTGAAGAGGCCGGTCTTCGGGTCGACGCGCGCCTCCTCCTGCAGCTGCGGGACGCTCAGCGAGCGGTGGATCAGCAGCAGCGGGGCGACGGCGAACGGAATCAACCAGGGGTTCGCGCCCCAGAACGCGGCCATCGCGACGCCGAGCATCGCCAGCACGAGATCGGTCGAGAGGCTCGGGAACGAAAAGAGGCCCGACTCCCGCATGGAGTGTCCGCGGGCGAGGTGGAGCATCGGCGCCATCAGCAGGTGGTTGACGGCGACGATCGAGGCGGCCGCCGCCAGGCCGGCGAGCGCGTAGTTGAAGTCGGAGCCGATGCCGAAATCGAGGATGCCGTGGAACGCCGCGTAGGCCGCCAGCATCGAGAGCGTCCAGTTGCAGATGTTGAAGATCTGGATGTACCAGGCGCTGCGGCTCTTCAGCCATTCCGGGATGTGCATCGCGACGCCGATCAGCACCACGAGCTCCGGCGGGAGCAGCATCGCGGCCGGGATCAGGAAGACGATCGTCGTGTGGTACGACTGGTTCCGCGGCGTGCGCACGACGAAGAGCTGCGCAACGGCCGCGATCGTGCCGAGGATGATGAAGGTCGTCCAGCCGGGCGTGTGTGGGCTGAGCCGCGAGAGCAACGGCAGCGAGACGGCCGTGGCGACCGCGGCGACCACGAAGAAGTAGACCGCGGCCCTCGTCGCCAGCTTCGGCGAGCCGCTTGCCTCGACGTCCTGGGCGATCGGGCTCGGGACCGCGCTCACGCGCTCTCCCCCACTCGGGTGACTCTGGGCTCGAAACTGCTCATCGGGCCGCTCACCGTCTCCTAGTCTCCGCGCCTCTTGCGCGGCGCCGCAGGAACACAAAGCAATTGCTCGTGGTGAAGCGCGCCTGGCGGTTCACCACTTCCGGAAGCTACGTCGCCCGAACGAGGGTCACATCCCCCTTTTTCGGTACGCCCCGAATATCCCCCGAACGAGTGAGGGCCGGGATTGCTCCCGGCCCTCGTCTCAATCGATGCCCCGTCCGCCGCCTAGCCGGATCCCGCCGGCGGGTCGCCGACAGCTGCGGCGACGTCGTCCGGCAGGACGGTTGGGTCTGGAGCGGTCTCCGGATCGGCCATGATCTGGGCCGCCTGTTCCGGAGTCAGCTGGTACCCGGTCGGGTCGCCGGTCGTGTCGCCCTCGGCGGCGTCCTCGTAGGAGGAGTCCGCCCAGGAGACGTCGGCCCAGGAGACGTCGGCCCAGGAAACGTCCGCCCAGGAGACCGACTCCCAGGAAACGTCCGCCCAGGAGACGACGTTCCAGGCCGTGTCCGCCCAGGAGACCGAGTCCCACGAGACCGAGTCCCAGGAGACGTTCGCCTTGGCGACGTCGAGCCAGCTCACCGCGTCGAAGGTGGCGCCGGTGAGCGCGTTCTTCTTCACCCACTGGTCGAGCGCCTTGTTCGGGTTCGGCGGGCGCAGGAACATGGCGGCCTTGCTCATCTGGAGCTCGCCGACACCGACCGAGCCGTCGGCCGCGCCGTCGACGGCCTTCGTCGACGCCATCAGCGCGCCCTTGACCTGGTCCGGGGTGAACTCCGGGTGCTTCGCCAGGATCTGTGCCGCCGCGCCGGAGATCACTGGCGCGGAGAACGAGGTGCCCGACAGCTGGATGTAGTCCTTGCCCACCAGCTTGTCGGCACGCTGCACCGCGAGGGTCGAGCCCTCGGGCACCGGGCCGACCATGTACCGGCCGGGAGCGGCCAGATCGGGCTTCATGAAGCCGTCCGGCGTCCGGCCGTAGGCCGACCACGGAGCGTTGATGTCGTCCTTGATGCTCTTCGTGCCGCCGATGTCGATCGCGCCGACGGTGATCACGAAGGGATCGTTGCCCGGGGCGTAGAGCACGCCGCTCGGCTTGTCGGGGAAGCCGTAGTTGCCGGCTGCCGCGACGACGACCACGCCGTTGAACCACAGCTTCTCGACCGCCTGGTCGAGCGGGTCTTGGAAGAAGTGGCTCTTCGTCGCCGAGTGGAGCGAGAAGTTGGCGACGCGGATGTTGTACTTGTCCTTGTTGGCCAGGATCCACTGGGCCGCCGCAATCACATCGCTCGTCCGCGCAACGCCGTTGTCGTCCATGACGTCGAGCGAGACGATCGGTGCCTGAGGCGTCGCCCCGGTGTAGCCGTCGGCCTCGCCGGCGGCGATGCCGGCCACGAAGGTGCCGTGGCCACGCCCGTCACCAGGGGAGTCCGGCAAGCTCGTGAACTTCACGCTGGTCACGATGCGGTTGCCGAAGTCCTTGCTCCTTGCGTCGACGCCCGAGTCGACGATCGCGATCGCCGGCACGGAGCCTGTCCGCGGAGCGTTAGGGCCGCTCCAACCCTTCGAGACACCGCTTTCGTAGGGCCAGAGCTGGTTCGAGCTGTAGCCGCTGACGTGCACCTGCACGTCGGGAGTGACGATCAGGTTGCGCAGCTTTGCCAGCCGTGCGACGTCTGCCGCCCGCACCGTTGCCGCCACGCCGTCGACGAGACTGAGGCGCCGCTCGAGGCCGCCGCGGTTGTCGTCTGCGAACTGGTTGACGTGAGTGAACGCCGAGAGCGCCGGCGTCATGCTGCCGGTCGTGCTCTGAATGATCACCCGCACGTACTGGTTGGGATGCTGCTTGGCACCCTTCATCAGGCCAGGCGAGATCCAGGTCTGCTTCGGGGCAGCCTTCGTCGCCAGCCGTCCATGCTTCGGTGCGCTCGCTGCAAAGGGGACGCTGAGGACGAGCATCGCCGCAAGTGCGGTGATCGCACCTCGTCCGCCCTTGCCCCAGAGCGCGCTGGACCGGGACTCTCCGCCACGGTTGCCCGTGCCCCAGAGAGCGCTCGATCGCGTCTCGTTGCGAATTCCGCCGTTCCTCACCTTCCGTGTCTCCTTTCCGCGCCCTCGCGCGGTCCGCAGTGTGTGTCCGTTAGCACGGCGTGGCTTGGCGCCCGCCGCGAAATCCGGGCAGAACCTAGGTGCGACGGGCACCCCGCTACATCCCCCGGCAGGGTGAGGCCCCCGAAAGTTCCCTCTAAAGGGTGACGCCCGGGTCGGCGCGGTAGCGTGGCGGCGTGCGCGGCCCGCTCGCCCTGGAGATCGGCCTCGCCCGCGCCGCCGCGGGCCTCTCGCGGCTGGCCGGGACCGGCGGCGGCACCACGCTGCCCGGCAAGCTGCTCTGGAAGCTGGATCCGAGCGCGGTCGACCGCCTCGCGGCCCGGCTGCCGCGCGGGTCGGCATTGATCTCGGCGACGAACGGCAAGACGACCACCGCGGCGATGGCCGCGCGGATTCTCGAGCCGTCGGTGCGCCTGGCGCACAACCGAGCAGGTGCGAACCTCGTCTCGGGGGTGGCCTCAGCGCTGCTCGCGGCCCGCGACGCCGAGCTCGGCCTGTTCGAGGTGGACGAGGCGGCGCTGCCCGAGGTGGCGCGCCGTCTGTCGCCCCGCGCGGTCTCGCTCGGGAACCTGTTTCGCGACCAGCTCGACCGCTACGGCGAGCTCGAGCTGCTGGCCGGGCGCTGGCGCCGGCTGGCGCGCGATCTCCCACCGGACGCGGTGCTGGTGGCAAACGGTGACGACCCACAGCTCGGCGAGATCGCGATGGAACGGCCTGGCTCCGTGGTTTTCGGCCTCGACGACCCGCGCCATGCCTCCCCCACGCTGCAGCACGCAGCCGACTCGAAGTGGTGCGTCCGCTGCGGCACGCCGTACGACTACGCCGCTGCCTACATCGGCCATCTCGGCGACTACCGTTGCCCGAACTGCGGGCACGCGCGCCCTCCGCTCGACGTGGTTGGGCGCGAGATCGAGCTCAACGGCCTCGACAGCACCGCGTTCGAGCTGGTCACGCCCGAGGGCTCGCGGCGGGTCGAGCTCGGCGTCCCCGGCCTCTACAACGTCTACAACGCCGTCGCGGCGGCGTCGCTCACGCGGGCGCTTGGAACCCCGCTGGACTCGATACAGGCCGGTTTGCAGGGCTTTTCTGCCGCTTTTGGCCGCTTCGAGCGCATCGCGATCGGCGATCGGCAGCTGCTCACGCTGTTGATCAAGAATCCCGCCGGGGCAAACGAGGTCGTCCGCACGCTCGTCGCCGGCGGTGCGCCGACGCTGTTGCTCGTGGCGCTGAACGACGAGCTCGCCGACGGCCGCGACGTCTCCTGGATCTGGGACGTCGACTTCGAGCCGCTGCTGGGCCGGCTCGAGCGGCTGATCGCGACCGGCGAGCGCGCGGCGGAGCTCGCCCTGCGCTTCAAGTACGCGGGGCTGCCGGAGAACGCGATCGAGGTCGTTCCGTCGCTCGAGGCCGCTCTCGACCGCGGCCTCGAGCTGACCCCGCCCGGCGCCGAGCTGACCGCGCTCCCGACCTACACGGCGATGCTGGCGCTGCGCGACCTCGTCGCCCGCCGCGGCTTCGTCAAGCCGTACTGGGAGGAGGCGGCATGAAGCTCGTCGTCGGCCACCTCTTCCCGGACTATCTGAACATCTACGCCGATCGCGGCAACATCGCCGTCCTGACGCAGCGGGCCGCCTGGCGCGGGCACGAGCTGGAGGTGCGGCCCCTCGGCGCGGACGACGCCGTGCGCCCGGGCGAGCACGACCTCTTCTACGTGGGCGGCGGCCAGGACCGCGAGCAGGAGCTGATCGCGCCGGCCCTCGCGGCGATGGGGCCTGCTTTGCGGGACGCGGTCGAGGGCGGAGCTGCAGCACTGGCGGTCTGCGGCGGCTACCAGCTCTTCGGTCACTTCTACCGCGACCAGAGCGGTGACGAGCTGCCGGGCGTCGGGCTGCTCCCGCTGTACACCGTCGCCGGCGAGCGCCGGATGATCGGCGACGTCCTCCTCGACTGTGAGCTCGAGCCCGGTGAGCGCCGCACGCTGGCAGGCTTCGAAAACCATGCCGGCCGCACGGTGCTCGAGGACGGCGCCGAGCCGCTCGGGCGCGTGGTGGCGGGCTTCGGCAACGACGGCGAAAGCGGCTACGAGGGCTGCCGCGCCGGGCGGGTCATCGGCACCTACCTGCACGGGCCGCTGCTCCCGCGCAATCCGTGGCTCGCCGACTGGCTGCTGGCCCAGGCGCTCGCACACCGAACCGGCGGCGAGCCGCCCGAGCTGGAGCCGCTCCCGGACGAGCTCGAGGGCGAGGCTCACGAGGTCTCCGCCGAGCGCGCGCGCTCGCGCGGTGGGCGCTTCTAGGGCACCCAGAGCGCGCCGAGGTACACCGCGGGGTCGCCGGGTGTCCAGCGCTGCAGGAAGCGGTGGATCGGCGGGTGCAGGACGATCTCGTCGAGCTCCTCGGCCTTGAAGAGCCGGTGCCCGCGCACGGCCGCGTCGTGCGAGGTGACCTGCTCGAGCGACTGTCCGGTCAGATCGCCGGCGAAGATGATGTGCACGACGTGCTTGGCCGCCAGGCTGCGGACGGGCGCGATCGAGTCGACGATCGCAACCGGGCCCTCGACCGGCACTTCTGCTCCGACTCCGACCTCCTCGGCGAGCTCGCGATGGAGCGCGTCGACGAGGCTCTCGCCCGAGTCGACACCCCCGCCGGGCAGAAGCCAGTGCTCCTTGCCGTTCTTCTCGTGCCGGCAGAGCAGGATGCTCGCCTCCCAGCGCAGGATCGCCGAGACCCGGATCCGCGGCTCGCTCATGCTCTCGATGAACCGAAGCCGCGGACGCCGCGCTCGCTCTCGGGCAGCTCGTCGACCTCGACGGGCTCGAGCTCGGGCAATGGCAGGACCACGAGCTGGGCGATCCGCATCCCCGGCTCGACCACGAACGGCTCGCGCGCGTCGGTGTTGAGCAGCACGACCCGGATCTCGCCGCGGTAGCCCTCGTCGATCAGCCCGGGCGAGTTCACGACGGTCAGCCCATGCCGCGCCGCCAGCCCCGAACGTGGCTGGACGAAGCCTGCATGGCCCTCGGGAATGGCGATTGCGAGGCCGGTTCCGACGAGCGCCCGCTCCCCCGGTCCGAGCTCGTGCCGCTCGCAGGCGGCCAGGTCGAGCCCGGCATCGCCCGCGTACGCGCGCTCGGGCAGCACCGCGTCCTCGTGCAGGCGGCGGATCGGAAGCTCGATCACGCGCTCGACCGCGCTTCGGCTTCGGCGATCAGGAACGGCGCGAAGCGGCGCACCTCGCGCCGCGGCAGGTGCGCGCGCACGAAGACGCCCTCGGGGCGGTCGACCCGCTCGTCGACGGGCGTGCCGAGCGCGTACAGCTCCGCCAGACGGGCACCCTCGTCGTAGGGAATCAGCAGCCGCACCTCGTCGAAGCGCTCGCCGAAGCGCTCGGCCACCCGCTCGCGCAGCTCGTCGAGGCCCTCGCCGGTACGCGCGGAGACCTGCAGCGATCCCGGGAAGCGGTTCGACAGCCGCCGCCGGCCCAGCGGATCGAGCTCGTCGACCTTGTTCAGCACGAGCTCGATCGGCAGCTCGCCCGCCCCGATCTCGCCCAGCACCGAGTCGACCGCGGACAGCATCTCGTCGAGCTCGCCGTCGGGTGCTGAGGCGTCGGCGACGTGGAGCACGAGGTCGGCCACGAGCGTCTCCTCCAGCGTGGCGGCGAAGCCCTCGACCAGCTGATGCGGGAGGCGGCGGATGAAGCCGACCGTGTCGGTGACGAGATAACGCCGCCCCTCGACCTCGAACCCGCGCGTGGTCGGGTCGAGCGTCTCGAACAGACGGTCGTTCACCGAGGCGTCCGCGCCCGTGAGCGCGTTGAGAAGCGTGGACTTGCCGACGTTCGTGTAGCCGGCGAGCGCGATCGTCGGCGTCTCGGAGCGCCGCCGCGCCTTGCGCCGCGTGTTGCGCTGCTTGGCGAGCCGCCGCAGGCGGTCGCGCAGCAGCGTCACGCGGCGGCGCGCGAGCCGGCGGTCGGTCTCGAGCTGGCTCTCACCGGGGCCTCTCGTCCCCACCCCGCCGCCGAGGCGCTCGAGGTGCTGCCACAGGCCCCGCATGCGCGGGAGGTTGTACTCGAGCTGCGCCAGCTCGACCTGGAGCTTGCCCTCGGCGCTGACGGCGTGCTGGGCGAAGATGTCGAGGATCAGCTGCGTCCGGTCGACGACGCGCGCCTGCAGCGCGTCCTCGAGCGCCTTCTGCTGCACCGGCGAGAGCTCGTCGTCCACGATCAGCGACTCGGCGCCCGAGCGCTTGAACGCCTCCTTCAGCTCCTCGAGCTTGCCCTTGCCCACGTAGGTGCGCGGGTCTGGCCGCTCCCGGTGCTGGACGAGCTCGGCCACAGGCTCCACTCCCGCCGTGCGCGCGAGCTCGCGCAACTCGGCGAGAACCGGGTCGACGCCCTTGGGCGGCGCGGCGAGCACGAACCCGCGCTCGGGCTCGGCACCCGGCGCAGGATCGGGCTGTCGGTTCGTCACGCCTGGATTATGCCGCTCCGCAACGAGGACTCGATTCGCCGCGTTGCCTCGTCGAGGCGACTGTCGGGAACGGTCAGCGAGAGCCTGACGAAGCCCTCGCCGCTCGGGCCGAAGGACGGCCCCGGCGAGATGACGACACCCGCCTGCTCGAGCACGAGCTCGGTGAACGACGCGGAGTCGTGGCCCTCGGGCACGCGCACCCAGAAGTACGGCGTCGCCCGCGGCGGGTCGACCTCGAGCCCGATCGCGGACAGGGCCTCGGCCAGGAGGTCACGCCGCCGCTCGTAGACGGCCGACATCTCGCGCGGAAAGTCGCGTGCCGCGGTCAGCGCGACCGCGGTGGCGTGCTGAACCGCCTCGAACATGCCGGAGTCGAGGTTGGTCTTCAGCTGCCGGTAGCGCTCGACCACCTCCGGGTTGCCGGCGACGAGGCCGGCGCGCCAGCCGGTCATGTTCCAGCCTTTCGAGAGCGAGAAGATCTCGACGCCGACCTCCTTGGCGCCCGGCGTCTCGAGGAAGCTCGGCGCGCGGTAGCCGTCGAAGCAGAGCTCCGAATACGCGTTGTCGTGGACGACGACCAAGTCGTTCGCGCGCGCGAGCTCGACCGCGCGCTCGAAGTAGCCGGGCGCGACGACTGCGCCGGTCGGGTTGTTCGGGTAGTCGAGAAAGAGCACGTTCGCGCGCGCGAGCACGTCGGCCGGGATCGCGTCCAGCTCAGGGAGGAAGCCCTGCTCGGCCCGCAGCGGCAGGTAGTGAACCTCGGCGCCCGCGAACAACGGCCCGGACGTGTACGGCGGATAGCCCGGGTCCGGGGAGAGGCAGACGTCGCCCGGGTCGAGCAGCGCCAGCGCGATGTGGCCGACCGCTTCCTTGCCGCCGAGCGCGGGCACGATCTCCGAAGCCGGGTCGAGCTCGACGCCGAAGCGCTCGCGGTAGAAGTCCGCGCCGGCCTCGCGCAGCTCGTCCGAGCCGTGGTTGGTCGGGTACTGGTGCGTGCGCGGGTCGCGGGCGGCATCGGCCAGCGCGTCGACCACGACCTGCGAAGTCGGCAGGTCGGGGTCGCCGATGCCGAGGCTGATCACGTCGACGCCCTCGCTGCGCTTCTGCGCGATCTTCCGCTCGAGCTCCGCGAACAGGTACGGCGGCACCTGGTCGAGCCGTTTGGCGAACCTCACAGCTGAAACTCCTCGGCGAGCTCGACCGTGCAGATCTCCTCCGCCGGGCCGGTGAGTGTCGCCTCGCCGTCCGCCAGCTCGACCAGCAGGTCGCCGCCGGCAAGATGGACCGTGACCGGGCTCTCGCACCAGCCGTTGGCGACGGCCGCGGCGCTCGCGGCCACGGCACTCGTGCCCGACGAAAGGGTCTCCCCCGCCCCGCGCTCCCAGACGCCGACCGTCAGGTCGTGCTCGCCGTCGACGCGGACGAGCTGGACGTTCGTGCGCTCCGGGAAGCGCGCGTGGTGCTCGACGAGCGGCCCGAGTCGCAGCAGCTCCGCGCGGTCGGGCAGGCGCTGAATGACCGCGTGCGGGTTGCCGACCGAGACCGGGGTCAGCTCGACCTGCTCGCCCTCGACGTCGATCGTCTCTGGCGGCCCGACCTCGACGCGGCCCATCCCCTGCTCGACGTGGCGCTCGCCGTGCAAACGCGCCGTCACGATTCGCGGGCCGACCAGGATCCGGACCTCGCTCGCGTCGGCGCGGCGGGCGAGCCAGCGCGCAGCGATGCGGGTGCCGTTGCCCGACAGCTCGGCGACGGTGCCGTCGGGGTTCCAGATCACGATCTCGGCCGTGTCGCCGTCGGCCGAGACGACCTCGAGGATGCCGTCGGAACCGACGCCGAAGTGGTAGTCGCAGATGCGCTTCACCAGTTCGGGGGTCAACGCCGTCTCGAGCTCGGACTGTTCGACTAGCAGGTAGTCGTTGCCGAGGCCATGCCACTTCGAGAGCTTCACCCGGCCACGCTACCAAGTCGCTCGACGATCCCCTGGGCGACCTCGGCGGGCGGGCGGTTGCCGTTGACGAGGACGACGCCGGGGATCCGCCGCAGCCACTTCCGCTGATAGGCGGCGTAGCGACGCGTCTGCGTGATGAGCGCCTCGATCGCCTGCTCGCGCGGAAGCTCGGCCACCTCGTCGAGCCCGTGGACCGTGCGGGCGGTCGGCGAGATCGGGCCTGCGAGCGCTCGGTGCACCTCCTCCTCCACGCCGCGTTCGAACATCGACCGGGTGCGCTGGTCAATCCGGCGCTCGAGCTCCTCGGCCGGAACGTCGAGACCGACGATCAGCGTCGGGTGCCGCGTCTCCCCGCTCCAGAGCCGGTCCTCGCCCGGGCGCAGGCTCGAGCCGGACTCGGCGAGCTCGAGCGCGCGCACGACACGGCGGCGGTCGTTCGGGTGCACCGTGGCGGCAGCAGCAGGATCGCGCTCGGCGAGTAGCTCGTGGGTCGCCTCGGGGCCGAGGTCGTCGTAGACGCCTTCCAGTCGCTCGCGCGCGCCCGGCGCGGGCGGCGGCGGAAGCTCCAGGTCGGCCAGGGCGGCGCGCAGATAGAGCCCGGTGCCGCCGACGACCACCGGCGTACGGCCGGCGGCCAGGATCTCGTCCACCGCCGAATGGGCGAGCCGCTGGTACTCCGCGACCGACCCTTCCTCGTTGAGGCCGAGGTAGCCGACGAGCCGGGCCTCGGACTGGTTAGTCAGGATCGGCAGCCCACGGTAGACCTGCATCGCGTCGGCGGAAACGAGCTCGGCCGGGATCAGGCGCGCGACCTCCTCGGCGACGGCGCTCTTGCCGGAAGCCGTGGGCCCGAAGATCGCGAGAACGTCAGCCACGGAGCCGCGCGCGGGCGAGCTCGAGCTCGTCCTCGCTGACGCCGACGTCCCGCAGGTACGCCTCCACGCCCCCGTAGCGCCGCTCGAGCTCGGCGAGGACGCCCACCATCGAGGCCGCCGGCGTCTGCGCGATCCGGCGCAGGCGCTCCAGCTCCTCTTCGCTCGTCGCGGCCGCGAACCACGACTCGTGGCGAGGCAGCAGCCGCTCTTCGCTCAGCGCGTAGTCGGCGGCGATTGCGTCGTCGGGCACGCCCGCGAGGTGAAGCAGGAACGCGGCGAGCAGGCCCGTCCGGTCCTTGCCGCCGACGCAGTGGATGACGACCCCGCCCTCGGGCGCGTACGCAACGGCCCGCACGACCGCCGCGACGTTGTCCCGGAAGTGCTCGAGGAAGATCAGGTAGACGTCGCGGGTCGAGGTGGCGACGTCGGGCGCCGCCGCCGCCGCGGCCTCGATCTCCTCGGCGATCTCCTCCCACTCGGCCTCGCTGGCCTCCATGAACGGCACATGCACGACCTCGACCGGCAGCTTGGCCGGCGGGTCCTCCGCGCGCTCGTGGTCGCCGCGCAGGTCGATGACTGTTCGGATCCCGTGGTCGACCAGTGCCTGCCACCCTGCCTTGGTCAACTGCTGGACGTCGTCGGCGCGGACGATCGAGCCACGGCGCGTCTCCCCGCCGTCGGCGGTCGGCAGCCCGCCGAGCTCGCGGACGTTCAGGCACCCGTCCCAGACGAGGTCTCTAGGCTGCAACGGCGGCGAGCTGGGTGCCTTTGAGCGTGGTCGACGTCGCGGCCTCGATCGTGACCGGCACGAGCTCCCCGGGCTCCGCCGTGCCGGCGAAGTTGACGGTCGTGTTGCGCCGCGTGCGCCCTCGCAGCACTGTCGGGTCGGTGCGGCTCGGCCCTTCGACCAGCACCTGCTCGATCCGGCCGATGCGTTCGCGGTTGCGTGTCTCGGCGACGCGCTGGACGACCTCGACCAGCCGCTCGATCCGCTCGCGCTTGACCTCCTCCGGCACCTGCTCGTCCATCGACGCAGCCTCGGTTCCCTGCCGCGGCGAGTAGACGAACGTGAACGCGCTGTCGTACCCGACCTGCTCGACGGCGGTGATCGTCTCCTCGAACTCCGCCGCCGTCTCACCCGGGAAGCCGACGATCAGGTCGGTCGTGAGCGCGAGATCGGGAATCGAGGCTCGCAGCTCGTCGACCAGCCGCAGGTAGCGGTCACGTGAGTAGGTGCGACGCATCGCCTTCAGCACGCGCGTCGAGCCCGACTGCAGCGGCAGATGCGCGTGCTCGCAGACCGAGTCGCACTCGGCCATCGCCGCGATCACCGGCGCCCGGAAGTCCTTCGGGTGCGGGCTCGTGAACCGAATCCGCTCGATGCCCTCGACCGCGTCACAGGCGCGAAGCAGCTCGTCGAACGAGCTGTCGACGTCGCGGCCATAGGAGTTCACGTTCTGGCCGAGCAGCGTCAGCTCCTTGACTCCGGCGCGCGCGAGGCCCTCGACCTCGGCCAGGATCTCGCCCGGCCGGCGCGAGACCTCCTTGCCGCGCACCGACGGCACGATGCAGTAGGAGCACACCGAGTTGCAGCCCATCGAGACCTGCACCCAGGCCTGGAAGGGCCGCTCGCGGTGGAGCGGTAACCGCCCTGCGAAGGCGCGCTCCTCGGCGATCCCGAACGAGCCGCGCGCAACATGCTCGGCGCCGGCGCCGAGCCATTCGCCCAGGTGCGGGATGGAGCCCGGCCCGAACGCGACGTCGACGTACGGGTAGAGCGTGAAGAGCCGCTCGCGCTGCGCTTCGGCGTAGCAGCCGCCGACGGCGATCACCTTCTCCGGGTCGCGCTCCTTTAGCGCGCGGGCCTGCGCGAGGTGCGCCGCGAAGCGCTGATCGGGCTTCTCGCGAATCGTGCAGGTGTTGAAGACCAGCACGTCGGCCTCGCCCTGCTCGCGCGCCTCTCCCAGCCCGAGCTCTTCGAGCATGCCCTTGATCCGCTCCGAGTCGTGGGCGTTCATCTGGCAGCCGAACGTGGTGACGTAGTAGCTGCGCACCACCTGAACTGTAACGGCCTGGTTCGCGCCCTCGAGGCCGGCCCGCGACCGCGTTATGATCGGCCGGCGCCGGGTTCCGGGGGGCGCGTCAGCCGCAATGAGGGGAGAGAAACAGGTGGGCATTCGTCGATCAATCGTCGGCCTGGCGTTGGCCGTGGTCGTTCTCGCGGGAGCTGCTCCCGCGCTCACGTCGTCGAACGGCGTGGTCATCTCGGAGTTCCGCTTCCGCGGTCCGGCGGGCGGCAACGACGAGTTCGTCGAGCTGATGAACGCGGGCTCCGGCCCGGTCGACATCGGCGCCTGGGCGCTGCAGGGCTGCTCGTCCACGACCGGCGCCGCCTCGACGCGCGCAACGGTCCCGGCCGGCGTCACGCTGCAGGCCGGCGAGCACTACCTGTTCACGAACAACAACGCGACCGGCCCGTACTCGGGCAGCGTCCCCGGAGACCGGACCTACGCGACCGGCTTCAGCGACGGCACCGGCGCCCGCATCGTGGACTCCGGCGGGACGGCGGTCGACGGCGTCAGCGGGACGCTGACCACTGCCTCGGACTGCCGAGAGGGCGCGGGCATCAGCGGCATGCCGACGACCAACGGCGATCAGTCCTACGAGCGGAAGTCGGGCGGCACCCAGGACACGAACGACAACGCCAGCGACTTCGTCGGCCCGAAGGCCGGGGACCCTCAAAACCACGCGGCCGCCGACGCGGCACCGTCGCTGACGGCCCGTTCACCCGGTATCGACGCGACCGGCGTCGCCGTCGCCGCCAACGTCTCGGTCACCTGGAGCGAGCCGGTCAACGTGACGGGCTCGTGGTATTCGATCTCGTGCGCCACGAGCGGCGCTCACACGGCTGCGGCGAGCGGCGGCCCGACCACGTTCACGCTCGACCCGGACTCCGACTTCGCGCCTGGCGAGAACTGCACCGTGACGCTTTTCGCCGCGCAGATCTCCGACCAGGACACGAACGACCCGCCCGACCACCCGGCCGCAGACGTGACCTGGAGCTTCACGACGGCCGCGCCCTCCACGCCGACGCCGATCCACGACATCCAGGGCTCCGCGCACATCTCCCCCAAGTCGGGGCAGCTGGTCTCGAGCGTGCACGGCGTCGTGATCGCGAAGACGTCAAACGGTTTCTGGATGCAGGACCCGAATCCGGACGCGAACACCGCGACCTCGGAAGGCATCTTCGTCTTCACCTCCTCCGCCCCGTCGGTGAGCATCGGCGACGAGGTCTCGGTGAATGCGCGCGTGCAGGAGTTCCGGCCGGGAGGCGCATCGACCGGCAATCTGACGACGACCGAGCTCGCCTCACCGTCCGTAGCGGTGCTCTCGACCGGCAACCCGCTGCCCGCGCCGACCGTGATCGGCACCGGCGGCCGCATCCCGCCCGACACGATCATCGACAACGACTCGACCGGCAGCGCTGAGACGAGCGGCATCTTCGATCCCGATCAGGACGGGCTCGACTTCTACGAGAGCCTCGAGGGCATGCGGGTGCAGCTGAACAACGCCGTTGCGGTCGGCCCGACGGCCACCGCCTTCGGCGAGACGCCGGTGATCGGCGACGACGGCGCGAACGCGTCCGTCCGCACCAACCGCGGCGGGATCCTGCTGCGGGCCAACGATGGCAACCCGGAACGGATCACGCTCGACGACGTCCTGACCCCGCTGCCGAACGTGAACGTCGGCGACCACTACAGCGGCCCGATCGTCGGGATCATGGAGTACAACTTCGGCAACCCGTTCCTGGACGTCACCTCGCCCGGGCTGACCGCCATCCACGACGGCGTCACGCGCGAGACGACCGACCCGGTCGCTCCCGGTGAGCTCGCAATCGCGACCTTCAACTTCGAGAACCTCGCGCCGACGAACCCGCAGTCGAAGTTCGACGGGCTCGCCGCGCTGATCGTCAACAACCTCCGCTCGCCCGACCTGGTCGCGGGCGAGGAGGTGCAGGACAACAACGGCAACACCGACAACGGCGTCGTCGACGCGAGCGTGACCTTGCAGCGGCTCGTCGACGCGATCTCCGCCGCCGGCGGGCCGTCGTACGCGTGGCGCCAGATCGATCCCGTCAACGACCAGGACGGCGGCGAGCCCGGCGGGAACATCCGCCAGGTGATCCTCTTCAGGACCGACCGTGGCCTCTCGTTCGTCGACCGGCCGGGCGGGGGCTCGACCACCCCGAACGCCGTCACGGGCTCGGGGAGCTCGACGCAGCTGCTTTACAGCCCGGGACGCATCGCACCCGCCGACTCCGCCTGGAGCAGCTCTCGCAAGCCGCTCGCGGCCGAGCTCAGCTACCGCGGCCACAGGCTGTTCGTGGTCGTCAACCACTTCAACTCGAAGGGCGGCGACGACCCGCTGCGGGGCCGCTTCCAGCCGCCCGTCGAGGTCTCAGCCGCCCAGAGGCACCAGCAGGCGCACCTCGTCGCCGGCTTCGTCTCGCAGCTCGGCACGGCCGACCCGAACGCGAGCGTGGTCGTGCTCGGCGACCTGAACGACTTCGAGTTCTCGCAGACCGTGCAGATCCTCGAGACCGAGGGCGGTCTGCACGACCTGATGGACACACTGCCGCTGAACCAGCGCTTCAGCTACGAGTTCGAGGGCAACGCGCAGGTGCTCGACCACATCATGGTCAGCGGCCCGCTCTTCGCCCGGCCGCTCGTCTTCGACCCGGTGCACGTCAATGCCGAGTTCTTCGACCAGGCCTCGGATCACGACCCGTCGGTCGTGCGCGTGAAGTTCAACGAGGCGCCCTCGGTGTCCGCCGGCGGGCCCTACAGCGTCAACGAAGGATCGAGCACGACCCTGACCGCGTCCGGGACGGACCCGGAGGGCGGCGTGCTGACGTACGCCTGGGACCTCGACAACAACGGCATCTTCGAGACCCCGGGCCAGAGCGTCGGCTTCTCCCGCGACGATGGGCCTGCAACACCGGTCGTGCGCGTGCAGGCGACGGACGACACTGGCCAGACCGCGGTCGCGACGGCCACTGTCGACGTGCTCAACGTTCCGCCGACCGCGACCTTCAACGCGCCCGCGTCGGACTTCGCGGGGTACCCCTTCACGCTCTCGCTGACGAGCCCGCGCGACCCGTCGGCAGCCGACACCGCGGCCGGCTTCCAGTACGCGTTCGACTGTGGCTCCGGCTACGGCGCGTTCGGCTCGGCGTCATCGGCCTCGTGCCCGACCGACGACACCGGCCTGCGTACGGTGCACGGCACGATCCGGGACAAGGACGGTGGCGTCACCGAGTACACCGCCACCGTCGACGTGACCGTCACCTTCCAGAGCCTCTGCAACCTGACGAGGCTCTATTCGAAGAAAGTCATGCTGGCCGACCGCCTGTGCGGGCTGCTCGCCAGCGCCGAGGCCGACGCGAACAGCGGCGCGCCGCAGCCGAAGCCGAAGAACCCGCCTCGCAAGCCGGCGAACGAGTACCTCAACCGCTACGTCAGGCAGGTGAACGACTCCGTCCCAGTGGCGTTCACGGCGACCCAGGCAGCGACGCTGTCGCGGTTGGCGCAGCGGCTCGACGACAAGTACTTCCCACCTTCCGGGAGCGCTCGATCCGTCGAGCGCTCCCGCGCGCTCATTTTGCGAACTCGATAGCGCGCGACTCCCGGATCACGGTCACCTTGATCTGGCCCGGGTACTCGAGCTGATCCTCGATCTCGCGGGCGATCTCGTGTGAAAGCAGCACGGCCGCGTCGTCATCGACCTCCTTGGGCTTGACGATCACGCGGATCTCACGCCCGGCCTGCAGGGCGTAGACCTTCTCGACGCCTGGGTGCTGCGCGGCGACACCCTCGAGGGCCTCCAGCCGCTTGATGTAATGCTCGAGGCTCTCGCCCCGCGCGCCAGGACGCGACGCCGAGATCGCGTCGGCGGCGATCAGCAGGACGGCCTCGACCGTCTGCGGCTCGATTTCGTAGTGGTGCGCCTCGATCGCGTGCACGACCGCGGGTGACTCGCCGTAGCGCCGCGCGTACTGGGCGGAGAGGATCGCGTGCGAGCCCTCGACCTCGTGGGTCAGGGCCTTGCCGAGGTCGTGCAGGAGCGCAGCGCGCCGGGCGGTCTTGACGCTCGCCTGCAGCTCGGCGGCCATGATCCCCGCCAGGTGGACGACCTCGAGCGTGTGCTTGAGCACGTTCTGCCCGTAGCTCGTGCGGAAGCGCAGGCGCCCGAGGATCTTCACCAGCTCCTCGTGCACCTCGCCGCAGTTGGCCTCGAAGACCGCCTGCTCACCGGCCTGCCGGATCGTGTCCTCGATCTCGGCCTTCGACTGGTAGTACATCTCCTCGATCCGCGCCGGGTGGATGCGCCCGTCCTCGATCAACTTCGTGAGGGTCAGCTTCGCCACCTCGCGCCGAATGCCGTCGAACGACGAGAGCACGACCGCCTGCGGGGTGTCGTCGATGATCACGTCCACGCCGGTGAGGTGCTCGAGCGCGCGGATGTTCCGGCCTTCACGGCCGATGATGCGGCCCTTCATGTCGTCGGAGGGCAGCTCGATCAGCGAGACGGTGGTCTCGGAGGCGTGGTTCGCGGCCACCCGCTGGAGGGCGTCGGCGACGAGGTTGCGGGCGCGGCGCTTCGCTTCGGCGCGCGCCTCTTCCTCGGCCTGGCGGACACGGCGCGCGAGCTCGTGCCGGACGAGCTCCTCGGAGCGCTCGAGCAGGTGCGCCTTGGCCTCGTTGACGGTCATGCCCGAGATGCGCTCGAGCTCGGCCATCTGCACGTCGCGTGCGTCCTTGAGATCTTCCTGGAGCTGCTTGGTGTGGACCTCGCGGTCGGAGACGCCCTGCTCGCGCCGGGTCAGCTCGGTCAGCTTCCGGTCGATGTCCTCCTCCTTCGCCAGCACGCGCTCCTCGATCTTGAGGATCTCGGTGCGCCGCTCGCCGACCTCCTGCTCGATCTCGGAGCGCAGCCGGACCGAGGCTTCGCGTGCCTCGATCTGCCCCTCGCGACGCATCGCGTCGGCCTCGCTCAGCGCCTCTCGCCGCATCACGTCGGACTCGCGCTTGGCCTCGCTGACGAGCAGCTGGCGCGTTCGCCGCGCGGCCGCGAGGCGCGATCCGGCGAAGGCGTAGAGCGACAGGAAGGCCAGGCCGGCTCCCACTGCCAGCCCGATCACGATCCCGATGACGACGACCATGCGCGCTCCCACTGTCGGGCCGGGCCGGGGCCTCGGCCGGGAACCGTTGTCCGCGCCGGAACGCGGTGCTCATCCGGCACCGCTTGCACCGGGACGTGCTCAGAATCGGGGTCGGCAAGGCGCGCGTGCCTCGCCTGGGCGGCTCAGCGTCGAGACGTCGGCGCCGTCAGATCCCCTCTCTCGCGCTCGTGGGTGTCTGTAGGAAGGTCATTGATCCGATTCGGAAACGCGTTAGATGCAGGCAAAACGTCGAATGATGCTTTTCTATCCTAACGCCGGTCACCCCTCCGCCGCAATGAGGGCGGCCACAAGCTCCTCGTCGAAGCCCCGTCCGGCCAGCAAGCGGGCGGTTGCCGGCGAGGCTCCGCGGCGCACGACGAGAGCGGCAGCGCGCTCTCGCTCGGGGTCCAGCGTGCCCAGCGCCGCTTCGAGCTCGGCCGCGCCGACGCCGGCGTGTTCCAGCTCGAACCGGATCGCCGCATCGCCCTTTCCCCGCTCCGCCAGCACGCGCGCCCGCTCTTCCGCGAAGCGCGCGTCGTCGACGAGCCCGGTCTGCCGGAGCTCCGCGACCACGGCGTCCGCATCGTCCACGGACACGCCCGCGCGAAGCAGCCGCTCGCGCAGACTTCGTTGCGAGTGCTCGCGCCTCGCCAGGGCGCGCGTGGCGATCGCGAGCGCCTCGGCGCGCGGGGCGTCCGGCTCCACCTAGGTCTTGGAGGCGACCTTTGCCTCGGCCGCTGCCTCGGCCGCTGCCTCGGCCGCGTCCTCGGTCTCCTCGACCTCCTCTGGCGCAGGCTTGCCGTTCGGCTCCGGAGCGCCGACCTCGGGCAGCAAGCGAGCCGAGACGACCTGCTCCGGGCCCACGAGCGCCTGCAGCCGCAGCAGCACCTGCTGCGTCACGTCGGGATGCTCGCGCAGGAACGCGGTCGCGTTCTGCCGGCCCTGGCCGAGCCGCTCCTCCTCGAAGCTGAAGTGCGAGCCCGACTTCTGGACGACCTTTCGCTCGATCGCCGAGTCCAGGACGGTGCCCTCCCAGGAGATCCCGGTGCCATAGATGATGTCGAACTCCGCCTGCTTGAACGGCGGCGCGACCTTGTTCTTCACCACCTTCACGCGAACGCGGTTGCCGTAGGCCTCGACCCCATCCTTGAGCGTCTCGATCCGCCGGATGTCGAGCCGCACCGAGGAGTAGAACTTCAGCGCGCGCCCACCCGGAGTCGTCTCCGGGTTGCCGAACATCACGCCGATCTTCTCGCGCAGCTGGTTGGTGAACAGGCAGATCGTGTCGGTGCGGTTGAGCGTGCCTGCGAGCTTGCGCAGGGCCTGGCTCATCAGCCGCGCCTGCAGGCCGACGTGGGAGTCGCCCATCTCGCCCTCGATCTCGGCCTTCGGCGTCAGCGCGGCGACCGAGTCGACCGCGACCACGTCGAGCGCGCCGGAGCGGATCAGCAACTCGGCGATCTCGAGCGCCTGCTCGCCGGTGTCCGGCTGCGAGACGAGCAGGTCGTCGATGTTGACGCCGATCTTCTTCGCGTACGCAGGATCCATCGAGTGCTCGGCGTCGATGAACGCGCAGATCCCGCCGCGCCGCTGAGCCTCGGCGATCACGTGGTAGACGAGGGTCGTCTTGCCCGACGACTCCGGGCCGAAGACCTCGACGATGCGGCCGCGCGGCAGCCCGCCGATCCCGAGCGCGAGGTCGAGCGAGAGCGAGCCGGTCGAGACGGCCCCGATCGCAACCTGGGCGCGGTCGTTCATGCGCATCACCGAGCCCTTGCCGAACTGGCGCTCGATCTGGCCGAGCGCGGTGTCGAGAGCCTGCTCGCGGTCCACTCTTATCTCCCTCCCACTTCCACGGATTCGAGGACTTCGTATTGCGCCCCACCGGGGCGTAGCCGTGACAGGAAAGCAGCAGCGTCGGACGGCACGAACGGCTTCAGCGTCGGCAGAGCCGGCTGCAGCCGCGGCCGCTCGCGAAAGCGCACGACGGTCACGTGCGGGAGCCACCTTCGGCGCTCGCGCTCGTAGACGCCGAGCGCCACGAGCCGCTCCTGCAAGTCGTCCGCGAGCGTGGCTGCGCGGCCGCCCTCGTCGTCGCAGGTGAGCATTCCCACGCTGCGCGTCTCGCGGTACCCGCGGACCGCCAGCCGTGGCCGCTTCGCCCGCGCGGCTGCCTCGCGCAGCGCGCCGAGGATCGCGTCGAGCTCACCGCTCGCGCGGTGTCCGAGGAAGGCCAGCGTGACGTGCAGGTGCTCGCGCGGAACCGGCCGGACGTTTGGCACCTCGCCCAACGTCTCGTGCTGCCACCCCGCGAGCCCGTCAAGCGTCGGCTCGGGAAGCCGTAACGCACAAAACAGGCGAACGCGTTCATCGCCCTCGAAGCTAGCAGCAGCGCTCACACCGAATCGTCACGACTTCGTGCCAGAAGCATGCGCACGAGGTGCAGCGCCGCGACCGTCGAGCGGGCGCGGATCGCCTGGCGGTCGCCGGGCAGGTCGAGCCGCCGGGCGAGCGAGCCGTCGTGGCCGGCGGCATGGAGGTAGACGAGCCCGACCGGCTTCTCCGGCGTGCCGCCACCCGGGCCGGCGACGCCCGTCACCGCGACGGCCACGTCCGCCCCGAGCCGCGCCCGCGCTCCCTCGGCCATCGCAGCGGCCGCCTCGGCCGAGACGGCCCCGTACCGCTCGAGCATCTCCGGAGGAACGGCGAGCTCGCGGGCTTTCACCCCGTCGGCGTATGCGACGACGGCGCCGAGGAAGACGTCGCTCGAGCCCGGCACCGAGGTCAGCCGCGCGGCGACGAGGCCGCCCGTGCACGACTCGGCGGTCGCCAGGGTCAGGCCACGCTCGCGGCAGGCGTCCAGCACCAGCGCCTCGACCGGGCGCTCATCCTCGACGAACAGATGCCGCCCTGCGCGCTCGCGCAGCCCCTCGGCGAGCTCGTCGGCGCGCGCCCCGGCGCCCTCCTCCACGAACAGGTCGACGTGGATCTCGAACTCACGGGCGCAGATGGTCGCCGTCACTCCGTCGCCCTCTCCCCCGCTCTCCTCGAGCGCCCGCGCGATCTCGGACTCGCTCGCGCCGTAGAAGCGCAACACGCGCCGTTCGGGTTCACGCGCGCGCGAGAGCACCTGGCGCACCGGCTCGGACTCGAGGGCGCTCGGCCAGAGGCGTCGCAGCTCGCTCGGCGGTCCGGGGAGCACGACGACGGTGCCTCGCCCGCTCTCGAGCACGAGCGCGGGCGCCGTGCCCGCGATCCCGACGACGATCGCGCCCTCCACCACCGTCGCCTGCTTGCGTACGCCCTGTTCGAAGTCGGCGTACGGCCGGCCCAACCGCTCGGCGATCGCGCGCGAGATCGACTCGATCTCGGCGGCCAGGGCTTCGTCGACGAACAGCTCTCGTCCGGAGGCCCGCGCCACCAGCTCGACCGTGCGGTCGTCGTGGGTCGGCCCGAGACCGCCGGAGACGCAGCAAAGGTCGGCCTCGAGCCCTTCCCGCAGCGCCGCCTCGAGCTCGACGGGGTCGTCGCCTACGATCGAGATCCGCGCCGGCTCCACCCCCAGGCGCAGCAGCTCCGAGGCCAGGAACGGCCCGTTCAGGTCGTGCCGGTCGCCGCGCACGAGCTCACTGCCGGTGACGACGACGAAGCCGCGCGGGCGGCTCAAGCGGCGCGCGTGAAGCCGTGCGCGGTGAAGAGGTACGAGCCGGGGCCGGCCACGTGGACGATCTTGCCGTTGTAGACCAGCGCCAGGTTGCCCGGGTTTCCGAAGTTGACCCACAGCTTGCGCGCGACGAAGCGCTGCGACTGACCGACCTCGACGGTGCCGGTGAAGCGAGGCTTGCCGCTCGCCGACCAGTTGTGCACCTCCATCCAGGAGTTGCCTCCGACCGCGCGCACGTAGAGCCGGAAGGTGACCGGCTTGGTCGGGACGTGCCGCGTCGGGGTCGCCGGCGGCAGGACCTTCTTCGACTGCTTGGCGTTGGTGGTCCCGAGGTTCGGGATCTGCTCGTTCGGGTTGCCGCCGAACTTCCACGCCGCGATGAAGAAGACGACCAGCGCGGCGATCCCGGCGAGCGCGAAGGCGATCCAGCGGCGCTCCAGCCGCCGGTGCTGCCTGGCCACGTTCGAGGTCCGGCGCGGAATGACGGGGTCACGCGGCTCGTCCCCGTCGGCGCCGAAGCGCGAGTTGAACTCGTCGACGTAGAGCTGTCCGTCCAGGCCGAGGTAGTCCGCGTACGTGCGCAGGAAGCCCTTGACGTAGGTCTGGGCCGGGAGCGCGTCGAAGCTCTCCTCCTCGAGCGCCCGCAGATAGCGGCTGCGGATCTTGGTGGCGAGCTCGATCTCCCCGAGCTCGAGCTGCTGGCGGACTCGAGCCTCGCGCAGGCTGTTGCCGATCTCGAACATGTGAGCGGCCGATTGTAGTCTCGATGCCGAGCGGCCGGGTCAGCCGATCAGGTTCAGCACGGCATAGACCGCCAGCGCGATCCCGGCGCTGAGGCCGATGCAGAGCGCGATCGCGCCCAGCAGGCGCCCGACGCGTGCCGCGCTCTCCCCGCCGAGCCGTCCGATGGTGCGGTCGATGTTCCGCAGGCCGCGCCTGGCCAGCAGCACCGCCGCCGCGCCGAGCACGGCCGAGCCGCAGGTGGCGCCGGTCGCCTGGACGATCGTCACGTTCTGCAACCGCCGCGCGGCCACATACGCGACGACCGGCAGGGCGAGACCGAGCAGCGCGAGCACGACCGAGCCCCGCGCTGCGTCGTTTCGCCCTCGCGCGCTATTGCTTCTTGTAGGGCTTTCCATCAGCGGCGGGCGGAACCGTGCGGCCGATCACGCCGGCGACGGCGATCAGGGTCAGCACGTACGGCAGCGCCTGGAAGAGGACGGCGCCGTTGGCGGAGTAGACGGGCAGGCGGTACGCGAGCGCGGTCGAGAACCCGAACAGGAGTGCCGCTCCAAAGGCGCCGAACGGCCGCCAGTTGCCGAAGATCATCGCCGCGAGTGCGATGAAGCCGCGGCCGGCGGTGACGTTCTCGTTGTAGGTGTTCAGGTACCCGACGGTCAGGTACGCGCCGCCCATCGCGGCGAGGATCCCGGAGAGGATGACCGCGCCGTAGCGGATCGCGTAGACGTTGATCCCGACCGTGTCGGCCGCGCGCGGGTGCTCTCCGCACGCTCGGATGCGCAGGCCGATCGGCGTCTTGAAGAGCACGATGTACGACAGCGGCACGAAGAGGATCGCGATCCAGATCATCAGGTTCAGATGGCCGAAGGAGTCGGCGAAGAAGCCGTGGCTCGACTGGCTCGTGAGCTTGACGTCCGGGATCTGCGAGACGCCCGTCGGGATGTTGTTGCCGTGGTAGAGCTGGACGAAGAAGTACCCGGTGATTCCTAAGGCGAGGAAGTTCACCGCCACCCCGCCCACGATCTGGTCGGCGCGCAGGTGAATGGCGAAGAAGGCGTGCACGAGCGCGAGCGCGCCGCCCGAGGCCATCGCGATCAGGACGCCCCAGACCCAGCTGCCGGTCTTGTCTGCGCCCCAGATGCCCCAGAAGGCGCCCATCAGCATCATCCCCTCGAGTCCGATGTTCACCACGCCCGAGCGCTCGGAGAACATCCCGCCGAGCGCGCCGAAGGTGAGCGGCGTGGCGAAGACGAGCATCGAAGCGATCAGGCTCGCCGTGAAGACCTGGTTCAGGTGCGCGGTGCTCGAGCGCGTGGCGAGCACGGCCAACGCCGCCCCGAGGACACCGGACGCGATCGCGCCGAAGCCGACCCGGTAGGCGCCCCGACTCGCCGAGACGATCCCGAACAGGATCGCCACGATGCCGAGCAGAATCGGCCACAGCGGCGAGCGAGCCGCGATCGGCGGGATCGCGAGCACGAAGGCGATCACGCCGATCGTGACGCCGATCGAGCCGAGCGAGGTCGGCTCGACAAGCCGGGAGCCCGCTCGCTGGACGGTGCCGACGTAGGTACTCACGAGGAGGCCGCTTCCGGTTCGGCCGCCCGGGTCGGTGTCGGCTGCTTGCGCTTCAGCTTCCGGCGCGAGTTCCAGACGGCGAGGATCAGCACGTCGGCGCCGACGAACAGCACGACGAGGCCCTGGATCATCTCCGTCAGGTGGCCGGCGAGGCTCGGGTCGATCGTGCCGGACTGCAGCCCGTGCGTGGTGCCGTAGAGCAGGCCGCCGAACAGGAAGGCGGCCAGGCCGACGCCGAGCGCGGTGTTGCGGCCGAGCAGGGCGACCGCGATCCCGAGGAAGCCGATCGACGCGGCCTGCACGTCAGTGGTGCCAAAGTGGTAGAGGTAGCCGAGCATGTCGAGCCCGCCGGCGAGCCCGGCGAACGCGCCGGAGATCGCCATCGCGCGGATGTAGTTGGTCCGCACCCTGATCCCGCCGTAGGCAGCTGCGTCCGGGTTGTAGCCGACCGCGCGCACCTCGTAGCCGAGCGTCGTGCGGTTGAGGATCAGCCAGAAGACGACCAGCGCGCCGATCGCGACGAAGAAGCCGATGTGCAGACCCTGGAGGTCGGCGTCGCCCCAGAAGACCGGCAGCTTCGCGCTCTGGGCGACGTCGCCGGAGATCGGGATGTTCAGCGGTTTGTTCGCCGCGCCCTGGAGCGGGCCGCCCTGCTGGAAGATGTAGTTGCCGATCCAGTAGGCGATCCAGTTGAGCATGATCGTCGTGATCACCTCGTGCGCGCCGGTGGTCGCCTTCAGGAAGCCGGCGATGCCCGCCCAGATCGCGCCGGCGAGGGCGGCGCCCGCGACGGCGAGCAGGATGTGAGTCGGCTTCGCCAGGTTCACGAAGGAGATGCCGATCCAGTTCGCCACGTAGAGGCCGACGAGGTACTGGCCGTTGCCGCCGATGTTGAACATCCCGCAGCGGAACGCGAACGCAACGGCGAGGCCCGTCAGGATCAGCGGCGCTGTCTGCAGCAGCGTCTGGCTGAAGTTGTAGGCGGCGGTGTTGGCGACGTCGGTGTTCGTCGGGTGGGCGACCCAGTTCAGGCCGGCGCCCTTGATGATGTCCCAGTAGGCCTGGATCGGGTTGTGGCCCGTCGCCAGCACCAGCAGGCCGCCGATCAGGAAGGCCAGCAACGCCGTCAGCACCGGGACGATGATCCCGCCGGCACGCTGCTTGATCGCAAGCCGCGAAGCGACCGTCGAGGGCGGCGCCTGCTTGATCTCGTCGGGCTCGCTGCCGTGCTGCGGGGCGAGCGGCTCGCTCAAGCGACCGGCTCCTTGCGGCGGGCGCCGAGCATCTCGAGCCCGATCTCCTCCTCGGTCACCCCTGGCTCGTGCTCGCCGACGATCTGGCCCTCGTACATGACGAGGATCCGGTCGGAGAGCGACAGCACCTCGTCGAGCTCGAGCGAGATCAGCAGGATCGCGCGACCCTCGTCGCGCTCCTCGACGAGCCGCCGGTGCAGGTACTCGATCGCGCCCACGTCGAGCCCGCGGGTCGGCTGCGCGGCAACGAGCACTTTCGGGTCGCGCGCGATCTCGCGGGCGGCCACCACCTTCTGCTGGTTCCCTCCCGAGAGCGAGCCGCCCGGCGTGGTCGGCCCGCCTCCGCGGATATCGAACTCCTTGATCAGGTCGCGCGCCCGCTGGATCAAGCGCCTCGGGAAGAGCCAGCCGAAGCGCGACGCCGGCGCCGCGTTGTAGTCGTGCAGGGCGATGTTCTCGGCGATCGAGAACTCGAGCACGAGGCCGCGGCGCTGGCGGTCCTCGGGGATGTGGCCGACGCCCGCATCCAGCATCCGCCGCGCGCTCGGGTGATGAACCTCGACCCCGGCGACCGCTACGTGACCGCTCTCGGGGTGCCGCAGGCCCGTGATCGCCTCGATCAGCTCGCTCTGGCCGTTGCCCTCGACCCCGGCGATGCCGACGATCTCGCCGGCGCGAACCACGAACGAGACGTCGCGCACCGCCGGCAGCCCGCGCTCGTCCTTGACGTGCAGGTCACTGACCTCGAGCAGGACGTCGCCGGCATCCGCCGGCTTCTTGTCCACGCGGAGGAGCACCTCGCGCCCGACCATCAGCTTCGCCAGCCCGTCCTCGGTCGCACCCTCGCGCGGCACCGTGTCGATCGTCTTGCCGCGCCGCAGCACCGTGATCCGGTCGGCGATCTCGAGCACCTCGTTCAGCTTGTGGCTGATGAAGATGACCGAGGTGCCGCCTTCCTGGAGGCTCTTGATGATCGCGAACAGCTCGCCCGCCTCCTGCGGCGTCAGCACGGCCGTGGGCTCGTCGAGGATCAGGACCTCGGCGTTGCGGTAGAGCGCCTTCAGGATCTCGACCCGCTGCTGCTGGCCGACGCTGATGCTCTCGACCTTGGCCGTCGGGTCGACCGCCAGGCCGTACTGCGTCGAGATCTCGCGGACGCGCTCGACCGCCTTGCCGTAGTCGAGCAGCACGCCCGCCTTGGTCGGCTCGATCTCGAGCACGATGTTCTCCGCCACCGTCATCACCGGGATCAGCATGAAGTGCTGGTGCACCATCCCGATGCCGCGGTCGATCGCTGCCTTGGCCGAGCTGAAGACGACCTTCTTGCCGTTCAGCAGGATCTCTCCCTCGTCGGGCCGATAAAGGCCGTAGAGGATGTTCATCAGCGTCGACTTGCCAGCGCCGTTCTCGCCGAGGAGCGCGTGCACCTCTCCCTTGCGCAGGTCGAGGTCGACGTGGTCGTTCGCAACGACTCCGGGGAACCGCTTCGTGATGCCCCGCATCTCGAGGACCGTGGAGGCTTCCACCGCGGGTGATTCTATGGAGGTGCGGCTGAGCGGTGCTACAGGGTCGCGGGGACCTTGACGTCGCCCGCGATGATCTTCTGCTTCAGCTCGTTCATCTTGTCGATGAACGCCTTCGGCACCGCCGGGTTGATCTTGCCCACGTCCATGCCGCCGTTCTTCAGGTTGAAGAGCAGGTTGCCCGCGCCTCTGAACTTGCCCTCGGTGACCTGCTTGGCCGCCTGGAAGACGCCGTTGTCGACGCGTTTCACGCCCGAGGTGAGCACGCGCTGGGCGTCGTTGTACTGGTCCTTGTCGACGCCAATGCCCCAGATGTGAGCCGCATCGGCAGCCTTCAGCGTGCCGAGCCCGCAGCCGCCCGCGACCTGGAACAGCACCTGGGCGCCCTGTGAGATCTGATTCTCCGCGACGGTCTTGCACTTGTCCGAGGCGACGAAGTCCTGCGAGTAGCCGATCAGCACCTTGATCTTCGGGTTGAAGAGCTTGGCGCAGTGCTGGTACCCGGCGATCCAGATGTCCACCGGCGGGATCTTCAGCCCGCCGACCGCGCCGATCACCTGCTTGCCGCCCTGCTTCTTCGCCATCTCGGCCGCGAGGTACCCGACCAGGCAGCCGGACTCGTTGGCGGCGTAGGTGAGCCCCTCGACGTTCTTGCGGCCGTTGAACGGCGTGCCAGTCACGTCGTAGTCGGTGATCGCGAAGTGCAGGTTCGGGTATCTCGTGGCGACGGTGTTCGTCGCGTCGGCGAGGAGGAAGCCCGCGGAGATGATCAGGTCGGCCTTCTTGCGAACGGCCGACGAGAGGTTGGGGATGTAGTCCGAAGTCGAGTTCGACTGCAGCGGCAGCGTCTTCACGCCGAGCTCGGCATGCGCCTTCCCGAGGCCCTCCTTCTGCGACTGGTTGAAGGAGCGGTCGTTGAACTTGCCGATGTCGCTGACCAGGGCGATCAGCTTGCCTGCACCCGCCTTCGTGGACTGCTGCGTCGAGGCTGCGTTGTTCCCACCACCGCCGCACCCGGCCACTAGCAGGAGCGCCGAGGCGCCGACCATCGCGAAGATGACCTTCATCGCGCAGAAGTATGCCGGTTCCGCCAGAACGAGAACGGGCGGGCCTGAAGGCCCGCCCGTCACGTCCTACGCTCGAGGTCGCGCTTAGAGCTTCGCGGGAACCTTGAGCTTGTGCTTGATGATGTTCGCCTTGTAGGTGTTCATCAGCTTGATGTACGACTTCGGCACGGTCGGGTTGATCTTGCCGACGCTCATGCCGCCGTTCTTGAGGTTGAAGAGCAGGTTGCCGCCGCCCTTGAACCCGCCGTTCTTCGCCTTGTCGATCGCCTGGAAGACGCCGTTGTCGACACGCTTGACCCCGGACGTGAGCACGCGGGCCGCGTCCTTGTACTGGTCCTTGTCGACGCCGATGCCCCAGATGTGGGCGGCCGCGGCGGCCTTCAGGGTGCCGAGGCCACAGCCGCCGGCAACCTGGAAGAGCACCTGGGCGCCCTGGGCGATCATGTTCTCGGCGACCGTCTTGCACTTATCCGATGCGACGAAGTCCTGCGAGTAGTCCACCAGGACCTTCGTCCCCGGGACCGCCTTCTGGGCGCAGAACTTGTACCCGGCGATCCAGATGTCGACCGGCGGGATCTTCAGGCCCCCGACCGCGCCGATCACCTGCTTGCCGCCCTGCTTCTTGACCATGTTCGCGGCCAGGTTGCCGACGAGGCAGCCCGACTCGTTGGCCGCGTAGGTCAGGCCCTCGACGTTCGGGTTCTTCTTGAACGGTGGGACGTTGACCGAGTAGTCCGTGATCGCGAAGTGCTTGTCGGGGAACTTGTTGGCGATTTTGTTGGTCGCGTCAGCGAGCAGGAAGCCCGCCGAGATGATGATGTCCGCGTTCTTGCGGACCGCGCTGGTCAAGTTCGGGATGTAGTCGCTCACCTGGTTCGACTGCAGCGGGTCCGTCTGCACGCCGAGCTCGCTCTTCGCCCGGTTCAGGCCTTCGAGCTGGGACTGGTTGAACGACCGGTCGTTGAACTTGCCGATGTCGCTGATGAGCGCAGCGAGGACGTCGCTGTGGGTACTCGAACTGGTCGTGCTCCCGCTAGAGCTCTTGTTGCCGCCGCCGCCACAGCTCGCTGCACCGAGCGCGACCGCGAGCGCCAGTGCCGCGATCAGCGGCCAACTCCATTTGTTACGCACCAGAGTGCCTCCTTGCCCTCCGTCTTGGTCTGGGAGAGCGATCGTAAACGAGACGCGGAGGGACGACTAGCGCTAGCTGACGACTCGGTCGAGCTGCGCCTCGTCGACCAGCACCCTTCTCGGCTTGGAGCCTTCGTAGCCGGAGATGATGCCGCGCCGCTCGAGCATGTCGATCAGGCGACCGGCGCGCGTGTAGCCGACCCGAAGGCGGCGCTGGAGGAGCGAGGTCGAGGCGGTCTGGGCTTGCACGACGACCTCGATCGCGCGGTCGAGCAGCGGGTCCTCGTCCGGGTCGAACTCCCCGTCGGCGTCTGCCTCCTCGGGCGGCGGCTCGGGGGCCTCGAGGAGCGACGGGTCGAGCTCCTGGTCGCGCTGAGCGCGGCACTGCTCCACGATCAGCGCGATCTCCTCCTCGCCGACGTAGGCGCCCTGCACGCGCTGGAGACGCGAGGTGCCCAGCGGCTTGAAGAGCATGTCGCCCTGGCCGAGGAGGCTCTCCGCACCGCCCTGGTCGATGATCACCCGCGAGTCGGTCTGGCTCGAGACCGCGAACGCGATCCGCGACGGAACGTTCGCCTTGATCATGCCCGTGATCACGTCGACCGAGGGACGCTGCGTGGCGAGCACGAGGTGGATGCCGACCGCGCGCGACTTCTGGGCGAGGCGGATGATCGCGTCCTCGACGGCCTGTGGCGAGATCATCATCAGGTCGGCGAGCTCGTCGATGACGACGAGGAGGTACGGCAGCGGCTGCTCGCCGCGCTCCCGGAAGGCTCGGTTCGCCTCGGGCAGGTTGCGGGCCCGGACGACGCTGAGGCGCTCGTAGCGGCGCTCCATCTCGGCGATCACATTGGCGAGGACGGCGGTCGCCTCCTTCGGGCTGGAGACGACAGGCGCGAGCAGGTGCGGGATCTGCTCGTAGTAGCTGAGCTCGATCCGCTTCGGGTCGATGAGGATCATCCGCACCTCGTCCGGCGTCGAGCGGAGCAGGATCGAGGTCAGGATCGTGTTGATGCAGCCGGACTTGCCCGACCCGGTCGTGCCGGCGATCAGCATGTGCGGCATGCGGGCGAGGTCGGTCCAGACGGCGTTCCCCGAAATGTCCTTGCCGAGCCAGACTGCGACCGGGCTCGGCGTGCGCGGCCGGGACGTAGGCGTAGGCGATCGAGCGCTCGACCGTGTAGCCGTACCCGCCGCTCGTGACACGACCCACGAGCCGGTCCCCGACGCGGACCGGCTCGGAGCCCAGCGCGACCGCCCGGGCGTCGTCGAGCGTGAGGCAGCGAAGCACGTGCTCCGGCTCCCCCGCCTCGCGCAGGGCCTCGCGCCCGACGAACTCGCCCTTGTCGAGCTTGACCGCGAAGCCGAGCCCCGCCGCGAACGGTGAGTCCTCCGGGGTGATGTCGGCACCC
>DATIOF010000115.1:0-3366 GCA_035473395.1 Gaiellaceae bacterium
CAACGGGTTTGTCGTAGACCAGTTGTGCGTGTTGCCCAACGGGGTTGTCGGCGTGCGGCTCGTGCCCTCGCGGGGCTCGATGGACCTCGGCGAGTCGGACGGCGGGCTGCCACCGGACTCGCTCGTCGAAGACGCGGATGAGATCCTGGCCGAGACCGAGCGGCTCGCCGCGCGCTACCCGGAGCTTGTCGTCGCGCCGTGCTCGCCCTTCTCGGTCACGGGCGAACTGATGCGCGCGTCGGCCGAGCTGGCGCGGAAGCTCGGGCTGACGCTGCATACGCACCTGGCCGAGACGGTCGAGGAGGAGGCGTACTGCCAGGAGCTGTACGGCTGCCGCCCGGTCGAGTACCTCGAGCAGCTCGGCTGGCTGGACGGGGACGTCTGGTGCGCGCACTGCGTCCACCTCTCCGACGACGACATCGCGCGCTTCGGAGCGACGGGCACCGGGGTCGCGCACTGTCCGTCGTCGAACCTGCGCCTCGGGGCGGGCGTCGCTCCGGTGCGAGCGCTGCTCGACGCGAGCGTGCGGGTCGGGCTCGGCGTCGACGGCTCGGCATCGAACGAGCGCGGCGACCTCTTCCTCGAGGTGAAGCAGGCGCTCTTGGTCGCGCGCGGCCGCGACGGGCCCGAGGCGCTGACCGCCCGCGAGGCGCTGCGGCTCGGCACGCGCGGCAGCGCGTCCGTGCTGAAGCGCGACGACCTGGGCTCGCTGGAGCCGGGCAAGAGTGCCGATCTCGCCGTCTGGCGGACCGACAGTCTCGAGCTCGCCGGCGCCGACGACCCGGTCGCGGGCCTCGTCTTCAGCGGGCCCCATCGCGTCGACCGGCTGGTGGTCGCAGGCGAAGACGTCGTGCGCGACGCCCGCCTGGTGCGCGCCGACGAAGCCGAGATCGCGCAGGAGCACCGGCGCGTGGCGGAGAAGTTCTCCGGATGAGCGTTTCGCTCTCGACCCACGTCCTCGACACCGGCCGCGGCGAGCCGGGGATCGGCGTGCTCGTCGAGCTGCACCGCGGCGAACAGCTCGTGGCAGCCGCCGAGACCGACGCCGACGGGCGAGCGCAGCTGGCCGATGACCTGGAGCCCGGCCGCTACCGGCTCGCGTTCGAGCCGCCGTCCTCGTACTTCCGGCGCGTCGAGCTCGAGTTGGAGTTGGAGGAAGGCCATCACCATGTGCCGCTGCTCGTCTCGCCGTTCGGATGCGTGAGCTACCGCGGCAGCTGAGCGTCGAGGAGCTCGCGGAGCTCTTCGAGGGACGGACGCGGCTGGTCGAGCTCCTGGCGACGCGCGAGGACCCGCTCGGATCCGCCGACGACGCGATCGCCGAGCTCGACGAGGCGGAGAAGCTCGAGGCGCTGAACGCACACCCGGCGATCGGCGCCCGCAGTGGCCTCTCGGCGCGCTCCGCCGCCGAGCAGGGCGCCGACGCCGACCCGGTGATCCTGACCGAGCTCGCGTACCTGAACCAGGTCTACGAGGAGAAGTTCGGCTTCCGCTTCGTGGTCTTCGTCAACGGCCGACCGAAGACGGAGATCCTCGAGGTGCTGCGCGGCCGGGTCGAGCGAACTCGCGAGGAGGAGCTGGAGACGGCGCTCGGCGAGCTGGTCGCGATCGCGCGTGACCGCTGGGAAAACTCCTAATGGACCCGTACGCGAACGAGTGGCTCTCGTTCCTCGCGCGCTGGCTCCATGTGATGGCCGGGATCGTGTGGATCGGGTCGTCGTTCTACTTCGTCGCGCTCGACAACCACCTGCGCGAGAACGAGTCGTGGGAGATCCACGGCGGCGGCTTCTACCGCGTGGAGAAGTTCATGCCCGCCCCGCCGCGACTGCCCGACGTCCTGCACTGGTTCAAGTGGGAGGCCTACACCACCTGGCTGTCCGGCTTCGCGCTGCTGGTCTTCCTCTACTACTTCAACGCCACCACGTACCTCGTGCGGCCGGGCGGGCCGCTCGGCACGGGCTGGTCGATAGCGGTCAGCATCGTCCTGCTCGGCGTCGCATGGGTCGTCTACGACGTGCTTTGCCGCGCGGTGCGGAACGAGCTCGTCCTGTGCGCGCTGGTGCTCGGCCTGACGACGCTGGCAGCGTGGGGCGCGACCGAGCTGTTCGCGCCGCGGGCCGCGTTCGTCCAGGTCGGCGCGATGCTCGGGACGATCATGGTGGCGAACGTCTTCTTCGTGATCATCCCGGCACACCGCGGGCTGATCCGTGCGAAGGAGGCCTACAGCGAGCCCAACCCGGGGCCGGCGCTCGAGGCCAAGCGGCGCTCGGTGCACAACAACTACCTGACGCTGCCGGTGGTGTTCGCGATGCTGAGCAACCACTTCCCGAGCGCGTACACGCACAACTACTCGTGGCTCGTGCTGGTCGCGCTGATGGCGATTGGCGCCTGGATCCGGCTCTTCTTCAACCTGCGCCACGCGGGCCGGAACGTCTGGTGGATCCCGCTGACGGCCGCGCTCGGGATCGCCGCCGTCGCCGTTGCGATCCGGCCGACCGGCGGTGGCGGCGGAGCCGCTGCCGCGGCGCCGGTTTCGTTCGTACAGGCGCATGCGATCGTCGAGCAGCGCTGTGTGCCGTGCCACTCTGCGCACCCAACCCGCGTAGCCGCGGCGCCGCTCGGGATCGAGCTCGACTCCGCGGCGCAGATCCACGCCCAGGCCGCCGCGATCAAGCGCGTGGCGGTCGACTCGCAGCTGATGCCGCTCGGGAACGCGACCGGGATGACCCAGAGCGAGCGCGACGAGCTCGGGGCGTGGATTCAGGCCGGCGCGAAGATCAAGTAGGTTCGCGCCGTGCTGGAGATCGTCTCGGGCGACTACCGGTTCGTCGCGCGGCTCGAGGAGGAGCTCGCGCCGGCGACCGTGGCCGCGTTCCGGCGGCTGCTGCCGCTGGAGAGCCGGATCATCCACGCGCGCTGGAGCGGCGAGTCGTGCTGGATCCCGTTCGGCGACCTGGACGTCGGCTTCGGCCCCGAGAACGCGACCTGCTACCCGTCACCCGGCGAGATCCTCTTCTACCCGGGCGGCGTCAGCGAGACGGAGATCCTCTTCCCGTACGGGCCGGCCGCCTTCGCCAGCAAGGCCGGCATGCTGGCGGGCAACCACTTCGCGACGGTCCTGGACGGCGGCGCGCAGCTGGGCGAGCTCGGTCGCAAGGTCCTCTGGCAAGGCGCTCAGCCGATCCTGTTCACCGAGTCCTGACCCGAGAAGGAACCGCACCCCGCCCTCTCATCTGGGTGGGGAGCGGCGGCTCCACCCGCCACCCGCGATGAGCGTATCGCTCTGAACCGCGCGTGTCCGTGACGGCGGTATGACGAGAGCGTGACTACTCGTCCACAGCCGCGACGAGACGACCGAGCGCCCCC
>DATIOF010000116.1:0-2968 GCA_035473395.1 Gaiellaceae bacterium
CTCGCCGGACGCGTACCGGCTCGAGACCCACGCGCTCGGCTCCAGCCAGTTCGGCCCGAGCCGCAACGGCAGCGGTCCCGTCGAAGGACAGTTCCACTGGCTCTGGCCGGCGACCAAGGTCTACGCGCTCCCGGGCCCGCCGAACCTCGCGGCCGGGCCCGTCGCGCCACTCGGGCCCGAGCGGACGACGGGCTTCCTCGACTACTTCTTCCCGGTCGAGGTGTCGGACGCCGAGGTCGAAGAGCTGCTGGCCTTCGACGACCAGGTCGGGCTCGAGGACCGTGCACTGGTCGAGTCGGTTCAGGCCGGTGTCCGCTCAGGGCTGATCGACGAGGGTCGCCTGCTGCCCGAGAGCGAGCGATTGCTCGCGCACTTCCAGTCGCTCGTGCGAGAGGCGCTGGCCTGAAGCCGGTTCTGCTGCTCGGGGCATTACTCGCGGTGCTGGCGGCCGGGTGCGGCAGCAGCCCGCCGTCGACCCAGAGCGTCGTCCGCGCGTGGAGCCAGGCGCTCAACGCGGACGACAACAAGAGCGCGGCCGACCTGTTTGCGCCAGGCGCCGAAGTCGTGCAGGGCTCGAGCGTCACGCACCTACGCACCCATGCCGACGCGGAGGCGTGGAACTCGGCGCTGCCCTGTTCGGGGCGGATCGTCTCGATCAAGAGCCACGGCGAGACCGCGCGTGCGACCTTCGAGCTCGGCGACCGGCAGCACAGCCGCTGCGACGGCCCGGGCCAGCACGCGACCGCGATCTTCCGCGTCGTGAAGGGCAAGATCGTGCTCTGGCACCAGGCCGAGCAGAGCGCCCTCGCCCTACCGCCGCCGCCGACCTCGTCGGCTTAAGCGACCAGGGCGGCTTCCTCGAGCTCGCGCCGGATCCGGCGCAGGGAGCGCTCCCGGGCCTGGAAGGCGTGGATCACGGCCGGGTCGAACTGGCGCCCGGCCTGCTGCTCGAGCTCGCGGCCGGCGGCTGCCCAGCTCATCGCGCGGCGGTACGGCCGGTCGCTCGTCATCGCGTCGAGTGCGTCGGCGACGGCGAAGATCCGGGCGGCGGCCGGGATCTCTGCGCCGGAACGCCCGTCGGGATAGCCGCGGCCGTCCCAGCGCTCGTGATGCGAGCGGACGACCTCGAGGCCCGACCCTCGCAGGAAGGAGACGCCGCGCAGGAGCTGCTCGCCGAGCACGGTGTGCGTCTCCATCAACCGGCGCTCGGTGGGCGTGAGCGGCCCCGGCTTCTGCAGGATCCGGTCCGGGATTCCGATCTTGCCGACGTCATGGAGCATGAAGCCGTAAGCGACCGACTCGTCCTCGCAGACCTCGGGTGCGGTCACCTGTGCAAGCTCGAGCGCGTACCGGTGCACGCGCTGGGAGTGCTCGCCGGTGCTGTGATCCTTCGACTCGAGCGCACTGGCGAGCGCGGTCACGGTCTCGTGGTACGCGCTCTGCAGGAGCCGTCGGTGGCCGCGCTCGAGCTCGAGCAGGTGCCGGAGGTCGCGAGCGTAGAGCAGCATCTGCTCGTCCGGCCGCCGCTTGCCGGTCGCTCGGAAGGGAGTCGCGTGCAGGCCTGCCGCGACCCGCTCGACGACGGCGAGCAGCTCCAACGGGCTGAACGGCTTCAGCAGCAGGGCGTCGGCGCCAACCTCTCGCGCGGTCGCCTCGGTCGCCATGTCGGAACCGGTCAGCAGCACGATCGGGATGTCGCGCGTCGCCGGCGCGGCCTTCAGCAGCGCGCAGAGCGCGGTACCGTCGAGGCCGGGCATCGCGACGTCCATCACGATCGCGTCAGGGCGCGCGGCCGCGATGCGCTGTTGGGCCATCTGAGCGTCCGGGGCGTCGTCGACCTCCACGTCGACTGCCTCGAACGTCGCACGCAGCAGCGCGCGAAACGCATCGTCGTCGTCGACCAGCAAGAGGCGCAGGACTGACCTCCTTGGGGGGTTCCGGCTGACCTTTTCGGTCTGGTCTACGGATAGATGTAGAAACCGGCCCCAGACTTGCGGCCCAATTTCCCTGCACCTACCAACTCACTGAGCAGCGGGCAGGGCTCGTAACGGTCGTTGCCGAGGCCGTCGCGCAGGACTTCCATAATCGCGACGCAGGTGTCCAGGCCGATCAGGTCGGCGAGCGCGAGCGGTCCAAGCGGGTGCGCGAAGCCGAGTTTCGCGATCGTGTCGATTGCCTCCGCCTCGGCCACGCCGTCGTGCAGCGCCCAGACGGCCTCGTTGATGAAGGGCATCAGGATCCGGTTCGAGACGAACCCGGGGAAGTCGTTTGCGACGGCGGGCGTCTTGCCGAGCTCGACGGCGAGCTCGGTGATCGCCTCGGCCGTCTCATCCGAGGTCTCCTTGCCGCGGACGACCTCGACGAGCTTCAGCACCGGCACCGGGTTGAAGAAGTGCATCCCGATCACCTTGTCGGCCCTGCGCGTCGCCGCTCCGAGGGTGGTGATGGGGATCGACGAGGTGTTCGAGGCAAGCACCGCTTCCGGCGGGAGCAGCTCGTCGGCGCGGTGGAAGAGGTCCGCCTTCACGGCCGCGTCCTCGACGACCGCCTCGATCATCAGGTCGGCCGGGACGAGCTCGTCGACCGGCGTGACGCGGCCGAGCACCTCGGCCGGGTCGGGCCCGCCTTTCTCGGCGAGCTTGGCGAGGCTCTTCTCCATCGTCGCGAGGCCGCGCTCGACCGCGCCCGGCGCCGAGTCGTGCAGGGAAACCCGGCGGCCCGAGGCAGCCATGACCTGAGCGATCCCGCCGCCCATCTGTCCGGCGCCGACGACGAGAACATGATCGAACCGCACTAGACCTCGAGCAGTATCGCGTCGCCCTGGCCGCCGCCGGAGCAGATCGCGGCGAGGCCGAGGCCGCCGCCGTTGCGACGCAGCTCGTGCACCATCGTGCCGACGATCCTGCCGCCGCTCGCGCCGATCGGATGGCCCAGCGCGACCGCGCCGCCGTTGACGTTGACGTTCGCT
>DATIOF010000117.1:0-3696 GCA_035473395.1 Gaiellaceae bacterium
CCGCTCGGCCTCGGCACGCTGGGCATGACGATGGACATGGAGAAGACCGAGGAGCGCGAGCCCGAGTTCGCGCGCCTCGCGATCAAGGGCAACGGCGTCGGCGCGATCCTGAGCATGACCACCGCCTTCAACCTCAGCGACGAGGGAGGCGCGACGAAGATGGACTGGGAGGCCGACGTCCGCATCGCCGGCCCGGTCGGCTCGATGGGCCAGCGTGTGCTCCAGCCGATCGTCAACCAGCAGGTGCAGCACGTGCTGGCCGCGCTCGACGAGCAGGTCAAGCAGGCTCAGGCCGCGGGCTAGTGCCCCCGCCGTTCCGGATCGGGGTCATGCAGCTGACCATGGAGCCGCTCGACGAGATGGTCGCGTCGGCGCGGGCGATGGACGAGGCAGGGATGGACACGATCTGGCTCGCCGAGGCCTACCCCTGGTGGCGCAAGCACGGCATGGAGGCACGGTCCTCGACCGTCGCCTCGGCGGTGATCGCGCGCGAGACCGAGCGGCTGACGATCGGCTGGGGGATCATCTCGCCGTTCACCCGTCACCCCGTGCAGGTCGCGATGGACGCGCGGGTCGTGCAGGAGGCGGCCGGGCCTGGGCGCTTCATCCTCGGCTTCGGGACCTCGAAGATCTTCCTCAACAATGCGCAGATGCAGACGACCAAGACGCTCGGCCCGATGCGCGACGCGGTCGCGATCGCGCGGGGCGTGCTGGGCGGCGAGGCGTTCGAGTATGAGGGCTCGACCTGGAACGCCTCGGTGCCGGCGCTTGCTGCCGATGCGGACGCGCCGCGTGAGGTGCCGCCCGTTTACGTCGCCGCGACGGCGCCGAAGATGCAGGCGCTCGCCGGTGAGGTCGGCGACGGCTGTTTGACTCCGTCGATCACTACACCGGCTTTCGTGCGCTACACGCGCGAGAACGTCGCGAGCGACATCGACATCGGCTGCACGATCGTGGCCTCGATCCACGAGAGCGACCGTGACGCCGGCCGCGACGGCGCCCGCGAGATCGCCGGCATGTACCTGGCGAACAAGGTGCAGAACATCCAGGGCTCCGCCGACACGCTGCTCGATCTGGCCGGGATCACGCAGGACGAGATCCGCCCGGTCGCCGAGGCGATGGAGCGCGGCGGCCGGCTCGCGGCGAAGGCCGAAGTGACCGACGAACTGCTCGACAAATGCAAGCCGATCGCCGGCACGCCGGACGACTGCATCGCCGCGATCGAGGAGTACAAGGGGTCCGGCTGCACGCACGTGATGCTTGAGCTCTGGGGCGACCGGCGCCACGAGCAGATCCGGCTCTTCGGCGAGCGCGTCCTGCCGGCCGTGCGCCCATGAGCGTCTCGATCGACCGCGACCGGCTCGTCGACTGGGCGAGCAAGGCGATCGGGATCCCGAGCTTCACCGGCAGCGAGGAGGCGATGGCGGTCTTCATGGCCGACACGTTCGAGGAGCTCGGCCTGCAGGTGCAGTGGCAGCAGGTCGAGGAGGGGCGCGCGAACGTGCTCGGCACCGTCGGCGGCGCGGGCGGTGGGCCGTCGCTGATGTTCAACGGGCACACGGACACCTCGTACTCGGGCCGCGAACCGTGGCTCCGGAACGTGCCGGGCTTCCAGCCGAAGCCGTTCATCCGCGACGGCCGGCTCTACGGGCTCGGCATCTCGAACATGAAGGGCGCGCTCGCCTGTTACGTCGAGGCAATGCGAGCGCTGCAAGACGCGGGCGTGCGGCTCCGTGGCGACGTGCTGCTCGCCGCGGTCTGCGGGGAGATCGAGAAGACGCAGTACGGCGACGCGCAGGGCGCCGAGTACCGCGGCTACGCCGCAGGCTCGCGGTACCTCGTCAGCCACGGCGGCGTGGCGGACATGTGCCTGCTGGGCGAGCCGACCGAGGGCAAGGTCGTGCTCGGGCACTTCGGCGCGCTCTGGCTGCGCATCCGCGTCCAGGGCGACTTCATCCACACGGCGTTCACGGAGGGCACGCGCGACCGGAACTCGATCCTGCGCGCCAACCGGGTGCTCGAGGCCGTGCAGGAGTGGATCCCGACCTGGGAGGACGATCCGGCGAACGCCTACCGTGGCGCGAAGGCGATTGTCAACGTCGGCGCGATCGAGGGCGGCTTCGGCTGGCGCGTCTCGCGCACGCCACATCACACCGATCTCTTCCTGGACGTGCGCGTGCCGCCGACGAAGGCGATGGGCCTCGCACGCCGCGAGGTGCTGGAGTGGGTGCGCTCGCTCGCCGGGCGGTTCCCCGACTACGGCATCGAGGGTGAGGTCTACGTGACCGCGCCGGGCGCCGAGATCGAGGAGGGCCACGAGCTGGTGTCCGCGCTCGACGAGGCGCATGAGAGCGTGTTCGGCGCACGGCCCGGGCGAGACGTCACGCGCTGGTTCAGCGACGCCTCCGTGCTGACGCGCTACGGGATCCCGAGCGTCAACTACGGCACCTCGACGGGCCTGATGGACGTCGAGCTCGGCGAGAATCTCGAGATCGACGGGCTGGTGCAAACGGCGGAGGTCTACGCGCTCGTGGCGCAGCGCATTTGCGGGGTCGCGTGAAGCTCGTCACCTTCGACGACGGCCTGGTCGGCGAGTTGCGCGACGATCGCGTGGTCGAGCTGGACGCGCCGTCGATGCGGGCCTACTTCGAGTCCGGAGCCGGGGCGCAGGCGACCGGCGCCGAGCACGCGCTCGAGAACGTGCGGCTGCGCGCGCCGATCGTGCCGAAGAAGTTCTTCCACACGGCCGGAAACTTCCGCGAGCACGAGGAGGAGTCGAAGAACGTCAACTGGTCGCACGAGATCGCGCCGTGGATCGTGTTCTTCCAGAACGTCGACGCGATCATCGGCCCGGACGAGCCGGTCGTGTATCCCGAGCACCTGACCGAGGAGCTGGACTACGAGCTCGAGCTCGCGATCGTGATCCGCAAGGCCGGGAAGTGGTTCTCGCCGGAGGAGGCGGCCGACTACATCGGCGGCTACGCGATCTTCAACGACATCACCGCGCGGGACATCCAGCGGCGCGAGATGCGCTCCGGCGTCTTCTCATTCTGCAAGGGGATCGACACGTTCTGCCCGCTCGGGCCGTGGATCGTGACGCCGGACGAGATCCCCGACCCGCACGACCTGGCGATGGAGCTTCGGGTCAACGGCGAGCCGCGCCAGACGTCGCACTCGCGGAACATGTCCGTCACGATCCCGGAGATCCTGAGCCACTACTCAGCGCTCGGCTACTCGGCCGGCGACGTGGTCTCGACGGGGACGGTCAGCGGCGTCGCCGGCTTCAGCGACGACCCGGCCTCGCTGTACCTGAAGCCCGGCGACGTGATGGAGGCGGAGATCGAGCGCATCGGCATCCTGCGCAACCCGGTCGTCTCGTGGCAGGAGGCCCACGGTGATCCGGCCCCGTCCCGAGTCAGCTGGTGACGCGCGCGCGACAACCCGTACCCCCACCCATTGGGTGGGGCGTGCAGCCCGCCGCCCTCGGCGGAGACGCTAGCGGTGAGATGCGCACGTGTCTGTGCCGGAGGTGTGACGAGAGCGTGACGATTCGGTCGTGAGCTGGCCGCGGGACGAGGCGAAGCTCGAGCGCGTCCGCGAGCTGATGGCCGCGGAAGAGCTCGACGCGCTCGTCGTGCGGGCACCGGACAACGTCCTCTACCTGACCAACTTCTGGGGCATGAAGGGCTACGAGGC
>DATIOF010000118.1:0-1910 GCA_035473395.1 Gaiellaceae bacterium
CGCTCGTCCTTGGCGCGCTCGGCCTCCTCGACCGAAGGAACTGCAACCGCCGGGTAGACCCGCTCGGGCAGGTCCCAGAGCCGCTCGCGTCCGACGCGGCCCGAGATCGCGACCTCGCCGCGGTTCAGCAGGATCTCCAGCATCTGCGTGACGTTGCGGTTGTGCGTCCAGCCTGTCGACGACCAGGGAACCGCCGCCGTGTCCGGCAGCTCACGTGAGCTCACCGGGCCGGAGCTGCGCAGCCGCTTGAGCAGGTCGCGCCGGAAGCCGTCGTTCTTGTGCAGCCACTCCCGCGTGTGCTCATAGCTCGGGCGCTCGTCCGCGCCGGCGAGGTAGAGGGCGAGATCGCCGACCGGCCGGATCAGCGCGTCGAGCTCGAACAGCGTGCGCTCCTCCTCCAGCGCCCGTTTCAGATCCTCGGGCCGGTAGGACGAGCCGAGCCGGCTCCAGAGGACGAGGTCGGCATTCGGCGCAATCGCCGCGGTCGGGTCGATCTGCACCAGTGTCAGCCGCTGGACGACCTCGAGCAGTCCGGTCGGCCGAGGCGCGTCGAGCAGCTGCGCCCGCACCGCGATCCGCCGCGCCTGCGCCTTCGTCAGCTCGTGCATCTAGCGCCTGAAGAACCCACGGAGCCACTGGCGCAGCGTCGGCGAAGGCTCGCGCCGGAGCGCCGCCTCGCGCTTGGCCTGCTGCTTCGTCCAGGCGCGGTGGCGCGAGGAGCGCGTGCCGTACTTGGGCTTCCAGTAGACGGGCATCAGTCGATGGTGCGGATCTGCTTCGAGGTCAGTCCGAGCGAGATGATGCCGATCGACGCCGCGGCGGCCAGGGCGATGATCGTCCCGGGCGCGGCGAGATCGGAGATCGCGCCCATCAGCAGCAGGCCGAACGGCGTCAGGCCGAGCGAGCCGAACCAGTCCAGGCTGACGACCCGCGAGAGCATGTGCCGCGGCACGAGCTCCATCAGCATCGTCTCCCAGACCGTCACGCCGAAGCCGATGCAGATTCCCCGCGCGAAGGCCGCCGCCGCAGCGAGCGGGTACCAGGGCGAGAGCGCGAAGACGATCACGAGCACGCTGTTCAGGATCCAGATCAGGTACGAGACGAGACCTCGCCGCCGTCTCGGGTTGAGCTGGCCGAAGATGAACGTGCCGATGATCATCCCGCCGCCGATCAGCGAGAAGAGGAGACCGTACGCGCCCACGCCGAGGCCGAAGTGCTCGCGCACCAGCTTCGGCGTCAGCACCTGGATCGACGCCCACTGCAGCATCAGCACGAACGCGAACAGGCAGATCGTGATCCAGAGCCACGGCACGCCCGCGATGTAGCGGAAGCCCTCGCGGATGGCCCGCAGCGTCCCGTCCTCGGTTGCCTTTTCCGCCTCGCGTGGGCGCGTGGCGTAGACGAACGCGAACGAGACGAGGTAGGAGCAAGCGTTGAAGCCGAAGACGAACGTCGCGCCCGCCAGGCCGTAGAGGATCGAAGCCACGGCCGGTCCGACCAGGAAGCTCCCCTGGCGCGCGATCCCGATCAGGGCGTTCGCCGATCCGAGCCGGGCGTCCTCGACCACCAGCGGGATCAGCCCGCCGAGCGCCGGCGTGAAGAAGCCGGTTGCGAGGCCCTCGACGAACGCGATCGCGGCGAGCGAATGGATGGTCAGGTGTCCGCTCCCGTCGAGGACCGCGAGCCCGGCGATGACGCCGAAGCGCGCGAGGTCGGAGACCAGCATCAGCGTCCGGCGGTCGTAACGGTCGGCGAGGGCGCCGCCGACCAGCACGGTCGTCAGCACGCCGACGCCCTGGAAGGTGAGCACGAGCCCGAGCGAGCGCGCCGAGCCGGTCAGCGTGAACGTGCGCCAGCCGAGGGCGACGACGAAGGCGGCGTCGCCGAGCAGCGAGATCGCCTGGCCGGTC
>DATIOF010000119.1:0-13384 GCA_035473395.1 Gaiellaceae bacterium
CTCGTCGGGCTGGACGCGCTCGACCGGTCGCTGCGCGAGCGTCCGACGCATCACCTGCTCGGGTCGTCCGCCACCGCCGGCACCTTCGACCCGGACCGCGACCGCGGGCTCGTCGACCGCGACGGCGTCACGCTGGAGGCGGCGCTCGCGGCGTACGACGTCGACGTCGACCAGATGCACCGCTCTGGCGTGCGCCTGGAGCCGGTGCGCGCCTACCTCGAGCTCCACATCGAGCAGGGGCCGGTGCTGGAGTCGCTCGACCTGCCGCTGGGCGTCGTGCTCGGGACGTTCGGGGTCGAGCGGCATCAGGTGACCTTTCGCGGCCAGGCCGCGCACGCGGGCTCGACCCCGATGGACAAGCGCCGCGACGCGCTGGCGGGCGCGGCCAAGCTCGAGCTCGAGCTCCGCGAGATCGCCGCGCGGGCCGGCGAGGGCGCGGTCTGCACGATGGGCGGCGTCGTCACGCGGCCCGGAATCGTCACCTCGGTGGTCGAGACGGCGGAGTGCCTGCTCGACCAGCGGCACCTCGACGCCCATCGGCTCGCGGAGATGCTCAGCAACGCGGAGGCGGCGTCGCGCCGCTTCGCACAGGAGGAGCAGCTCGAGGTCGAGTGGGAGCGGATCTGGAACATCGAGCCGATCCTGTTCGACGAGGCGCTGATCGAGCTCGCCGACGAGTCGATCCGCGAGGTCGCCGGCGAGTCGCACCGGCTGCCGAGCGGGCCGCTGCACGACGCGGCAGAGGTCGCGCGCGCCGGGGTGCCGACGGTGATGGTCTTCGTCCAGAGCCTGCGCGGCCTCTCGCACACGAAGCTCGAGGACACGAAGGACGAGCACCTCGAGCTGTCCGTCCAGGCCCTCGACCGCCTGGCCGACAAGACCATCGCCCGCGTCGCCGCCGGCTAGAAGAGCCGAGCCCCGGTGACAGTCACAGTGACAGTCACAGTGACTGTCACTGTTGGTTAGAAGAACCGGACGAGGGCGACGCCTGCGGCGAGCATGAGGACTCCCGCGATCCGGCCCGCGCTCAGGCTGTGCTCGCGGTAGAGCACCCCGTAGTGGTCGAGCACGACCGAGCAGAGCAGCTGCCCGAAGATCACTGCCGCGAAGAGGTTCAGTGCGCCCAAACGCGGCGCGGCCGCAACCGTCGATGCGACGTACCCGGCCCCGACCGCCCCGCCGAGCCAGGCCCACCACGGCACCTGGTCGAGGCGCGAGGTGTTGATCACGCCCCTCGTCACGAGCAGCGAGAGCAGGAACAGCACGAGCGTCCCGACCCCGAACGAGATCATCGAGGCGCGGATCGGGCCACCGACAAACGTTGCGAGGCGAGCATTCAGCCCCGCCTGCACGGGGAGCGCGGAACCGGCGAAGAACGCGAGCACGAGGTACGCGAGAGCCATTGCGGCCGGATTTCGGGGCGATATGCTCATTCCCCTGCCACTGACCGGGGAGGAGGAGCACATGCTGAGCTTCGGCGTCACGGCCCTGCCGGATCCGCCGTACACGCGCCTCGTCGAGGTGTTCCAGAACGGTGAGCGCAATGGATTCGAGTACGGCTGGACCTACGACTCCCACATTCTCTGGCAGGACAGCTACGCGACCCTTCCGATCGCGGCGGTGCAGACCGAGTCGATCAAGCTCGGGCACTGCGTGACCAACCCGGGGATCCGCGACCCGACGATCACGGCGAGCTGGTACGCGACCCTGCACGACGTCTCCAACGGCCGCGCCGTGATGGGCATCGGCCGCGGCGACTCCTCGCGCCGCGTGGTCGGCCTGAAGCCGGTCAAGGTGGACGAGTTCGAGCGCCGGCTGGTGATGATCAAGGACCTGATGAACGGCCGCCAGGTCGACTGGAACGAGAAGGAGCTGAAGCTCGAGTGGGTCCGCGACGAGCTCCCCGACATCCCGATGCATGTCGCCGGCTACGGGCCGCGCGCGCTCGGCGTCGCCGGGCGCGTCGGTGACGGCGTGATCATCCAGCTCGCCGACCCGCAGATCATCCAGTGGATCATGGGCACCGCCCGCAAGGCCGCCGAGGAGGCCGGCCGCGACCCGGCCGCGCTGCAGTGCATCGTCTGCGCCCCGAGCCACGTCACCGACGACGTTGCCGAGGCGCGCGAGCAGGTGCGCTGGTTCCCGGCGATGGTCTCGAACCACGTGATGGACCTGATCGAGCGCTACGGCGAGGACTCCGACGAGATCCCGAGCGCCCTCACCGACTTCGTCAAGGCGCGGAAGTTCTACGACTACAAGGACCACAGCCGCGTCGGCGCGGCGCACGGCGAGTTCGTCACCGACGAGATCTGCGACCGCTTCTGCGTGCTCGGCAACACCGAGCAGATCACCGAGAAGCTGCGCGAGCTCGAGGGCATCGGCGTCGACCAGTTCGACATCTACCTGATGACCGAGCGGGCCGACGAGACGCTGGCCGCGTACGGCAGCGACGTGATCCCGCAGTTCACGGGGGTGGCGGCATGAGGAAGCTCGGCTACCTCGCGCTCGCCCTGCTGGTCGCCCTGCTGGCGGCCGCCTGCGGCTCGACGAAGAAGAGCTCTTCGGGCTCGACGTCGACCGCCGCTGTCAACTGCTCGAACAAGAACGATCTCAACCTCAAGACCACCGACCAGCTGACGATCGGGACCGACAACCCAGCCTTCCCGCCCTGGTTCGGCGGGACGCCGCACAAGCCGTGGCAGGTCAGCGACCCGAACAGCGGCCAGGGCTACGAGAGCGCGGTCGCCTACGCGGTGGCCAAGCAGCTCGGCTTCGACAAGAGCCAGGTCGTCTGGAAGCACGTGCCCTTCGCCAACTCGTACGCGCCGGGCCCGAAGCCGTTCGACTTCGACATCAACCAGATCTCGTTCACGCCCGCGCGCGCGAAGGTGGTCGACTTCAGCGACTCGTACTACGACGTCAACCAGTCGGTCGTCGTGAACAAGGGCACGCCGATCGCCTCGGTCACGACCGTGGCGGGGCTGAAGCCGTACGACCTCGGCGCGCAGCTCGGGACGACGAGCTACCAGTTCATCAAGGACACGATCAAGCCGACGAAGCAGCCGTCCGTGTTCCCCTCGAACACGGGAGCGGTCCAGGCGCTGAAGAACAAGCAGATCGACGGGCTCGTGGTTGATCTGCCGACGGCCTTCTACGTCACCGCCGTGGAGGTTCCGAACAGCAAGGTGCTCGGCCAGTTCCCGGCCGAGCCCGGCGGCGAGCACTTCGGCATGGTCTTCGAGAAGGGCAACTCGCTCCGGACGTGCGTGAACCAGGCGCTGACGGAGCTTCGTAGCAACGGCACGCTCAAGCAGCTTCAGCAGAAGTGGCTGGCGAAGGCGACCGGCGCTCCGATCCTGAAGTAGAGCGCCGCTCGCGCCTGCTCGGCGGGCTCCACTTCGAAGGCGAAGGCGCGCGCGGCGTCGCCATCGCGCTGCTCAGCACCGCGGTGTTCCTGACCGTCGTGATCGTGGCCGTCACCCAGTCGGCCGGCTGGCCCGAGGTGAAGCGGACGTTCTTCGACTGGGGCGACATCTCGAGCTCGTTCCCCGACATCGCCCGCGCGTTCAAGTTGAACGTGGAGATCTTCCTCGTCTGCGAGGTGTTCATCCTCATCTTCGCGCTGGTGATCGCGGTGCTGCGCAGCCTGCCGGGCCCGGCCTTCTTCCCGCTGCGCGCGCTCGCGATCATCTACTCGGACCTCGCCCGCGGCGTGCCGACGATCCTCGTGATCGCCCTGCTGGGCTTCGGCGCGCCGGCGCTGCAGCTGACCGGCGTGCCCCGCTCCCGCGTTTTCTGGGCAGGCGTCGGCCTGATCCTGGTCTACAGCGGCTACGTCGCCGAGGTCTACCGCGCCGGGATCGAGTCGGTGCACCCGAGCCAGGAGGCAGCCGCTCGCTCGCTCGGGCTCTCGCGCTTCCAGGCGCTGCGGCGGGTGATCCTGCCGCAGGCGATCCGCCGCGTGATCCCGCCGCTCCTGAACGATTTCATCGGCCTACAGAAGGACACGGCGCTCGTCTCCACGCTCGGGGTGGTCGAGGCGTTCAACCAGGCGAACATCGACTCCGCCGCGACCTTCACCTACGGGTCCTACCTCGCCGCGGCCGCGTTGTTCGTCGCGATCACGATCCCGCTGGCCCGGCTGACCGACTGGCTGATCGCGCGCGACCGCCAGAAGCGCCAAGCGAGCGGGGCGGTCGCGTGAGCGCCCTCAGGCTCGAAGGCGTGCGCAAGTCGTTCGGCGAGCACGAGGTGCTACGCGGGATCGACCTCGAGCTCGACGACCACGAGGTCGTCTGCCTGATCGGCGCCTCCGGCTCGGGCAAGTCGACGCTGCTGCGCTGCGTCAACCTGCTCGAGCCGCTCAACGGGGGGCGGATCTTCCTCGGCGGGGAGGAGATCACGCGCCACGGCGTGGATGCCAACGACGTGCGCCGGCGGATCGGGATCGTCTTCCAGGCGTTCAACCTCTTCCCGCACATGACCGTGCTGCGCAACGTCACCCTCGCGCCGCGCGACGTGCTCAAGCTCTCGCGTGCCGAGGCGGAGGCGCGGGCACTCGAGCTGCTCGGCCGCTTTGGGCTCGCCGACCGGCGCGACGAGTATCCGGACCGGCTCTCGGGCGGCCAGCAGCAGCGAGTCGCGATCGTGCGCGCGCTGGCGATGCGGCCGGAGCTGATGCTGCTCGACGAGGTGACGAGCGCACTCGACCCGGAGCTCGTGGCCGAGGTGCTGAGCGTGATCCGCGAGCTCGCCGAGGGCGGGATGACGATGCTGATCGCCACCCATGAGATGAGCTTCGCGCGCGACATCGCGAGCCGGGTCTGCTTCCTCGACGACGGCCAGATCCTCGAGCAGGGCTCTCCGCGGGAGATCTTCGCGAGCCCGAAGGAGGCTAGAACCCAGCAGTTCCTGGAGCGGATAATCGAGGCAGGGAGACTCTGACGAACGGAGGCTGACGATGGAGGCAGGGAATTCGTACCCGGTGCAGTTCGACGTCGAGTACCCGGAACGCGAGCTCAACCGGCTGACAACGGCGTTCAGGATCTTCATGGCGATCCCGATCTCGATCGTGCTTGCCGCCCTCGGCGGGGAGTCGCAGTCCTACACGGGCAAGCACTGGCAGGTGGTGGCGACCGTCGGCGGGCTGCTGCTGCTCTCGCCGCTCCTGATGATCCTCTTCCGGCAGAAGTACCCGCGCTGGTGGTTCGACTGGAACCTCGAGCTGCTGCGCTTCCAGAACCGCGTCGGCGCCTACCTCGCGCTGCTGGACGACCAGTACCCGTCGACCGACGACCATCAATCAGTGCGGTTGGAGATGCCGTACCCCGACGCCGAGCGGGACCTCAACCGCTGGCTGCCGCTGATCAAATGGCTGCTCGCCCTCCCGCACTTCATCGTGCTGGTGTTCCTCTGGATCGCCGCGTTCTTCATCGTGATCTTCGCGTGGTTCGCGATTCTCTTCACCGGCCGCTACCCGCGTGGGCTGTTCGAGTTCGTGGTCGGGGTCGGGCGCTGGACCAACCGGGTCACGGCGTACGCGATCGTGCTGGTGACGGACGAGTACCCGCCGTTCCGGCTCGCGCCCTGACGGTTTGGTCTTCGAATCAGCGGGAACGCACCTGGTTCGTAAAGCAACCTGAGGGGGGTTACAAATGAGGAGACTGGCATCAGCCGTCCTCGTGATCGCGGCGGCGGCCGCTTGCTTCGCCGCCACGACCACGAGCGCCGCCTCCAGCACGCCTCGGCATGTCTTCACCGGCACGCCGTACCAGCACCTGGTCTCGCCGAACGGGGCCGTGAACGTGAAGTTCAAGGTGCAGAAGTTCGTCCGCCAGGGGAACGGCCTCACGGCCGTCGGCCAGGCGGTCTCGACCTACCAGCCCGCCACCGGCGCGGCGCAGACGGTCACCAAGTCGTTCAAGGCAACCGTGCTTCTCGGCAAGTCCGGCCAGCAGGCGAATGCGATCTGCCCGGTGCTGTTCCTGTCGATCCAGAAGCTGTCGCTCGTCCTGCTCGGCCTGCACGTCGACCTCGACAAGGTCGTGCTGACGATCACCGCCAACTCGAAGGGCGGCGTGCTCGGCAGCCTCTTCTGTTCGATCGCCAAGTCGAAGGTGAAGCTGCTGCAGTCCACGGGCGCGCTGAACAAGGTCGCCTCGCAGAGTGGCCTCGCCTCGACCGGCCTCAACTTCAACGTGCCGGTCTCGGGCACGAAGACCGCCGCCGCCGCTCAGGCGGCGACGTGCCAGGTGCTCGACCTGGTGCTCGGCCCGGTCGCGCTGAACCTGCTCGGCCTGATGGTGAACCTGAACCAGGTGCACCTCTCGATCACGGCCGATCCGACGGGAGGCGTGCTCGGCAGCCTCTTCTGCTCGCTGACGCACTGAGCGTACGAGGGGCCCGGCGCCACGCCGGGCCCCTCGTCCCTGTACCGTGCGCGCATGGCCGAGCTCGCCGTGCTGCAGGTCGTGGGATCCGAGCCAGAGGCGGAGATCGTGCTCTCGCTGCTGCGTAGCGAGGGGATCAAGGCGATCGCCCAGAAGACGAACTTCGCGGTCGGCCTTGCAGATGCCGCTTCCAGCGGCGCGGGGCCGCGCGAGATCCTCGTCCACGAAGAGAACCTCGCGCGGGCGCGCGAGGTTCTGGAACAGCAGCAGCCGATCTAGTTAGACGAGACGCCGTCGAGCAAGGCCCAGTTCGCGGCGAGCGCGGACTCGGCCAGGTGGACGAGCCGCTCATCGCCGGCGCCCTCGAGCTTCGTGCGGGCCTCCGCCGCGTGCTCGTGGTCGCGCTCGCCGTGGACGGCGAAGTACTCGACCGCAGGCGAGTCGCCCGAGAAGCCGTAGTGCTCGAGCAGCCCGCGCAGCTTGGTCTCCGAGATCGCCGGCTGGCCGGCCTCGATCGCGTACAGGATCGCGGCGGCGCCGAGCTCGTCGTCGGCCGCTGCCCAGGCGGTCGCGCAGCAGCGCGTCTGCGGCAGCGGCTCTGCCTGCTCTTCGACCGGGAGCGCGGAGGCGAAGTCGTCCCAGAGCGCGATGTGCTGCGCCTCTTCCTCGGCGTGCAGCCGCGCCGTGTGCGCCGCGCGCGCCAGCGCCACCACCGCGTGCCGGTACTCGCCGGCGTAGCGGGCCAGCTCCTCGCGCGTCAGGTCACCTTGCTCCCAGCGCGTGTAGAACGGATGCTCGAGCACGTTCCAGCGCGCCCGAGCCGCGTCGATGCCTGCAATCACGTCCATCTGGGCTCCTCCCGTCGACCGACCCCGTGAACCGATCCTAACGCGGCAGGCCGACGAAGGCCGGGCGCGGTAGATCGTCGACGTCGCCCTCTGGCTCCTCGTCCTCGGTCTCGGGCTCGGGCTCGCGATTCTCGGTGCTGAACATGGCGTCTCCTGGTCGGGTGCGATTGCCTGCACATCGTGCATCCGCGGGTCTGCCGTTCGCATGGGGGGCACCCCTAAACCCGCCCCTAAGGTTTGCCGCGACTGGCTCTACAATCGGGGCTTCCCGGGCATCGAAAGGCGATCCAAACTGAGCACACCAGCAGTACGCGAGGCTTCCACTGCCCTGCCCACAGGGACCGTGACCTTCCTGTTCACGGACATCGAGGGCTCTACTCGCCTGCTCAAAAAGCTCGGCCGCGACCGCTACGGCGACGTGCTCTCGACGCACAACCGCCTCCTGCGCGCGGCGTTCGCCGAGGTCGGCGGGATCGAGATCGACACCAAGGGCGACTCGTTCTTCGTCGTCTTCCGTAGCGCGGGCACGGCGATCGAGGCCGCCGCCGCCGGGCAGCTCGCACTCGCCGAGCACAGCTGGGCGGACGACGTCGAGGTGCGCGTCCGCATGGGGCTGCACACCGGCGAGGCCAGCGTCGGGACCGACGGCTACGTCGGCTTCGCCGTCCACCAGGCCGCGCGGATCGGCGACGCGGGTCACGGTGGGCAGGTGTTGCTCTCGAGCACGACGGCGAACCTCGTGCGGCACGACCTGCCGGGCGAGCTCGGCCTGCTCGACCTCGGGCCGACAGTGCTGCCGGACTTCGACCGGCCGGAGCGGCTCTTCCAGCTCGAGATTCCCGGGCTGGCGCTGAAGTTTCCGCCGCTCTCGTCCCGCGCGCGCGAGAAGGCGCGGCCGCGGATCCCGAGACGCCGCACCGAGGTCCAGGTCTCGAGCAGGCCGTTGCTCGAGCGCGAGGCCGAGCTGGCCACGCTGCAGGCCGTCGTCGAGGCGGCCGCCGCGGGCGCCGGCCGCCTGGTCGCGATCGAGGGGCGCGCCGGCATGGGGAAGACACGGCTCGTCGCAGAGGCGCGCAACCTGGCGGGAAACGCCGGCTTCGAGGTGCTGCTCGCACGCAGCGCCGACCTCGAGCAGGAGTTCGCCTACGGCGTCGTGCGCCAGCTCTTCGAGCCACTGCTGGCATCGCTGCCGTCCCAGGAGCGCGACGAGGTGCTCGCCGGCACGGCCGGCCTCTCGGAACGGCTCTTCGGCGACGAGGAGCTGACCGGCGAGACCGCCGGCGACGTCTCGTTCGCGGTCATGCACGGGCTCTACTGGCTCGCGGCGAACCTCGCTGCTCGACGCCCGACGGCGCTCGTGATCGACGACCTGCACTGGGCGGACGCGTCGAGCCTGCGCTGGCTGTCCTTCCTCAGCCGCAGGCTGGAGGGGCTCCCGTTGCTCGTGGTGCTCGGCCTGCGCCCGCCCGAGCAGTCGGTCGAGACGGGGCTCCTGACCGAGCTGATCTCCGACCCGATGGTGCTGGTGATCCGGCCGGCTGCGCTCAGCGAGGACGCGGTGACGGCGATGGTCGTCCAGGAGTACGGTCGCGAGCCGCAGCCGGAGTTCGCGGCGGCGTGCCGTTCGGCGACCGGCGGCAATCCGCTCTTCGTGCGAGCGCTGGTGGCCGCGCTCCACGGCGAGGGCGTCGAGCCGATCGCAGCGAACGCGCGCCGCGCACACGAGATCGGGCCAGAGCCGGTGGCGCGTGCCGTGGCGCTGCGGCTCTCGCGTTTGCCGGACGAGGCCCGGCGCTTCGCGACCGCGACCGCCGTGCTCGGGGACGGCGCGGAGCTGCGGGACGTGGCGGCGCTCGCCGGGATCGAGGACAACCAACTGGCCACGCTCGCCGCGACGTTGCTGGCGCGGAGCGAGCTGCTGCGCGTGACGTCGCCGACGGTCGAGTTCTCGCACCCGGTGGTGCGCGCCGCCGTGTACGGGTCGATCGAGCCGGCGCAGCGACTGCTCGCGCACCGGCAAGCCGCGGAGCTGCTCGCCGCAGGCGGTGCCGAGCCCGAGCGGGTGGCCGCGCACCTCGACGTGGTGCCGCCGGACGGAGACCCGTTCGTGGTGGACACGCTGCGCGTGGCCGCCGACCGGGCGCTCGTTCGCGGCGCGCCGGAGGTCGCGGTCCGGCACCTGCGGCGCGCGCTGGCCGAGCCGCCGGCGGCGGAGACGCGGGTCGACACGCTGGCCGAGCTGGGCCTGGCGGAGCAGCGCGTGGACGTCCTGGCCGCCGCCGAGCATCTCCACGAGGCGCTGTCGGCAACCGACGAGCCACTGCGCCACGCCAGGCTCGGGCTGCAGCTCGGGCGTTCGCTCTTCCGGCTCAACCGCGGCCCGGAGGCGGTGCGCGTCTTCGAGCAGGCGATCGAGCGGCTCGGGGACGATGCGCCCGAGCTCCGCGAGGTGCTGGAGGCCGAGCTGATCAACTCGGCCGGCTTCGACTCGGACGTCTACGAGGTGACGCGGTCGCGGCTCGCCCAGGTCGACGAGGACGCACTGACGGGGGACGTCGGACGCGCGGTGATGGTGGCGACGCTGCGCTACTTCGACTCGCGGCGCGGCGTCGCTCGCGAGCGCATGGCCGCGCTCGCCGGGCCCGGCATCCTCGGGCCGCTGTGCGAGAGCATGCCCTCAGTCGCGATCTCGTGTGGCGCTTGGGCGCTGATGTGCGCGGAAGTCGGCCCCGAGCTCGATCGCTACTTCGAGGCCGTGATGGCGACCGCGAAGAAGCGCGGCGAGCTGGTCACGCTCTCGAACATGCTCTGCTTCCGCGGGCTGACGCTCGCCCACCGCGGGGACCTCGAGGCCGCGACGCAGGATCTGCGCGAGTCGGGCGAGCTCGTCAGCTACCTGCCCACCCAGCAGGGCGCGATCTACTTCCACTCCTATCTCGCCGACGTGTTGACCAACCGTGGCCAGATCGAGGAGGCCGAAGCGACGCTCGGCGCGCTCGGCCTCGAGGAGGAGGTCGCGGAGAGCGGCCACGTGATCTTCTTCCTCGGCGCTCGCGGCTGGCTTCGCTACGCGCGGCGCGACTTCGAGGGCGCGGCGTCGGATTGGACCCGGCTCGGCCGCTGCATGCAGACCTTCGAGATGCACAACCCGGCGGTGCTCGCGTGGCGATCGCACCTGGCGCTGGCCCTGCTCGGGCTCGACCGGCGGGACGAGGCCCTGGAGCTGGCGCGAGAGGAGCTCGAGCTCGCACGGGCGTGGGGCTCGCCCAGGCCGATCGGCGTCGCGCTACGGGCGCGGGGCGTGGCCGAGGGCGGCGACGAGGGGATCGAGACGCTGCGCGAGTCGGTGGCGGTGCTCGAAGGATCGACGGCGCGCCTCGAACTGGCGCGCTCGCTCGTCGAGCTGGGCGCGGCCCTACGGCGGGCGAACCAACGTTCCGACGCTCGCGAGCTGCTGAGGCAGGGGCTCGATCTCGCCGTGCGGACGGGCGCGCTGCCGCTCGTCGTGCGGGCCGAGCAGGAGCTGTCCGCGACCGGCGCCCGGCCGCGGCGTGTGCTGCTCTCCGGCGTCGAGTCGCTCACCGCGAGCGAGCGGCGGGTGGCAGGGTTCGCGGCGGATGGGCTCTCCAACAAGGACATCGCGCAGGCGCTCTTCGTGACCACCAAGACCGTCGAGGTGCACCTCAGCAACGTCTACCGCAAGCTCGGGATCGGCTCGCGCAACGACCTCCCGCAGGCGCTGGGCGGCGAGAGCTGATGCGGTTGCGGCGCAAGAGCGACGACGAGGCGGTGCGGCTCGTCCTGGTCGCGACCGACCGCTCCGAGACGGCCGAGCGCGCCGTGCGCTTCGCGGCCGACCTGGCCGATCGCTACGAAGCGGAGCTGCTCGTCATGCGTGTGCTGGTCGACAGCTCCAGCGACCGTGCGGAGATCGCGCGCGAGCTGGCCGAGCACGTCGAGACCCTGGCCGGCGAGCGGAAGCGCTCGGCGATCGTCTCCGGCGAGGATCCGGCCGAAGCGATCGTCGAGGCGGCGCGCCGGGAGAAGGCCGACGTGCTCGTCGTCGGCAGCGTCGGCATGAGTGGCCGCCGCGAGTTCCTGCTGCGCAACGTCCCGAACCGCGTCTCGCACAACGCGCCCTGCACCGTCGTGATCGTCCAGACCCATCGCGAGGACGCGTGAGCGCTGCCGCCGACCAGCGGCTGCTCGGGCGCGCGGCGCGGATCGCGACCGTGCTCGGCAAGTACGGCTTCAACGAGTCGCGCCGAGACGACGACCCGCCGGAGCTGCGCGCCCGCCGGCTGCGCGAGGCGCTCGAGGAGCTCGGCCCGACCTTCGCCAAGCTCGGCCAGATCCTCTCGACGCGCCCCGACCTGATCCCGCCCGAGGCCGTCGCCGAGCTGGCCGCGCTCCAGGACAGGGTCACCCCGCTCGACGAGAACGCCGTCGTGATGGTGATGGAGGAGGAGCTCGGCGTCCCCTGGGAGGACGTCTTCGCCTCGATCGAGCCCGAGCCGCTCGCGGCCGGGACGATCGGCCAGGTGCACCGCGCAGTGCTCGACAACGGCGAGCGGGTCGTCGTCAAGGTGCAGCGCCCAACGGCAGCGGAGGACATCGGGCGCGACCTGAGCCTGCTCGAGCTGTTCGCGCAGAAGACCGGCAACCGCCAATCGCTGCGCCGGATCGTCGACCTGCCCGCGGCGATCGAGCATCTCTCCGACTCGCTGCGGCGCGAGCTCGACTTCGAGCTCGAGGCCCAGAACGTCGAGCGCCTGCGCTCCGCGCTGACCGCCTTCCCTCGCCTCGACGCCCCACGCGTCTACCAGGAGCTCTCGACCAGCCGGCTGCTCGTGCTCGAGGAGATTCCGGGCGTGCCGGTGCGCGAGATCCCCGAAGGCCCGGCCCGGGGCGAGGCAGCGCGCCAGCTGCTCGAGTGCTACTACCAGCAGATCCTCGTCGAGGGCTTCTTCCACGCCGACCCGCACCCCGGGAACATGCTCTGGGCCGACGAGAAGATCTTCTTCCTCGACTTCGGCATGGTCGGCGAGCTCTCGCCGGAGATGCGCGGCCAGCTGCTCCTGTTGCTGCTCGCGTTCTGGCAGGAGGACGTGCCGTTCCTCACCGAGGTCGTGTTGATCATGGCCGGCCCCGAAGCCGAGGACGCCGACGCGGCCGGGCTCGAGGTCGACCTCACGCATCTGCTGCAGCGCTACCGGCACACCTCACTCGGCGAGATCTCGCTCGGCCCGCTGATGCAGGAGATCGCTCACACCTCGACCCAGCACGGCGTCCGCCTGCCCGCGCCGCTCGTGCTCACCGGCAAGGCCCTCGCGCAGATGCAGCTTGCGGCCTGCGAGCTCGACCCGGAGCTCGACCCGTTCTCGGTCGTCGGGCGCTTCCTGATGAAGAACCTGCTCACGCGCGTCCAGTCGAGCGCCGACCCGAAGCGCCTCTTCTACGACGTCCAGAAGCTGAAGGTTCGCGGCGAGCGGCTGGTCGAGTCGTTCGAGCGGATCAGCGGGGCACGGCCCGGTCAGCGGCTGCAGGTCGACATCCGCGGGATCAAGCCGCTCGAGGCGACGATCCGCGTGGTCTCGCGGCAACTCGCGCTCGCGATCATCGCCGGCTCGGCGCTCGTCGCCTGCGGCGCGACCGCGGCGGCACAGCATGTCGCCCGCTGGGTGCCGATCACCCTCGGCGCGGTCGGCGCCGGCCTGGCACTGATCCTGCTCGGCGACCTCTGGCGCAGGCGCGCTGAGTAACTAGCTACCAGTCGGGCTGGTCGTTCTGGGTCTGCCTGCCGTGGTGCGTGAGCTGCGAGCGGCCGGTGCCGTTGACGCGCACCTTGAACAGGTCGCCGTTCGCCACGTAGACGAGCCACTGGCCGTCCGGTGACCAGCGTGGGTGCGTGCCGAACTGCGGGAGTACGCGCCGGTGGCTGCCGTCGGCGTTCATCACGGCGACCTTGCCGGCGAGCGTGAACGCGATCCGGCTGCTGTTGGGCGACCACGACGGATAGAGCGAGGTCGACCCGGAGGTCAGTTGCACCAGCTTCTTGGTCGCCACGGTCAGTCGCCAGACGCGGCCCGAGCGCAGCCGGCCCTCCGACGAGAACGCGATCCAGCGGCCGTTCGGCGACCACGACGG
>DATIOF010000120.1:0-5119 GCA_035473395.1 Gaiellaceae bacterium
CCACTCCCAGCGGGACGAGTACACGGGCGAGGAGCTCTACAACATGCGCTCCGAGAGCTACTTCCTGCCGCCGCTCGAGCTGACCGACGATGAGCTCGCGGCGCTGCAGACCTGCCTCTACCTGCTCGAGGGCAAGTTCGCGTACGCCGAGCCGCTGCGGCTCGCGCTGCAGAACCTCGCGCTTGGTCGCGAAGGCTTCGCCGACGCACCGACCCAGACGGCGCTGCGCGTCGAGGTGCTCGACCCCGAGTACTCGGTCGAGATGCAGGGCCGGCTGGGCAAGCTCGAGGCTGCGATCTCGAAGCAGCGGACCGTCAAGTTCCCGTACTGGTCGATCTCGCGCGACGAGGAGCGTGAGCGGACGGTCAACCCGTACGCGCTCTTTGCCGACGCGGGCGCTTGGTACGTCGTCGGCCAGGATCTCGACGCCGAAGACGAGCGGACGTTCCGCGTCTCGCGCATCCGCGGCGAGATCAGATTCGCGACGAGGCGCGAACGCGATTTCCGGCTTCCGGCCGAGTTCGACGTCGACCGCTACCGCGGCCGGCCGCCGTGGCAGATCGGCGACCCGGCGGGCGAGGCCCGCATCGAGGTCGCGGGTGACACCGCCTGGTGGGTCGAGCGCACCTTCGGCACGAAGGTCGAGGACGGCGTCTTCGTGACCGACTACTCGAGCCTGGGGCTGCTCGCCTCGTGGGTGCTGCGCCAGGACGGCCGAGCCGTGCCGCAGGCGCCCGACGAGCTGCGGCGCGAGGTGGCGCGCGGGCTCAGGCTCGTCCGTGAGCGGCACGAGGGCGCGCCGGAGACGCTCGCGGCCGAGAGCCCGGAGGCCGAGGAGGACGCGATCGAGCGGCCGACCGCCCCGGTTCATCCGGAGCGCTTCGCCGTCCTGCAGGCGCTGCTCGCATACCTGCTCGACCGCTGCGGCGAGGACTCGCAGGCCGAGTTCCCGGCGCAGGAGCTGGTCGAGCGCTTCAACATCCCGTTCGAGTCGCTCGAGGAGCACCTCTCGCTGCTGAACCTCGTCAACTTCGGCGGCGGCTGCTACGCCGTCTACGCCGAGCTCGACGGGGACACGATTCGTGTGGACAAGGAACTGTTCGGCGACACGTTCCGCGCACCGCCGCGCCTGACACCGCTCGAGGCGCGCGCGATCCGGCTGGCGCTCGAGTTCGTCGGCCCGATGATCGCCGCCGACGCGGGCTCGGCGCTCGAACGCGTCCGTGCCAAGCTCGAAGAGACCTTCGGCGAGTTCGAGCTCGCGCAGACACCCGAGCCGCACGTGCAGCGCGCCGAGGAAGACCTGGTCGGCACGCTCAGCCGCGGCCTGCGCGAACGGCGCCTGGTCGAGGTCGACTACCTGAAGGAGGGCGAAGAGGAAGGGTCGACGCACCTCGTCGAGCCGTACTCGCTCGAACGCAGGCTGCCGTACTGGTACGTGCACACGTGGGACCGCACGCGCGACGGCGAGCGCTCGTTCCGGCTCGACCGGATGCGCAGCGCCCGGATCCAGCGCGGGCACTTCGAGCCGCGCGAGGGCTTCGACCCGCACGAGTTCCGCGACGCTCGACCCGCGCGCATCTGGTACTCGCCCGAGATCGCCCGCTGGGAGCTGGAGAAGGGCGCGCGCGGTCTTGCCGACGGCTCGGCGGTCGCCGAGCGGCCGGTCGGCAGCCCGGAATGGCTACTCGGCGAGATCCTCAGCTACCGCGGCGAGGCAGTCGTGCTCGAGCCGCCCGAGCTCCGGCGCGAGATCGTCGCCCGCGCCAAGGCCGTGCAGCGAGAGCTCGGCCTTTCGCGCGTCCGCGTCGCCTAGCCGGCCTGCGGCTCCTGTTTGCGGCGATCGAGCTCGGCCTGAGCCTTGAGCGCCAGCTGGCGGGTTCGCTCGGTGTTCTTGCGCATCTGCCGTCGCCGCTCACGGTCAGCCTCCGTCGGCTTCCTCTTCGGGCTCATCGTCACCTCCGAGCAATATCTCGATCGCTTCGAGCGACGCCGTCATGTCGCTCACGTAGAAGAGTAGCGCCACGACTTCCTCGCGATAGATCACCGGCTCTTCCATGTCGGGACCCTCGCGCGGCTGCGTGCCGCGCGCAAGATGGCCATTCGGGACTAGCCGGCGAGCGGCAACTCGAGCGTGAAGGTCGCGCCCTGCTCGGGTGACGACTGCACCTCGAGCACGCCGCCGTGGGCCTCGGCGATCGAGCGGGCGATGAAGAGGCCGAGGCCCGTCCCCGGACGGGTGGCGCCCGAGCCGGTCACGCGGCCGAACTTCTCGAAGATCAGCTTCTGGTCGGCCTTCGCGATCCCCGGCCCGTGGTCGCTTACGTCGACGAGCACCCGGCCGTTCTCCGGATAGACCTTGACCTCGACCTCACCCCCGGCCGGCGAGTACTTGATCGCGTTGTCGATCAGATTCGTCAGCACCTGCCGCAGGCGGTCGCGGTCGCCGCGGATCTCGGGCAACCCCAGCGGCACGTCGGCGCGCAGGCGCACCTCGTCCTGGCCGACCTGCGCCGTCGCGACCGCGTCGTGCACGAGCTGCGCGAGGTCGACCTCCTGGAAGCGGAAGCTGAACGTCCCCGCCTCGATGCGCGAGGTGTCGAGCACGTCCCCGATCAGCTCGGCGAGGCGGTTCGTCTCGCCGGCGATCAGCTCGAGGAACGACTCCCGCTGGTCGGGCGAGAGCTCGCGCCAGCGCTGTTGCAACGTGCGTGCCGCCCCGATCACGGCGGCCATCGGCGTGCGCAGCTCGTGCGAGACGAGCGAGACGAAGTCAGCCCGCAGCGCCGAGAGGCGCCGCAGCTCCTCGACCGTCTTGCGCTCGGTCTCGTAGGCACGGATGTTCTGCACCGCGCTCGCGACGAGCCGGCCGAGTAGGCCCGCGAGCTCGATGTCTTCGGGGCTGAAGGCATCGGGCTCCTTGCGAACGAGCGAGAGCATCCCGATCGCCCGGGCGCCCTGGAGCAGCGGCGTGGCGAGCCGGCAATGCAGGCCGAGCTCGAGGAACTGATCCTCCTCCGGGTAGTCTGCCGAGCTCATGTCGCGCCGGTAGACCGTCTGGTTCGTGCGCAGCAGCTCCTCGAGCAGGGTTCCGTGGATCGGGCGCCCCGAGCCCGGCGGCAGGACGTTCTCTGCACCTTCGCCGGCGACGGCCATCACCTGCGCGACGCCGTTCTCGCTGAGCACGATCGCGATCCGGTCGAACGGCAGCAGCCCGCGCACCTCGCGGATGAAGGCGTCGAAGGCCTGGTCGAGCTCGAGCGACGAGCTGAGCGCCCGGGCGCAGCGGTTGGCCGCCTCGAGCGCGTCCGCGCGGCGGCCGAGCTGGTCACGCAGCTTTTCCGCCTCCGCCGCCCGTGCCTCGGCAACCGTGCTCTGGCGGAGCAGCCGCAGCATCAGCCACCCGACGATCAGGCCCAGCAGCACCTCGATCCCGAGCTGAAGCGTGACGTAGTCGAGGTGGAACGTGCGCGGCGGATACCGATCCGAGCGCAGCCATTCGAAGGCGACCATCACCGGAGCGCTGGCGGCGGTGACCGCGAGCGCGCCCACGATCCCGTAGCGCAGGGCCGCCTCGACGAGCGGCAGGTACATCACCTGCCGGATGGGCGAGGCCGGCTGGAAGCTGTAGATCAGCGTGTAGGCCGAGGCGATGGCGAAATCGAAGGCGAGCGCGGCCAGCCCGATCCGCTTCAGGGTCGCCTTCGGCCACTCGCGGCGGCTGAGCACGAAGAGAACCAGCGTCCCCACGGTCAAGATCCCGGTCGTGATCCAGGCCCAGCGCTCGTAGCCGGCCGGGTAGTCGGCAGCGATCGCCACCTGGAAGATCGCGAAGGGCACCGCGCCGAGCCGCACCCAGCCGATCCAGCGCTCGACGTCGCGCAGCCGCCGGAGCTCGCCGTTCACCGGAGCCGCTCCAGGGCCCACTCGGCATGCTCGCGCAGCAGCGGGTCGTCGCCTGCCGCGAAGGGCTCGGCGAGCGAGGGATCGCCGCCGGCGTTGCCGAGCGCCACGAGGGCGTTCCGGCGCAGGTAGCGCGGGTCGTTGCGCGGGACGAACAGGCGGTCGTAGCGAGCCGCAAGCTCGGCGTCGTCGGCCTGCAGCCAGTCGGCGAGCGAGACGTGCGGCTCGATGCTCTCGGCAGCGTGGCCCGCGCGCCGCTTCTCGACGCCGCGGTTCCACGGGCAGACGTCCTGGCAGATGTCGCAGCCGTAGACGCGGTCGCCGAGCGCCTCGCGGTATTCCTCCGGGAAGGGCGCGGCCGACTGCGTCCAGTATGAGAGGCAGCGAGTCGCGTCGAGCACGCCCGCCTCCTCGAGCGCGTCGGTCGGGCAGGCGTCGATGCAGAGCGAGCACGAGCCGCAGCCGGCGTCGAGCGTAGGCGTCGCGTGCAGCTCGGCCGTCGTGACCAGCGTTCCGAGCACGACCCACGAGCCGTGGCGACGGGTGATGAGCATCGTGTTCTTGCCGTAGAAGCCGACCCCGGAGCGTGCGGCCGCCTCGCGGTCGACGTGCTGGTTCTCGTCGACGAGCACGCGGTAGTCGCCACCCAGGCGACGCCCGAGCTCGTTGAGCCGCTCGCGCAGCGCCGCGTAAGCGTCCCACCAGGTGTAACGCGGCAGCCGCCCGTGCCCCGGCGGCGGCTCCTCGCCCTCGAGCCAGTAGCAGAGCGCGGCCGAGACGACCGTGCACGCGCCCTCGATCAACGCCTCGGGATGGCACGAGACCTCCGGGCGAGCCATCGTGAAGCGCATGTCTGCGAACAGGCCTCTCGCGCGGCGCTCGAGGATGTGCCGCTCGGTCTCCTCGTACGGCGCGACCGGAGCGGCCCCGACCGCGTCGAAGCCGAGCTCCTCGCCCAGCCGAGCCAGCTCATCGGCCTGCATGTGGGAGATTGTGCCCGGATGAAGGCGATTCGGATCCACGAGGACGGCGGGCCCGAGGTTCTCCGCTACGAGGACGCGCCCGACCCCGAGCCCGGGCCGGGCGAGGTGCTCGTCCGTCTGCGCGCTGCCTCTCTCAACCATCTCGATCTCTGGATCCGCAAGGGCCTCCCTTCGGTGCCCAAGCCGCGGATCCTGGGCGCCGACGGCGCCGGCATCCGCGAGGACACCGGCGA
>DATIOF010000121.1:0-7813 GCA_035473395.1 Gaiellaceae bacterium
ACGGGCTGCCCGACGACGTGGCGGCCGAGCTGCGGCACGAGTCGCGCACCTTCGCGCCCTTCATCCGCTTCGCCCGCGACCCAGAGCCGCTCCGCGACGGCGACGAAGTGGCCGGCTGGCGCGTGCTCGAGCTTCCGGGTCACGCGGACGGGCACATCTGCCTCGAGCGGGACGGCGTGCTCGTGGCCGGCGACCACGTGCTCGGCGTGATCACGCCGACGGTCGGGCTCTACCCGGAGTCGCGCCCGGACCCGCTGGCCGACTACCAGGCCAGCCTGCGGCGGACGATCGAGCTCGCGCCGCGGGTGGCGCTGCCGGGGCACGGCGACCCGGTCCAGGCCCCGGTCGCGCGTGCTCGCGAGATCCTCGAGCACCACGAGCGGCGGCTCGACGCGACGGCCGCGGCGCTCGGCCCGGAGCCGCGCAGCGCCTACGACGTCTCGGTCACGCTCTTCGGCCAGGGCCTGGACGCGAGCGGCCGGCGATTCGCCCTCGCGGAGACGCTCGCGCACCTGGAACGGCTCGTGCACGAGGGCCGGGCCGCGCGCGGGGGTGACGACGACCGGGTCTCCTATACTGCGACGTAGATCCGGTTGGACGACGAAGTCATTCCTAGACGTCCGCCCGCCGGGGCGCAGACGTGAGCCTTTCCCTCGAACTCCTCGCCGTGGCGGCGCTGATTCTGCTGAACGGCTATTTCGTCGCGGCCGAGTACGCGCTCGTGACGGCGCGGCGCACGCGGATCCAGGAGCTGGCGCAGAAGGGCAACCGACGCGCGCGAGCCGTGCTGCGGATCGTCGCCGACCCGCCGCGGTTCATCGCGGCTATGCAACTCGGCGTCACCGGGGCCAGCCTGGCAATCGGTGCGCTCGGCGAGCAGGTGCTGGCGCGCGTCTTCGATCCGCTGTTCGCGTCGGTGATCGCCTTCGCGCTCGCGTTCCTGATCATCACCTTCCTGCACGTGGTCGTCGGCGAGCTCGTGCCGAAGGGGATCGCGCTCGGCTACTCGGAGCGGGTGGCGCTCGCGGTCTCGACGCCCGTGCGTGCCTTCTTCGTCGTCTTCAAGCCGCTGATCTGGGTGCTTCAACGGTCGAGCGACGTGGTCCTGCGCTCCCTGGGACTGACGCCGCCCGGCGGCGAGATGGAGGTCTACTCGGAGGCCGAGCTGAAGATGCTGCTCTCGCGCTCGACCGAGGAGGGGCAGCTCGAGCGGCAGGAGCAGGAGATGCTCTACAAGGTCTTCGACTTCGCCGACAAGGAGGTCTCGGCGGTGATGGTGCCGCGGCCCGAGGTGGTCGCGCTCTCGATCGAGATGCCGCCCGAGGAGGCGCTTGCGGCGGTGATCGACTCGCCGTACACCCGCTACCCCGTCTACCGCGACTCGCTCGACGAGATCGTCGGCGTGCTGCACGTGCGCGACCTCTTCTCGGCGCTCGTCGACCGCGGGATCGCCGGCGTCCAGATCGAGCAGCTGCTGCGACCGGCGCACATCGTCCCGGAGACGAAGGACCTCGCCGCGCTACTGACCGAGTTCCGCCGGACGAACCAGCACCTGGCGGTGGTGGTCGACGAGTACGGCGAGCTCGAAGGGATCGTCACGCTCGAGGACCTGCTCGAGGAGATCGTCGGTGAGATCGAGGACGAGTTCGACCTGCCGGACGAGTCGATCGAGCGGCTCGAGGACGGCCGCGTGCGCGTCCACGGCACGTTCCCGATCGACGACTTCAACGAGCAGTTCGGCGTCTCGCTGCCGATCGAGGACTACCACACGCTCGGCGGCCTGGTCTTCGGGATGCTGGGCCGCGCGCCCGAGCCCGGGGACGAGGTCGAGCACGACCGCATCCGCTTCACGGTGCTGACGATCGAGGGCTCGCGCATCGAGCGGCTCGAGGTACAGCTGCCGCCGCAGGAACCGAACGAAGAGCGGCTGGAAGAAGCCTCGTAGGTAGCCTCCAAGAAGGCGGGGTCAACTACCTGTAAGGAGCAACATGAAGCGCATCGTTTCCCTGGCCGCGGTCTTCGCCGTGGCCGCAGCAACCGTCTTCGCCGTCTTCGCCTACGCGGGCACGAGCGCGAAGACGACGATCGTGAAGGTCACTGCGAAGGACAACTTCCGGTTCACGCTCTCGCGTACGAGCGCGCCGCACGGGAAGGTCTCGTTCGCTGTGACCAACAAGGGTCGCTTGAAGCACGATTTCGCGATCGCCGGGAAGAAGACGAAGATGCTCGGCCACAACCAGACCGCGACGCTGACGGTCTCGCTGTCGCAGGGCAAGCACTCGTACAAGTGCACCGTGCCCGGCCACGCGGCCGCGGGCATGAAAGGCACCTTCAAGGCGACTTAGCCGAGGGGTTCGGGCGAGACCTCGCCCTTCTGGATCTTCCAGGCGGCGAGCTCGCCCGTTCCTAACGAGAGGATCAAGTAGGGACGGCCCTCCCAGAGGCCGATGTTCTCGACGTCGGTCCGCGAAGGCCGCGGCGGCGAGGAGATGTGCGAGTGGAAGACGGCGAGCTCGTAGCCCTCGTCCTCCAGGAACCAGTTCTCGGGCTCGGTGTCCAGCTCGAAGCGGTATGGGCTGGCGGCCGCGTTCCGGGCGGGGAGGTAGCGCTCGGCCTCGCCGTCTCTGAGCACGACCAGGCCGCAGGCCTCGTTCGGCTGCTCGGCGCGCGCATGCTCCTCGAGCGCGGCGCGCACCTCGGCCGGGATCACCACCAGACCGACTCCTCCATCACGGCTTCCGGGTCGGGCGCATCCCAGAAAGGCGCGGAGAGGTACTTCCAGCCGGCATCCGCGAGCACCGCGACCACGACGCCCTCGTCGAGCTCGTTGGCGAGCTTGCGTGCGACATGGATCACCGCGCCCGAGGAGACGCCGGCGAAGACTCCCTCGCGCTCGAGCAGCGCGTGCAGCCCGGCGACCGCCTCGGCATTGGTGACGAGCACCTTCCGGTCGAGCTGCGACACGTCGAGGATCGGCGGCACGTACCCGTCCTCGAGCGAGCGCAGCCCCATCACCGGGTCGCCGGGAAGCGGCTCGGCCGCGGCGACGGTCACGTCGGGAAAGGACTCGCGCAGGCGCCGGCCGGCGCCCATCAGCGTGCCGCCGGTGCCGAGGCCGGCGACGAGCACGTCCACCCGGTCGAGGGCTTCGGCGATCTCGGTGCCCGTCCCCTCGTAGTGCGCGCGTGGGTTCGCCTCGTTCGCGTACTGGAAGAGCATCCGGAAGCGCGGCTCGCGCTCGGTGATCTCCTGCGCGAGCCGGACTGCGCCGTTCGAGCCTTCGGCGCCGGGGCTCTCGACGATCTCAACGCCGTACAGCCGCAGCAGGCGGCGGCGCTCCTCGGTCACGTTCTCCGGCATCACGCACGTGAGGCGGAAACCCCGCAGCTTCGCCACCAGCGCCAGTGAGATCCCGGTGTTGCCGCTCGTCGGCTCGATCAGCTCCTGACCCGGCTCGAGCTGCGCCGCCTCGACCATCGCGAGCGCGACGCGGTCCTTGATCGAGCCGGTCGGGTTCTGGCCTTCGAGCTTCGCGTAGAGCTTGACCTCCGGCTTCGGCGAGAGGCGGGGCAGCTCGACGAGCGGAGTGTTGCCGACGAGGCCGAGCAGTGAGCCGGGAGGCTCAGCCACCCGCCATCGCGGGCAGCAGGATCACGGTCGAGCCGTCCGAGACCTCGGTCTCGAGGCCCTGCCTGGTACGAACGTCCTCGCCTTCGACGTAGACGTTCACAAAGGGGGCGAGCTCGTCCTGCTCGAGCAGCTGCGGCCGGAGGGTGGGGAAACGGCCCAGCAGGTCGTCGAGCAGCTCGCGCACGGTGCCGCCGCGGGCCTCGACTTCGCGCGCGCCCGCGGTCTCGGCGCGCAACGTCGGCGGGATCCGCACCCGGCTCAATGTCCCACTCCGGCGCAGAACTCCACGTAGTCGACGTAGTTGGTGATCGTCGGCGACTCGCCGCAGACCGGGCACGCGGGATCGCGGCGCAGCTTCATCTGCTCGAACTCGCCCGAGAGCGCGTCGTAGAGCAGCAGCCGCCCGACGAGCGGCTCGCCGATCCCGATCGCCAGCTTGAGCGCCTCGGCGGCCTGGATCGAGCCGATCACACCGGGCAGCACGCCGAGCACGCCGCCCTCGGCGCAGCTCGGCGCCAGCTCGGGCGGCGGCGGCTGCGGGAAGAGGCACCGGTAACAAGGCCCGTCGCCCGGTTTCAACACGGTCACTTGGCCCTCGAAGCGGAAGATCGAGCCGTGCACGACCGGGATGCCGTGCCAGACCGAGGCGTCGTTGACCAGGTAGCGCGTCGGGAAGTTGTCGGCGCCGTCCACGATCACGTCCCAGCCCGGCTCGAGGATCCGCTCGATGTTCTCGGAGGTCAGCCGCTCTCGGAAGGGGACGACCTCGACGTCGGGGTTCAACGCCTCGATCGTCCGGCGCGCGGAGTCGGTCTTCGGCTCGCCGAGCGAGTTGGTCGAGTGCACGATCTGGCGCTGGAGATTCGTCTCGTCGACGACGTCCGCGTCGACGATTCCGAGCGTGCCGACCCCGGCCGCGGCCAGGTAGAGCGAGGCCGGGGAGCCGAGGCCGCCGGCGCCGACCAGCAGGATGCGCGAGTCGAGCAGCCGCAGCTGGCCCTCCTCGCCGACCTCCGGGATCAGCAGGTGGCGGCTGTAGCGCGTCGCTCGCTCGGGCCCGAGCGAGCGGGGGAGGTCGGTCGGGAAGCCGCTGCGCTGCCAGTCCGTGTAGCCGCCGGCGAGCGAGATCGTCCGCTCGTAGCCGAGCTCGGCGAGCGTCTTGGCCGCGAAGGCCGAGCGGTTGCCGGCCGCGCAGTAGAGCAGGACGGCCCGCGAGCGATCGGGCGCGACGCCTTCGATGCGCGACTCGAGATGGCCGCGCGGAACGTGCACGGCGCCGGGGATCCGGCCCTGCTCCCACTCGTCGCGCTCGCGGACGTCCACGAGCAGCGGGGCATCCTCGCCTTCCAGCAGCTCCTGCGCGCGGCGGGCGTCGACTTCCTCGATCGAGGCCTTGGCGTCGTGCAGCAGCTCGCGGTAGTTCGGCATGGCTTCCAATTGTATAGCGGGTAGGCGGAGTGGCCGAGAGCGCGGCGGCTATCGTCGCGGCCTTGAGTTCGCGCGGCCGGATCACGTCGTTCGTCACCTTCGCGGCGCTTACCGCGGCCGGCGTCGTCGTGTTCGGCGTGGTGGCCACCCGAGGCCATACGCCCGCGTCCGCCAAGCCGCGCAGCGGGCATCCGCCGCTGAGCCTCGCGCTCGGCGACCGGGCGGATCGCGAAGCCCGCGAGCTCGACCGCGCGCAGCGCCTCTATGCCCGCAAGGACTACTCGCAGGCCGCCGCCGTCTTCGGCCGCTACCGCTCGCTCGAAGCCCAGGTGGGGAGCGCGCTCGCGGCGTGGCCGTCCGGCACGATCGCCCGGCTCGAGAATCTCCAGGCGGCCCACCAGCGCAGCTCGCTCGTCGCTTTGCACCTCGGGCTCGCCTACTACTGGGACCGGCGCAACGAGGACGCCCTGGCTTCCTGGCGTGGCGCGGCGCAGCAGCAGCCCGACACGCCCTACGCGGTGCGCGCCGGCGACTTTCTCCACCCGCAGTTCGCGCCGGGCCTGCCGCGCTTCGTGCCGTCGTTCCAGCCGTCGCTCCGGATCCGCGCCCTGCCCGGGCCGCAGCAGTTCGCCGCGCTGCGCGCAGACGCCGCTCGCGGCGGGGCGAACGCGAAGATCCTCTACGGGACCGCGCTGCAGCAGCTCGGCAGGCCGCTCTCGGCCGAGCGGGAGTTCGCCGCCGCCGCGAAGCTCGCGCCGAACGACCCCGACGCGCGGGTTGCCGAGGCGGTGGGCCGCTTCGACAAGGCCGATCCGGCGCGCGCGTTCGGCAGGCTCGGCCCGCTGACGCGGGTCTTTCCGCAGGCCCAGACGGTGCGTTTCCACCTCGGCCTGCTGCTGCTCTGGTCGGCGCAGGTGAAGGAGGCGCGCAAGCAGCTCCTGCGGGCCCAGCGGCAGGCTCCGAACTCGCTGCTCGGGAGGCAGGCGACGCAGTACCTGGCAGCCATCGGACGGATTGGGACCGCCTGACCGAAATTAGGGCCGTTCGGCCTATGGCGTCCGTCCGGTCGCCATGAAAGAGTGCCGCATCCGCAACGCCGCGTGCGGAATGTCACAAGCCCACGAGGGGAGCCCGAGTGAACGAGCAGGGGGTACGGGCCAAGCCGTCGAGCATCGCCGAAGTGCTGGAGACGGACGAGGCCAAGGGGTTGTTGGAAGCAGGGCGCGAGGCGGGGTCGCTGAGCACCGAGGAGATCGCCCTCGCGCTGGGCGAGCTCGAGCTCGACGCCGCGCAGGTGGACGACTTCTACCACGCGCTCGAAGAGCTGCACATCGAGGTCGTCGACGGCAGCGACGAGCGGGAGCCCGAGCGCGAGCCGGCGCCGCAGGCACGCGAGGTTACGACCGACTCGCTGCAGCTCTTCCTGAAGGACATCGGCAAGGTCGATCTGCTGACCGCCGCGCAGGAAGTCGAGCTGGCGAAGCGGATCGAGCGCGGCGAGCACAGCGCGAAGCAGGCGATGGTCGAGGCCAACCTGCGCCTGGTCGTCTCGATCGCCAAGAAGTACCGCAATCAGGGCCTGCCCTTCCTCGATCTGATCCAGGAAGGGACCATCGGCCTCGTGCGCGCGGCCGAGAAGTTCGATCACCGCAAGGGGTTCAAGTTCTCGACCTACGCGACCTGGTGGATCCGCCAGGCCGTCGCCCGCGCGCTCGCTGACAAGGCGCGGACGATCCGCATGCCGGTGCACATCGTCGAGAAGCTGAACAAGATCGTCCGTTCGGAGCGGAAGCTCCGCGCCGAGCTCGGGCGCGAGCCGACCTCGTACGAGATCGGGATCGACGTCGAGCTGACCGTGGACGAGGTCGAGCAGATCCGCCGCAGCTCGCAGGCCCCGGTGTCGCTCGAGAAGCCGGTCGGCGACGAGGAGGAGTCGGAGTTCGGCCAGTTCATCGCCGATGAGCGGGCCGAGTCGCCCTTCGAGCGCGCCGCCGAGCTGCTCACCAAGGAAGCGCTGAAGGAGGCCCTCGAGAACCTCTCCTACCGCGAGCGTCGCGTGCTCGAGCTCCGCTACGGGCTCGGCGGCGAGCACCCGCGGACCCTGGACGAGGTCGGCCGCACCTTCAACGTCACCCGGGAGCGGATCCGCCAGATCGAGAATCAGTCGCTCAAGAAGCTCCAGTCACTCGCGGAGGCTCAGAAGCTCCGCGAGGTCGCCTAGGCCGGGTTCTTCGGTGGCATAGGCTCCTCGCGCAAAGTTCACGCGAGGAGAGGAGAAGGCATGCTGGTCTTTTTCAGCGCCAGGCGCCTGAAGGGCGATCAGTGGGACGAGTTCCGCAAGGCATGGGCCGGGGGAAGCGACGAAGCGCCCGAGGGCCTGCCTGAGGGTGCGGTCGTTTACCACGCGCGGAACATCAAGGACGAAGACGAGGTCATCTCGTTCGGGATCTTCGACATCGACCGAAACTCGCTCGACGTCGTGCGCGGTTCGGCCGAGGACGAGGCCAAGCGCCAGGAGGAGATCGGGAAGTACGTCCACGACACCCCGCTCGAGGGGATCTACGAGGTGGTGGAGGAGATCAAGCCGTAGGCGAGTCGGTGCGCGTGGGCTTCACCGCGCCGTAGCGCTCCCAGTGGCGCGCCGGGATCGCGTCGCGGTCCTTGTACCAGTACCAGGTGCAGGGGTCTGTGGAGTAGTCCTCAGGCGGGTCAGAGGGGTAGAGCGGGTAGCCGCTCCACTGGATCGGCAGCGACT
>DATIOF010000122.1:0-11792 GCA_035473395.1 Gaiellaceae bacterium
CCGCATCCAGGTCATCCCCGGAGCGCGGAGGCGCTGGATCGTCACCAGGAAGTTGATCGCGCCCGCGAGCGAGGACAGCGTCAGCACGTGCAGCGACAGGATCCAGAGGTCGATCCCGTGACCGGGGGTGTAGGGCGCCTCGGAGAGCGGCGCGTAGCCCGTCCAGCCCGCGCGCGCCGCCCCGCCGGCCGCGAACCAGCTCGAGTAGAGGATGATCCCGCCGAACAGGAAGAGCCAGTACGAGAGGGCGTTGAGACGCGGGAACGCCATGTCGCGCGCTCCGATCATCAGCGGCACGAGGTAGTTCGCGAGCCCGGCCCAGATCGGCACGACGACGAGGAAGATCATCGTCGTCCCGTGCATCGTGAACAGCTCGTCGTAGCTGTTGCGCGTCACGACGTGCTCGTTCGGCGTGGCGAGCTGCGCGCGCATCAGCAGGGCGAGCACGCCGCCGGCCAGGAAGAAGACGAGGCACGTGACGATGTAGAGAATCCCGATCCGTTTGTGGTCGACCGTCGTCAGCCAGCTGGAGACGCGGCCCTGCGAGACGACCAGCGAGACGGGGGGACGATTAGCCCTGGCTGCCACCGCTCGCTCCTTGCTTGAAGCGCTGCTGGAGGTACGCCATCGTCGCGTCGAGCTGCGCCTGCGACCAGTCGTTGCCGACCGCGGGCATCTGGCCGGTGCCGTGGCGGATGATGTTCGAGAGCCCCTTCTTGTCGCCGAGCAGCGGGTTCTGAGCGATGTTCGGGCCGACGCCGCCCTGGGCCGCGAGCCCGTGGCACTTGGCGCAGACGCCGACGAACGTCTCCTTGCCGAGCGCGAGCTGCGCGTTCGCGCGCGCGCTCACCCAGGCGTCGTACGCGGCGGGCTGGAGGACCTCGGCGTGCGCGAGCATCGCGGCGTGCAGCAGCCCGCAGAACTCGGCGCACTGCCCGGGAAAGACCCCGAGCTTCGTCGCGCGGAGGGTGAGATGGTTCGTCTTGCCCGGGATCGCGTCCAGCTTTCCGCCGAGCGCCGGGATCCACCAGCTGTGGTCGACGTCGGCCGAGCGGATCGTCAGGTGGACGGTCCGGTCGAGCGGGAGCCGGAGCCGGTCGACCGAGATCGCGCCGTTCGGGTAGGTGAAGTTCCAGTAGTACTGGTGCCCCTCGATCGTGATCTCGTCCTTCGCCTGTTGCGCGGAGGCGGGGAGGCTCGACGAGGCGCCGATGTCCGAGACCTTCCAGAAGACGAAGCCGGCGATGATCGCGAGCAGGATCACCGGCCCGGCCGTCCAGGCGAGCTCGAGGTTCGTGTGGCCGCGAACCTGCGAGCCCTCGACCTCTCGCGGCCGGCCCTTGCTGCGATAACGGACCACGAAGAGCAGCAGCGTCACGATCACCAGCAGGAAGATCCCGCCGGTGATGCCGAGGATCAGCCAGTAGATGTCGCGGATGTTCTTGGCATCCGGCGAGGCGGGTGAGACGGGCGCGAGGCCGCCGTTGCCCGCGGCTGCGGCTGTCGTGACCGCCAGTGCGAGCACGGTCAGGGAGGTCAAGACTCGGACGAAGCGGCGCACAGGCGGTGGCATTCTACGAGGCGTGCCCGAAGGGACGCGTGTGCAACTACCGGCCGGGATCGAGGATGGCTTCGAGGTCTTCGTCAACGGCGTCGTCCAGCAGCCCGGACGGGACTTCCGGCGCGAGGGCGGCGAGCTCGTGTTCGGCCGGCCGCTGGCGCGCGAGGGACGGCTCGGCTTCTGGCGCTGGCTCTCGCTCTTCCTCGGTGTCGCCGGCACCTACCGACAGAACGACAGCGTCGACGTCGTCTACCAGAGCGGCGGCCGGCGAATCGTCGCGACGAGCCTGCCGCTGGTGCACGAGGACTGACGCAGGCGAAGCGAGACGCCGCGAGCAGGGCTTTCGTGGCCTCGCGACGCCGCTGACGAACCGAGCGTGCCGGACCGCTTGGAGCAACGCCACCCCTGTGGACAACAAGTCACACTTTCGCCCCACCTCCGCCATGTCCGCTCCGGTCGTTCGGGGACAGTCCCCGCCGGAGCGCCGAGCCGCTACGCGCTCGCCGGCGGTTCGGGGAGCTCGACCGGCTCGCCGTCGACGAGCACGCGCCGTTGCTCGAGCTCGCAGGCGACGGCCCAGCGGGCGACCGCGAGCAGAACTGCGTCCAGCTCGTCCTCCGTGCTGCCCTCGACGAGGATCTCCCAGCGCTCGTTCTCGAGCGGCACCAGGTCGGTGCGGGCGAATGGCACCAGGTCGCTGACCAGCTGCGTGGCGGCACCGGCTGTCGGCGCTTCGATCCTGACGTTCGGAATGGCGGCCCCCTCGGCGGCGGAGGAGACCAGGGTACCTCAGTCGGCCAGCGCCAATACCTCGTCGAGGATGCCCAGGCCTTCGTCGAGCTCCTCGCGCGTGATCGTCAGCGGCGGCGCGACCACGACCACGTTCCAGTGCGTCATCAGGTAGAGGCCGCTTTCCATCGCCGCCTTGGCCAGCTTGGCCATCGGCGCGCCGGCCTCGCCGGCCGCGTTGAACGGCACGAACGGTTCGCGCGTCTCACGGTCCTTGACGAGCTCGATGCCCCAGAAGAGACCCTTGCCGCGCACCTCGCCGATCAACGAGTGCTTCTCCATCAGGTCGCCGAGCCGCGCCCCGAGCACGTCGCCCATCGCGGCCGAGTTCTCGACGATGCCCTCCTCTTGGAAAGCCTCGATCGACGCGATCGCGGAAGCACACGCGAGCACGTGGCCCGAGTACGTCAGCCCGCCCGCGAAGTACTTGTCCTGCACCCAGTCGGCGAGCTTCTGGTTGATGATCATCGCGCCGAGCGGCACGTAGCCGGAGTTGATCCCCTTGGCCACGGTCATGATGTCCGGGACGACGCCCCAGTTGTCGACGCCGAACCACTTGCCGGTGCGGCCGAAGCCGGCCATCACCTCGTCGCAGATCAGCAGGATCCCGTGGCGGTCGCAGACCTCGCGGATCGACTCCAGGTAGCCGTCCGGCGGGACGATGATCCCGTTCGTGCCGACGATCGTCTCCATGATCACGGCGGCGACGTTCTGCGGGCCCTCGTACTGGAGGATCTCCTCGAAGTGCGGCGCGCCGGTGCAAACCGGGCAGGGGTCGGGGTGGCCGGCCGGGCAGCGGTAGGTGTACGGGTCGAGCATCCGGACGACCCCCGGGATCCCCGGCTCGGCGGGCCAGCGGCGCGGGTCGCCGGTGAGCGTGATCGCGCCGCCGGTCGCTCCGTGGTAGGAGCGGTAGCGCGCGACGATCTTGTGCCGGCCCGTGTACCAGCGCGCGAGCTTGATCGCGTTCTCGTTCGCCTCGGCGCCGCCGTTGGTGAAAAAGCTCATCGTCAGGTCGCCCGGCGTGACCTCGGCGAGCAGGCGCGCGAGCTCGGAGCGCGCCTCGTGCGCCATCGGTGGGCCGATCGTGGTGAGCTTGTCGGCCTGTTCCTTGATCGCCGCGACCACCTTCGGGTGCTGGTACCCGATCGAGACGTTGACGAGCTGCGAGGCGAAGTCGAGGTAGCGGTTGCCCTCGGCGTCCCAGAAGTAGCGGCCCTCGCCGCCGGCGATCACGGGCGGGTTGAGCTGGTTCTGAACCGACCAGGAGTGCAGGACGTGTTGCTTGTCGAGCTCCTGGATCCGCCTGGCGTCTAGGCCCTGTTCAACAGCCACGAAACGATCCTAGCGCTACTCTGGCGCTGACTCGAAGGAGGCGGGAGATGACCGAGGTAGCGGAGCAGTTCACGGAAGAGCAGTCCGGCGAGGTGACGCGGATCGCGCACTGGATCGACGGCCGGCGCGTCGAGGGCACGTCGGGCCGCAGTGGCCCGGTCTACAACCCGGCGACCGGCGAGCAGAGTGGCGAGGTCGACTTCGCGACGGCCGAAGAGGTCGACGCGGCCGTCCAGGCGGCCAGGCGCGCCTTCGAGGGCTGGCGCACGGTCTCCCTCTCGCGCCGCACCGAGCTCTTCTTCCGCATCCGCGAGCTCTTTCACTCGCACGGCGACGACCTGGCGCGCCTGCTGACGCTCGAGCACGGCAAGGTGCTCTCCGACGCGAAGGGCGAGATCGCGCGCGGGCTCGAAGTGATCGAGTTCTGCTGCGGCATTCCGGAGCTCCTGAAGGGCAGCTACTCGGAGCAGGCCTCGACCGGGATCGACGTCTACTCGATCCGCCAGCCGCACGGCGTCGTCGCCGGGATCACGCCGTTCAACTTCCCCGCGATGGTGCCCATGTGGATGTGGGCGCCCGCGATCGCTTGCGGGAACACGTTCGTGCTGAAGCCCTCCGAGAAGGATCCCTCCGCGTCGATGCTGACCGCCGAGCTGCTGAAGGAGGCCGGCCTCCCGGACGGAGTCTTCAACGTCGTGCACGGCGACAAGGTCGCGGTCGACGCGGTGCTCGAGCATCCTGAGATCGCCGCAGTCAGCTTCGTCGGCTCGACGCCGATCGCGCGCTACGTCTACGAGACAGGCACCAAGGCCGGCAAGCGCGTCCAGGCGCTCGGCGGCGCGAAGAACCACATGATCGTGCTGCCCGACGCGGACATCGAGATGGCCGCAGACGCGGCGGTCGGCGCGGGCTACGGATCGGCGGGTGAGCGCTGCATGGCGGTCTCGATGCTCGTCGCGGTCGGCCACGCGGCCGACGACCTCGTCGGCGCGATCCAGGAGCGGCTGCCGAAGGTGAAGGTCGGCAACGGCCTGGAGCCGGACTCGGAGATGGGCCCGCTCGTCACGCGCGAGCACCGCGACAAGGTCGCCTCCTACATCGAGAAGGGCAGCGAGGAGGGCGCGAAGGTGCTCACCGACGGCCGCGAGACCGCGCCCGACGGCAACGGCTTCTTCCTCGGCGTCACCCTGCTGGACGAGGTCACGCCCGAGATGGACGTCTACAAGGACGAGATCTTCGGGCCCGTGCTCGGGATCACGCGCGTGGACACCTACGAGGAGGCCGTGCGCCTGGTGAACGAGAACCCGTACGGCAACGGCGTCGCGCTCTTCACGCGCGACGGCGGCGTCGCCCGGCAATTCCAGTTCGAGGTGAACGCCGGCATGGTCGGCGTCAACGTTCCGATCCCGGTTCCGGTCGCCTACTACTCGTTCGGCGGCTGGAAGAACTCGCTCTTCGGCGATCTGCACGTCTACGGGCCCGAGGGGATCCAGTTCTACACCCAGGGCAAGGTCATCACCTCGCGCTGGCCCGACCCGGCGACCTCGAAGGTCGACCTGGGCTTCCCGCAGACGCGGTGATCATCGGCGTCGCGCTGTTCGAGGGCGCCGAGGAGCTCGACTGGGCCGGGCCGTGGGAGGTGCTGGCGGCGTGGTCGAAGCAGTGGCCCGACGACGGTGTGCGCGTGCTGACGCTCGCCCGCGAGGCGGCGACGATCACCTGCGCGAAGGGCCTCCTCGTCGTGCCCGAGGAAACGTGGGAGACCTCCCCGCCGCTGGACGTACTCGTGTATCCCGGCGGCCGGGGCACGCGCCGCGAGCTGGCCGACGAGGCGGTGCTCGACTGGATCCGCGGTCTCGCCGGCGGCGGCACCGTTGTCGCCAGCGTCTGCACGGGCTCGCTCGTGCTCGCGGCGGCCGGGCTGCTGGACGGCAAGCCGGCGACGACGCACTGGCAGTCGCTCGAGCTGCTGCCGACACTCGGGCGTGAGATCGAGGTGCGCCCGGACGACCGCTTCGTCGACAACGGCAACGTGCTCACCGCCGCCGGCGTCTCGGCCGGGATCGACATGGCGCTGCACCTGGTCGCCCGTCTGCACTCACGGGAACGGGCTCGCGAGGTGCGGCGCTACATCCAGTACGACCCAGAGCCGCCGGTCTAGGCGATCGCGCTCTTCGCGTGGAGCTCCTGGCCGAACTTGGCCCGGGCCACGTACTGGCCGATCCCGGGCGAGGCGACCAGCTCGTCGCCCTCTACGAGCACGTTCCCCCGCAGGAGCACGACCTCCGGCGTTCCCGTGACCTCGATGCCTTCGTAGAGGTTGTAGTCGGTCTTCGAGTGCTGATTCGCGGCCGTGATCGTGTGCTTGCGCTCGGGATCGAAGATCACGAGGTCGGCGTCGGACCCAACAGCGACCGTGCCTTTCTTCGGGTAGAGCCCGAACAGCTTCGCCGGCGAGGTGGCCAGCAGCTCGACCATCCGGTTGAGCGAGATCCGGCCGGCTCGGGCGCCGAACTCGTGGATCATGTGCAGCCGGTTCTCGAGCCCTGGCCCGCCGTTCGGGATCTTCGAGAAGTCGTCCTTGCCCAGCGTCTTCTGCCCGTCCCAGAGGAACGCGCAGTGGTCGGTCGAGATGGCCGAGAGGGCGTCGGTGCGAACAGCGTTCCAGAGCACGTCCCAGTTCGACTTGTCGCGCACCGGCGGCGAGTAGACGTACTTCGCGCCCTCGAAGTTCGGCTTGGCGATGTCGTCGAGCGAGTTGAAGAAGTACTGCGTGCACGTCTCGCCCCACACGTCCCAACCCGCCTCACGGGCGCGCGCGATCGGCTCGACCGCCTCGCGGCAGGTGACGTGGACGACGTAGAGCGGAGCGCCCGCGAGATGAGCGAGCTGGATCGCGCGGTTCGTCGCCTCGCCTTCCGCCTCGGGCGGGCGCGTCAGCGCGTGGTAGAGCGGCTCGGTGTTGCCGGCCTCCAGGGCTTGGCGGACGAGCACGTCGATCACATCCCCGTTCTCGGCGTGCACCATCACGAGCGCCCCGGTCTGCGAGGCGGTCTCCATCGTCCGGAAGAGCGTCTCGTCGTCGACCATCAGCGCGCCCTTGTAGGCCATGAAGAGCTTGTAGGAGGTGATCCCCTCGTCGGGCAGCGTGGCCAGCTCCTCGAGCGTGCCGCCGTCATGGAGATCGGTGACCGCCATGTGGTAGCCCATGTCGACCACCTGCTTGCCCTCGGCCTTCGAGCGCCAGTCGGCTATCGCGGCGGTGAACGTCGAGCCCGGCGGCTGGATGATGAAGTCGACGTGCGTGGTCGTCCCACCGAACGCCGCCGCGGTCTGGCCCGACTCGACGTCGTCGATCGTGACCGTCCCGCCGAAGGGCATGTCGAGGTGCGTGTGCGGGTCGACGAGGCCCGGCAGCACGTACTTGCCGCTCGCGTCGATCACCTTGTCGGCGCTCTGATCGAGCGAGTCGCCGATCAGCGTCACCGTCTCGTCCTCGACGTAGATGTCGGCGACGTAGTCGTCGGCGGCGGTGATGATCCGGCCGCCCTTGATCAGAACTGACATCCGGGCCTCCTCGTCTCGCTCGCAGCGAATCTAGAGGAAACCGGGGCCTCCGCGAAGGAGGCCCCGGTCCCGTTGCGCTACTGCCCCTTCGGGGTGACCTTGACCGGCGGCTTCGTGTAACCGCTGCCGTTCACGTCCGTGCCCGCCGCGGAGATCTCGTCGACGGCGTCCTGCGCGTAGGCCGTGGTGTAGGCGTCGGCGCTCGGTGCTTTCTTGATCACGCCGAACTGCTGCGCGATCTTGGCCGTCCGGTCGTACGCGGCCTTGTTCATCACGCCGATGCCGTCCGGAGCCGGCCAGACCAGCGCGTTGATCTCGTTCATCATCCAGGTCTGGTGCCCCTTGCCGAGCGTGGGGCCGTTCTTGAGCACGATCTGCGTGCACTCCGAGACGTGGTCCCGGCAATAGAGCCAGCCGCGGAAGCTGGCGGCCAGGAAGCGCTTGGTCGTTTCCTGGTTCGTCTTGTCCTTGAGCCAGTCGCCGCGGACGAAGACGCCGTCCTCCAGCATCCCGGTGCCGGCGTCGTCCATCTTGATCACGTTCAGGTCGCTCGGCTGGTAGAGCTTGCCCGTCTTCGGGTTGGTCGTCTCCAGCACCTGCGCGAGCTCGTTGTACGTCATCGCCGCCGCCGCGTCGACCTGCTTGTTCAAGAACAGGTTCATGTCGAACGGCTGGTTGACGATCGTGACGTCCTTCTTCGGGTCCATGCCGTTCTTGTTCAGGGCCGCGTAGAGCTCGTTCTCGTTACCGCAGCACCAGACGCCGACCTTCTTGCCCTTCATCTGGGCGATCGACGTGATGTTCGAGTCCTTCCACGTCAGCTCCGTCATGCCGCTGCGCGTGAAGACCTGCGCGATGTTGACGAGGTCCTGGCCCTTGTCGCGTGAGGCCAGCAGGCTCGGCAGCCAGTCGATCCCGAACTGCGCCTGCTTGCCGAGCACGACCTGCTCGGGCGTGATGCTCGGGCCGCCGACCTTGAGGTTGACGTCGAGCCCTTCCTTGTCGTAGTACCCCTTCGCCTTGGCCGCGTAGTAGCCGGCGAACTGGGCCTGCGTGACCCATTTCAGCTGCAGCGTCACCTTCGTCTTCGCGCCGCCGCCCTCGCCCTGGTCGGTCGTTGCCGTGGACTTGCTGCTTCCGCCGCATCCCGCGACGAGCGCGGTCATGAGCACCACCAGCGCCACGAGCATGAACCTGCCCCTCATCCGTGCCCCTTTCGTTTCGATCAATCCGGTCCGGGTCATTGTGACCCGCTCTCACTCCGTCTGGAAGTCCCTGTGCGACGGATCCCACGAGGTCGCGAGCCGCTCGGCAGCGGCCACCGCGCCGTAGAAGAGGATCCCAAACGCGCTGGCCAGCACGATCCCTGCCCACGCGAGGGTGAAGTTCGAGTACGCCGACGCGTTCAGGATCGTCACGCCGAGCGCCGTCGTCGGGCCGCCGAAGTACTCGCCGACGATCGCGCCGATCATCGAGAGCACGCTGGCGATCTTGAGGCCGGCGAACATGTGCGGCAGCGAAGCCGGGATCCGGACGCGCCGGAAGATCGACACGTTGCCGGCGGCGTAGGAGCGCATCAGCTCGATCGCGCGCGGGTCGACGGAGGTCAACCCGCGCAGCGTGTTGATCAGCACCGGGAAGAAGCACAGCACCGCCGCGATCGCCATCTTCGAGAACGGGTTCAGCAGCCCGAACCAGTCGTTGAAGATCGGTGCGAAGGCGATGATCGGGACCGCGTTGGCGGCGACCGCAAACGGCATGAAGGCCGTGCCGAGCCAGCGGAAGTTGGCGAACAGAAGCGCACTGAGGATCCCGAGGCTCGAGCCCAGCGCGAAGCCGCCGAGCGCCTCCTTGAACGTGTAGATCCCCGCGTGCCAGAGGGAGCTGCGCTCGTCCCACAAGGTCTGCGCGATCTGGGTCGGCTTCGGCAGCAGGAAGTCCTTGACGTCGAAGGCGACCACCAGCCCCTGCCAGGCGACGATCCCGAGCACGAAGACGAGGACGGCCGGCCCCCAGTCGATCGCGCGCTGCTGAAGGGTGGCCGTCACGCGGCGACCTCGCCGCCGGCCAGGCGCTCGCGCACCTCGGTCACGAGCTCGAAGAAGCGGGGCTCCTCGCGCGTGCGCGCCGTGCGCGGGTACGGCAGGTCGACGTCGACGACCGCGGAGACGCGGCCCGGCCTGGCCGACATCACGACCACGCGCGTCGAGAGGAAGACCGCCTCGGGGATCGAGTGCGTGACGAAGACGATCGTCGAGCCGCTCGCCTCCCAGATCCGCAGCAGCTCCAGGTTCAGTCGCTCGCGCGTCATCTCGTCGAGCGCGCCGAACGGCTCGTCCATCAGCAGCAGCGCCGGGTCGAACGACAGCGCTCGGGCGATCGCGACCCGCTGCTGCATGCCGCCGGAGAGCTGCCACGGGTGGTGATCCTCGAAGCCCTCGAGCTCGACGAGGCCGAGCAGCTCGTTCACGCGCGCGGCTCGCTTCTCCTTGCTCCAGCGGAGCAGCTCCAGCGGGAGCGCGATGTTCTTCGAGACCGTGCGCCAGTCGTAGAGCACGGCTTCCTGGAAGACGATCCCGTAGTCGTGGTCGAGCCGCGCGCGGTGGGCGGTCTTCCCGTTCACCTCGACCGCCCCGGCGGACGGCTCGATCAGGTCGCCGATGATCCGCAGCAGCGTCGACTTGCCGCAGCCGGACGGCCCGATCAGCGAGACGAACTCGCGCGGCTGGACCTCGAGGTCGATCCCGGAGAGCGCGGTCACGCCGGCCTTGAACTGCTTGGTCAGGCCCTGGATCGCGACGGCCGGCCGGTCGTTCATGCGATGTGCTCCGGGGCGCGTCTCAGCACGAGCTTCTCCGCCAGCACGATCGCGCCGAAGAAGGCGAAGCCGAGCACGGCGCAGACGATGTTTGTCGCCCACAGCCGCTCCGGACCGGTCGAGTAGTACTGGTTGAAGTTCACGATCGCGCCGCCGAGGCCGTCCTGGATCGAGGCGGGCGTCTCGCCGATGATCGCCCCGATCACGCAGGCCGTCGCCGAGATCTTCAGCGCCGAGAAGACGAACGGAAGTGAGGCCGGCACACGCAGCTTCCAGAGCACCGAGCGCCGGTCGGCCGCATAGGAGCGCATCAGCTCGAGGTCGCGCCGGTCGGGCGAGAGCAGCCCGCGCAGCGTGTTCATCGCGACGGGGAAGAAGGTCAGGTAGGCGGCGATCACGGAGACGGCGATCCAGGGGGAGACGCCCTTCTGGCCGAGCCCGACGACGACCATCGGCGCGACGGCCAGGATCGGCACCGTCTGCGAGACCACGATGTACGGCAGCAGGCCCCGCCGCATGATCCGCGAGTGCGCCAGCAGCACCGCCAGCCCGAACCCGATCGCGGCGCCGAGCGCGAAGCCGAGCAGGGCCTCCTTGGCGGTGAAGAGCGCCCAGTGCCACTCGTAGTGGATCAGCGGCGGCCCGCCGGGCTGGAGCGGCTGCGTGAGCGCGTGCAGCATGTCGTGGATGTGCGGCATGTTCACCGCGTTGACGGCGAAGGGCCACGTGATTCCGAGGGATTCGCCGATCCAGCGGTAGGCCTCCCAGAGGCCCCAGAAGGCCGCGATCCCGCAGACGACGAGCAGCACGCGCCGGGCTCCGTGTACGGCCGCGATCCTCGGTGTGGTCGTCCGGTCGACGGCAATCGAGGCCATGCGCGGGATGCTTACCACACCGGACTGCACGGGTTAGCATCGCGCCGTGCCGCTCGATCCCGCGAGAACCGTCGCCGAGCTGAAGGAGCTGCGCGAGCTGACCGGCGACGAGAACGGCGCGCAGCGGGTCGCCTGGACCGACACCTGGGCACAGGCTCGCGAGTGGCTGCGGGGCAAGCTCGAGGGCCTGCCGCTCGACTACGAGGTCGACGAGGCGGGCAACCAGTGGTGGACGTTGCGCGGCGACTCGGAGCGGGCGGTGCTGATCGGCGGTCACATCGACTCGGTGCCGAACGGCGGCTGGCTCGACGGCTGCCTCAACGTGGTCGCCGGGGTGGAGGTGATTCGGCGACTCGCCGAGGACGGTCAGCCGGCCACGACCGTGCGGCTGGTGGACTGGGCCGACGAGGAGGGCGCGCGCTTCGGGCGCTCGCTGTTCGGCTCGTCGGCCGCCGGCGGCTCGATGGACGACCAGGACGAGTTGCGGCAGCGGCGCGACGCGGACGGGGTGGCGCTACCGGATGCGCTGGGCGCGCACGGGGTCGAGCTCGACGGCGCGCTCGAGGCTCGCAGTCAGCTGGAGAGCGCGGCCGCCTACCTCGAGCTCCACATCGAGCAGGGGCCCGTGCTCGAGTCGATGGATTTGCCTCTCGGCGTTGTCCTGGGAACCTTCGGCGTCGAGCGCCACCAGATCACCTTTCGCGGCCAGGCTGCTCACGCCGGCTCGACGCCGATGGACAAGCGCCGTGACGCACTCGCCGGTGCAGCGCGGCTCGAGCTCGAGATCCGCGAGATCGCGAAGCGGACGGGAGACGGCGCGGTTTGCACGATGGGCGGGGTCGTCACG
>DATIOF010000123.1:0-3039 GCA_035473395.1 Gaiellaceae bacterium
TCGGCGAGCCGGTCGATCTCCTCCGGCACGGTGTAGAGGTAGAAGCTCGCGCGGTTCGTGGCCGCCACGCCGAGGCGCTTCATCAGCGGCTGGCAGCAGTGGTGGCCCGCGCGGATCGCGACGCCCTCCGAGTCGAGCACCTGCGCCACGTCGTGCGGATGGATGCCCTCGACGTTGAAGGAGACGATCCCGGCGCGCCGCTCGGGCGGCGGCCCGTAGGTGATCACGCCGCCGAGCTCGGCGAGGCGCTCGAGCGCGTAGGCCGCGAGCTCGCTCTCGTAGTCGGCAATCGCCTCGACGCCGACCGCGGAGACGTAGTCCATCGCCGCGCCGAAGCCGACCACCTCGGCGATCGGCATCGTGCCCGCCTCGAACTTGTAGGGCAGCTCGCCCCAGGTCGTCTCCTCGGCGCGGACCGAGCGGATCATGTGCCCGCCGAGGTTGAACGGCGCCATCTGCTCGAGCAGCTCGGCGCGGCCCCAGAGCGCCCCGACCCCGCTCGGGCCGCAGAGCTTGTGCGAGCTGAACGCTAGGAAGTCGCAGCCGAGCTCCTGCACGTCGACGCGGTGGTGCGGCGCGCCCTGCGCGGCATCCACGACCATGATCGCGCCGCGCTCGTGCGCCCACGCGGCGAGCTTGGTCACGGGGTTGACCGTCCCGAGCGAGTTCGAGACGAGGTTGGTGGCGACAACCTTCACGCCGTCGTGCTCGTCGAGAGCCTCGAGCTGCAGCTCGCCGTTGTCGTCGATCGGCAGCAGCCGGAAGTCGGCGCCGGTGCGCTTGGCGATGTACTGCCAGGGGACGAAGTTCGAGTGATGTTCGAGTTCGGTCACGAGCACGACGTCGCCGGGCCCGAGGTTGTCGAGGCCCCAGGCGTAGGCGACGAGGTTGATCGACTCGGTCGCGCTGCGGGTGAAGATCACCTCGCGCGCGGCGGGCGCATTGATGAACTCGCGCGCGATCTCGCGGGCGCCCTCGTAGCCCTCGGTCGCGCGCTCGCTGAGCAGGTAGACGCCGCGGTGCACGTTGGCGTACGAGGTCTCGTAGAAGTCGCGGATCGCGTCGAGCACCTGGCGCGGCTTCTGGGAGCTCGCGGCAGAGTCGAGGTACGCGAGCGGCTTCCCATGGATCTTCTGCTTGAAGATCGGGAAGTCAGCGCGCAGCTTCTGCGCGTCGAGGGCTGGTCGAGCCGTCACGGCCACAGGGCTATCGTACCCAGGCACCGGGTCATGAAGCTCAGCGCCCCAGCAGCCGTCGTGTTCGTGATTCTGCCGCTCCTGGCGGGGTGCGGCGGCTCGGGCGGATCCTCGAGCTCACCGGGCGCGAAGGTCTTCGCCAGCGCCGGCTGCGGCGGCTGCCACACGCTCAAGGCGGCGGGCTCGAAGGGCCAGGTCGGGCCGAATCTGGACGAGCTCAAGCCGGACCAGTCGACCGTCGAGCGGCAGGTGCGAAACGGCGGCAACGGCATGCCGTCGTTCCGCAAGACGCTCTCCTCGACGCAGGTCGAGGAGGTGGCGTCGTTCGTCTCGACGTCCGCGCGAAGTTCCGGCACGAGCTTCGCCTTCAAGCCCGACAAGACGACGCTCGCCGAGTGCAAGCAGAACGGCAAGCCGTTCTGCTATCGGCAGGCGTTCGGCAATCTGACCTACCGCGAAGGGCCGCAGAAGGCCCTCGCGCAGCTGGCGACGGACGACTCTCAGCTTCCGGCCGTCCATGCGGACTGCCACCAGATCTCGCATTGGATCGGGCGCGCAGGCCTCGTCTACTACAAGCACGACCCGGGCCAGGCGCTCTCCCACGGCGCGATGACCTGCAACTCCGGCTACTACCACGGCGTCCTGCAGGTCGCGCTCGCGGGGCTGCCGCGGAACGTCGTCGTCAAGAAATCCCAGCATCTCTGCAGTGCGCCGGCGGTGAACACTGAGGAGTTCCTGCTCTACCAGTGCGTCCACGGCCTCGGGCACGGGCTGATGATCTACAGCGGCGACGACCTGCCCTGGTCGCTTCGCACCTGCCACAAGCTGCTGACCGCCTTCGACCGCGTCTCCTGCACCGGCGGCGTCTTCATGCAGAACCTCGACACGACCATGGGCACCTCGCGCTACCTCAAGCCCAAGGATCCGATCTACCCGTGCAACGCCGTCGTCGAGCGGGACAAGGTCTACTGCTACCTGATGGTCACCTCGCGGATCAACGCGCTCGACGGCTACAACTGGCGCAAGACCGCGGACTGGTGCCGGCGCAGCGAGCAGGGCTGGGTGGAGACGTGCTTCGAGTCGTACGGGCGCGACGCCTCGGGCGCTTCCGAGTACGACCCGGCCAAGACGATCGGGCTCTGCCTGCAGGCGGGCCCGAACGCGGGCGACTGCATCTACGGCGCGGCACGGGACTACGGCAACAACTACGCCGGCGGCCCCGAGGCGTCGCGGTTCTGCGCGACAGCGGCGGCGCGGTTCCGGCCGCGCTGCTACGAGGGCATCGGGACGATCCTCGGCGCGATGCACCGCTTCGGCCCGGAGCGGCGCGCGGCGTGCAACCGGGCGACGCCGGCCCGCTATCAGGACGACTGCTACCGCGGCGCAGCGATCACGTAGTGCTGGGTCAGCTGGCGGCGCGCGCGTCGCTCTGGAACCGGCGCCGCAAGCTGGCGCTCTTCCTCGAGACGATGCGACCCGGCCCTGAGATGCGGGTCGTCGACGTCGGCGTCGGGGACACGGGCTTCGGCACCGAGCCGGGGGTGGCGTCGAGTCACAACTTCTTCGAGGCGCTCTACCCCTGGCCCGAGCGGATCACTGCCGTCAGCGACGTGCCTCTGCCGAACTTCGCTCGCGAGTTCCCGATGGTGCAGTGCGTGACCGCCAGCGGCACCGAGTTGCCGTTCGAGGACGACGCGTTCGACGTCGCCTTTTCGAATGCGGTCATCGAGCACGTCGGCGGGCGGGCTCAACAGCGGCAGTTCGTCGCCGAGCTCTGCCGCGTGGCCCCGCGAGTGTTCCTCTCGACGCCGAACCGCTGGTTTCCGGTCGAGACGCACACGCT
>DATIOF010000124.1:0-4594 GCA_035473395.1 Gaiellaceae bacterium
GTGCGCGCTCGGGTGACGAAGGTGAAGCGGAGCTTCGCGGAGGCGCTGGCTGTCGACGTGCTCGAGCCGAGCCCGCTGCGGGTCGACGCGCCGTGCGAGCACTACCCGGCCTGCGGCGGCTGCCGCTTCCAGGACTTCGCCTACGAGGCGCAGGTCGCGGCCAAGGAGGAGCAGGTCGCCGACGCGCTGCGCCGGATCGGCGGGATCGCCGAGCCGCCGCTCGAGCCGATCCTCCCGGCCGAGGAGGTCTTCCACTACCGCAACAAGCTCGAGTACTCGTTCACGCAGACGCCGGAAGGGCCCGCGCTCGGGTTCCACCGGGCGGGGCGCTGGGACGAGGTGCTCGACATCCGTCGCTGCTGGCTGACGACCGACGTCGGCAACGCCCTTCGCGAGGCCGTCCGCGACTGGTCGCGCGCCGAGCGGCTCGAGGCCTACGACCAGTCGGAGCACACCGGCTACCTGCGCCATCTCGTCCTGCGCGAAGGCCGCAACACGGGGCAGCTGCTCGTGCAGCTCGTGACCGCGGCGGGCGAGCGGTTCGACCGCGACGAGTTCGTCGAGGTGCTCCGCCGCTTCCCCGAGGTTCGCTCGATTCACTGGTCGGTGAACGAGACGCCGGCCGAGGTGACGAACCTGCCGACGACGCTGCTGTGGGGCGAGGACGCGATCGAGGAGGAGCTCTGCGGCCTGCGCTTCCGCGTGCGGCCGAACGCCTTCCTGCAGACGAACACGCGCATGGCCGAGCGGCTCTACGAGCTGGCCGGCGAGTACGCGGGCCTGACAGGCAACGAGACGGTCTACGACCTCTACTGCGGGATCGGGACGATCGGGCTGACGCTGGCCTCGCGGGCGCTGACGGTGTGGGGGGTAGAGGTCTCGGAGGAATCGGTCGCCTGCGCGCTCGAGAACGCCGACCTGAACGGGATCACGAACGCCGCCTTCTTCGCCGGTGAGGTGGGGGCGTCGCTCGAAGAGCTGGCCGAGCGTGCGGGCGCGCCTGACGTGGCGGTCGTCGATCCGCCGCGGGCCGGGCTCTCCGGCAAGGCGTTGAGGCGCCTCGCGCGGCTCGAGGCGTCACGGATCGTCTACGTCTCGTGCAACCCGACGACGCTGGCCGCGAACGTGAAAGAGCTCGCCAAGGAGTGGGGCTACACGCTCGAGAAGGCGCGGCCGGTGGACATGTTCCCGCACACGCCGCACGTCGAGACGGTCGCGCTCCTTACTCGGAGCTGAGCTCGGTCTCGATCGCGTCGCGCAGCTCGCTGAGGTGGCCGCGCAGCGTCTGGACGCGCGCCTGGCCGAGCCGTTCCTCGACCGACTCCGCGAAGGCGCGGAAGCGCGGACGCGCCTGCTTGAGCAGCTTCTGTCCGTCCGGGCTGAGGCTGATCAGGTACGAGCGCTTGTCGTCCGGGTTGGGCACTCGCTCGATGTGCCCGCGCTGGTCGAGGCGTCCGACCCGGAAGAGTACGGTCGAGAGCGGCATCTTCATCCGCTCGGCGAGCAGCGTCGGCGTCCAGGGCCCCTCGGCGCCGATCAGCACGTAGAAGGGGTAGTCCTCCGGCGGTAGCTCGAGGCCGGCAAGCGAGGCCTCGATCAGCCGCTCCCGCACCTGGTTCGTACGGAAGAGGTCGAGCAGGATCGTGTCGGGACCGGTGTCTGCCATTTAGCGCAACCTTGTGGTAATGTAACGCAAGATTGTGCTAAGTCTACTGCGCGGTGGGGTCGTCGTCGTGGCCGTCGCGGTCGTGTGCAGCACGGCCGGCGCCGCCGAGCCTCCGAAGCTGCACGTCGGGTTGTCCGCCTCCTTCGCCCTCTCGGGAGGCGGCGCCCTGTGGGTGACCGACCGCGTCGGCAACCAGCTGATTCGCGTCGACCCAGCAGCCGGGCGCGTGAAGTGGCGGCTCGGCATCCCGAGCAGTCCGTTCGGGCTCGCGTACGGCGCCGGCAGCGTCTGGGTCGGCTCGCGCAACGGCGGCCGCGTCACTCGCGTGAACCCGGCGACGAAGAAGGTGCTGAAGCGGATCTCGGTCGGCGCCGCGCCGTACGCGCTCGCCTTCGGCGCCGGCTCGGTGTGGGTCTCGAACGAGAGCTCGCACACCGTCAGCCGGATCTCGCCCAGGCGGAACAAGGTCGTCAAGACGATCCGCGTCGGCGGCGGGCCGAACGGGATCGCGGTCGCGTTCCGCAAGGTCTGGGTCGCCGACTACGGCGCGAGCCACCTGATCCGGATCGACCCGGTGCGCAACCGCGTCGATAAGCGCATCTCGCTGCCCAAGGCCGACTGGATCTCGGCCTCGACCGACGCGCTCTGGGTCTCGAGCGAGACCGGCAAGATCTACAAGGTCGATCCAACCTCGATGGCGGTTCTCGCGACGGTGACGGTCGGCGCGAACCCGCTGGCGACGACCTGGGTCGGCAGCAACCTCTGGGTGCCGAACATCGACGACAACAGCGTCTCGGTGGTCGACCCCGCCACGAGCTCGGTCGTCAGCACCAGTCCCACCGGTCAGAGCCCGCTCGCCGTCGCGTCGGCCGCGGGGCACGCCTGGGTCACGTCGGACTTCGACGGGGATCTCTGGCGCTTCGATCCCTGATCGCGCGCCAGAGCAGGTCGGCGTTCGGCAGCAGGAACCCGACCGAGAGCAGCGGCAGCGCCGGCAGCCCGTCCACTTCGAACCAGGTCGCCAGCGCGATCGTCGCGCCGATCGACGCCGTCAGGCAGACCCACGTCCAGCCGGCGCGCAGGTGCCAGCGCGCCGCGGCTCCGAGGAAGAGCGCGAAGAAGAGCAGGTCGGGCAGGCCGAGCTTGGCGCCGCCCTCCACGCCCGGCACCGGGAACGTGAACGAGAGCGCCGAGAACACCTGCGGCTGCTTCGTGACGATCTGCTTCGTCGGCCCGCGCCAGACCGAGTACGAGTCGACGAACGGGATGATGCACGCGACCAGCACGACCCAGCTCACCTCCTCGAAGAAGCGCAGGAACGACCAGGCCGCGAACGTCATCGCCGCGAGCTTGGCGAAGTTGGCGACGACGCCCGCGCCCGCCCACTGGAGGATCACCGCAGCGGCGGCGGAGACGGCGGCGTAGGCGAGGAGCGTCGGCAGCGGCGTGCTCCACAGCGGCAGCGCAAGCCAGACGAACCCGAAGACCGCCGGGATCACCAGGAACGAAAGCCACGCGATGTCCCACCAGAGGGCCAGGGTGAACCACCACTGGTGCGTGCCGTAGTAGACGCCGACGACGACCGCGAGCGCGACGAACGCGGCGGCGCGGCGGCGGTCTAGTACGGCGGCAGCTCGGCCCACCAGGGCCCCAGCGCCTTGAACGCGTTCCAGAACTTCGTCTTCGCGGGCGCCTCGTCCAGCGACTGGTCGATGTCGGGCACGTAGAGCGCCTGGATCGTGGGCGTGAAGCGCTGCAGGTCCCCGAGCGTCGGCTCGAGCTTGTCGGCGAGCGGGAACTCGATCGCGTTCAGAAATTCGAGCGCGGCCTCGCCCATCACGACCACGAGCTTCGGCTGGACGATGTGCAGCTCGCGGGTCAGCCACGCGCGCGCCTGCTCCTCGTCGCCGCCGGCGAGCTTGAAGCAGTTCGTCCCGTAGATCGCGAGCGGGTCGACGTTCAGCCGCTGCAGCGACTTCAGCAGCGCCTGGCCCGCGCGGCCGTAGAAGGCGACGCCCTCCTGCACCTCCGCCGGCTGCGGTGAGTGCTTGAGCAGGAAGACGTCGGCGAGCGGATGGCCGGAGCCGAGCACCGGCACCTGGCCCTCGCCCGCGGCGCGCGCGATCTCATCGCCGAGCTCGTTCGTCTCGGCGATGGCTTTTTGCAGGTACTTCTCGAAGATTTCGTCCGTCACGGCAGCCACTGGGCTTTGGACCTTTCTCGGCTAGCGCACCCTTTCCTTGGCCTGCGCCGCCCACTTCAGCGACTGAAGGTAGAGCAGCGAGCGCGGGCGGCGCAGAACCTGTCCGCTGCGCAGGCTGACGAGGAACTCCTCGGGCCCGTCGAAGGTCCGCATCCGCACCGCGCCGGTGCCGACGCCCTGGAGCACGTGCGCGTCGGAGCCGGCGCCCATCGTCAGGTCGTACTTGCGTGCGAAGCGCAGAGCCTCGTCGTTCTGCGCCTCGAACAGGAGCCGGGCGTTGTAAACCTCGAGCACGTCGATGTCCGCCAGGTGCCGGTGGAGTGTCGCCGGGTCCGGGATCGTGTGCATGCGGTCGAAGGGGTGGGGGAGGAAGACGAGCCCGTTCTGCTCGCGGATCGCCGCAATCGTGTCGGCGAAGGAGAGGCCCCGCGGGATCTCGCGCTCGAGGAAAAGACCGATCACCTCGCCCTGGCGGTCGGTCTTGATCTCCTCGCCCGGGATCACGATCAGGTCGCGGCCCCGCGCCTCGTCCAGCGTCTCGAGCGCGCCGCCGAAGGCGTTGTGGTCGGTGACGGCGATCGCGCCGAGTCCCTCGGCCTCCGCGTGGTCGACGAGCTCGGCCGGGTCGACCGTGCAGTCGAACGACCAGGCGGTGTGCATGTGGAGGTCGGCGACGATCCAGGGGCGGTCCGCGAGCGGGTCGTCCGCGCTGCGCTTCGCACGCA
>DATIOF010000125.1:0-13298 GCA_035473395.1 Gaiellaceae bacterium
GTGAGCCGGACGGGCTTTGGACACAGCAGCTCTACGGCACCACGCATCGCCTACTTGGTCCGGCGCACGGTCTCGTCGGAATCGTGAATTCGCTCCTGCAGGTCGAGAGCGCGTGGAGCGAGTCGCTCCCGCGCGAGACGGCAAAAATCCTCGCCCATGAGGCAATCGTCGAAGACGGGCTGGCGACCTGGCCGGCGGACGCGGGCGGGCCGCTCGCTCCTGCGAGCGGGAGCGGGATCCGCCTGCAGTGGTGCCACGGTGCGCCCGGGATGGTCGCCACCGCGGCGCCGTACCTCGACGAGGAGCTCCTGCTCGCCGGGGCCGAGCTGACGTGGCGCGCGGGCGCGCACGGCGAGGAGAAGGGCGCCGGCATCTGCCACGGTACTTCCGGGAACGGGTACGCACTCCTGAAGACGTTCGAGCGCACCGGAGACGAGCGCTGGCTCGAGCGGGCGCGCACCTTCGCCGTCCACGCGCTCGCGCAGACGGAGGCCGCGCCCGGCCGGTACTCGCTCTTCACCGGCGGTGTCGGAGTCGCCCTCCTCGCCGCCGCGTGCCTCGACGCCGATCCGCGCTTCCCGGTGCTCGACGGCTGGGACTAAGGCGCCGACTTGGCGGCGCCGACCAGCAGAGGCCGGGTCGGCTCTGCCGGCCCGGCCGTCTAACCTCCGCGCCGATGGCGAGGACGTGGGCACAGCTGCTCGGCGAGAACGGCGCGGTTGTCGAGCCGGAGGCGGCCGGCGGCGGGATGTTCTCGCGGCTGCGCGACTCGCTCGGCCGCAGCCGCCGCGCGCTGACCGAGCAGATCGGCGTCGCCGCCTTCGACGCGGACGACGAGGCGTCGTGGGAACGCCTCGAGGAGGCGCTCATCGCCGCCGACGTCGGCGTGCCGGCGACTGCCGAGCTGGTGCAGCGACTCGAAACGCGGGCCGATTTGGGCGCCGGGCTCACGGAGGCGCTGCAGGAGGAGATCGCGCGGATGCTCGGCGAGCCGGCACAGCTGAACGTGCGGGAGCGGCCAAGCGTGATCCTCGTCGTCGGCGTCAACGGCACCGGCAAGACGACCACGATCGGGAAGCTCGCGGCCAAGCTCTCCGAGCACGGCCACTCGGTGCTCGTTGCGGCCGCCGACACCTTCCGCGCCGCGGCCGAGGAGCAGCTCGAGATCTGGGCCGAGCGCGCGGGCGCCGACTTCGTCGGCTCGGAGCGGGGAGGCGACCCGGCGGCGGTCGCCTACGACGGGATCGGCGCCGCGCAGACGCGCGGGCGCGACGTCGTGATCGTCGACACGGCCGGCCGTCTGCACACGCAGGTCAACCTGATGGAGGAGCTCGCCAAGGTCCGCCGCGTGATCGGCCAGCGCCTCGAGGGGGCGCCGCACGAGACGCTGCTGGTCGTCGACGCGACCACCGGTCAGAACGGGCTTCAGCAGGCGCGGCTCTTCGGCGAGGCGGTCGAGGTGAGCGGAATCGCCCTGACCAAGCTCGACGGCTCGGCCAAGGGCGGGATCGCGATCGCGATCGCGTACGAGCTCGGCCTGCCGGTGAAGCTGATCGGGATCGGCGAGGGCCTGGACGACCTGCGGCCGTTCGATTCGGACGACTTCGCGCGGGCGCTCATCGCCGGTTGAAATGCGCCGGAGGGCCTGTAACGCTGCGCACTCGTTCTCGTAGCCGAAGGAGGCACCCCTTGATCAAGTTGACGCGACGACCATTGCCGGTCGCGCTTGCCGTCTGCGCACTCGCCGTGGTCGTTGCGGCCGGGTGTGGCAGCAGCAAGAAGAGCTCCAGCTCGACGACCACCAGCGCAAGCGGAGGCAGCGGCAAGATCCAGGCCTGCGCGCTGCTCCCGGACACGAAGTCCTCGACGCGCTACACGCTGTTCGACGCGCCGTATCTGAAGGACGCGTTTGCGAACGCGAGCGTCCCGGCCCAGGTGCTGAACGCGCTGAACGACTCGCAGAAGCAGAAGTCGCAGGCGCAGCAATGCCTCGCGAAAGGCGCGAAGGTGATCCTGCTCGACCAGATCAACCAGGCCTCGGGCAACGCGATCACGAATCTCGCCGTCCAGCAGGGCGCGAAGGTGATCGACTACGACCGCCTGGTGCCCGGGAGCAAGGCCGCGTACTACGTCTCCTTCGACAACGTGGGCGTCGGCAAGCTGCAGGGTCAGGGCCTGGTCGCGGGCCTCAAGGCCAACGGCAGCTACACGCAGAAGCCCGTCATCTCGGAGCTGAACGGCGGGATCACGGACAACAACGCCAAGCTGTTCAAGCAGGGCTACGACTCGGTGCTCAACCCGCTCTACGCGAACGGCACCCTTGTCAAGGCGAAGGCCGGCGACCAGTTCACCGACTGGGACCCGATCAAGGGCCGCCAGATCTTCGACCAGATCCTGGCGCGGAACAACAACGACATCAAAGGCTCGATCGCCGCTAACGACGGTCTCGCCGGTGCTGTCATCTCCTCGCTGAAGGCGCACGGCCTGAAGCCGATCCCGCTGACCGGCCAGGATGCGACGCCGACCGGCGTCCAGTTCATCCTCGCCGGCTGGCAGTCCGGCACGGTCTACAAGTCCGTGAAGGAAGAGGCTGACGCGGCTTCGAAGGCCGCCATCGCGATCGTCAAGGGTCAGCCCGTGACCGGAGTGAACGGCAACGTCTCCGGCACGAAGTCGATCCTGCTGAAGCCGGTCTGGATCACGAAGAAGAACTACACGCTCCTCTTCGACGACGGCTTCCTGAAGAAGGGCCAGGTCTGCACCGGGCAGTACGCCCAGTACTGCAGCTAACCCGTCTCCGCGGCCGGGGCGCCCTCGTGGCGTCCCGGCCGCCGCTCTCGACCGAACCCAGTTGACGAGCGTGTCGCCGCGTACCTAACGTTCAGGGCCCCCCGTACTCGTGCCCCCGAGCGCGGTCCACGAAAGGAGAGGTAATGAAGAACCTCGCGAAGCGGTCGGCGCCGCTCGTTGCCCTCGCCGTGCTCGGCGCGTTGCTGGTCGTCGCAGCAGCGTCCGGTCATGGGAACGGCACGAAATCGTCGACGGCCGGCATCAAGGCGTGCGCGCTGCTCCCGGACACGAAGTCCTCGACGCGCTACACGCTGTTCGACGCCCCGTACCTGAAGGCGGCGTTCAAGAAGGCGAACGTCCCGGCTCAGGTGCTGAACGCGCTGAACGACTCGCAGAAGCAGAAGTCGCAGGCGCAGCAGTGCCTCGCCAAGGGCGCGAAGGTGATCCTGCTCGACCAGATCAACGCGGCCTCCGGCACGGCGATCACGAACCTCGCCGTCAAGGCGGGCGCCAAGGTGATCGACTACGACCGCCTGGTCGTGGGCAGCAAGGCCGCCTACTACGTCTCGTTCGACAACCCGCGGGTCGGCAGGACGATGGGTACCGGACTGATCGCAGCGCTGAAGGCGAACGGGAAGTACGGCAAGCATCCGGTCGTCGGCAGGCTGAACGGCGGCATCACCGACAACAACGCCCATCTGTTCAGACAGGGCTACAACTCGGTGCTGAATCCGCTCTTCGCCAACGGCACGTTCAACAAAGCCTCTGGCGACGACCAGTACTCCGACTGGGACCCGATCAAGGGCCGCCAGATCTTCGACCAGATGCTCGCCCGCAACGCGAACAAGATCGACGCGATGATCGCGGCTAACGACGGTCTCGCCGGCGCGGTGATCGCGTCGCTGAAGGCCCACGGCCTGAAGCCGATCCCGCTCACCGGCCAGGACGCCACGCCCACCGGCGTGCAGTTCATCCTCGCCGGCTGGCAGACCGGAACGGTCTACAAGTCCGTGCGCAAGGAGGCCAACGCCGCAGCGGCCACGGCCATCGCGATCATCAAGCACCAGAAGGTCAAGGGCGTAAACGGCAAGACCAGCGGGACACCCTCGATCCTGCTCACCCCCGTGTGGGTCACGAAGAAGAACTACAAGCTGCTCTTCACCGAGGGCTTCCTCAAGAAGAGTCAGGTCTGCACCGGGATTTACAAGAAGTACTGCCACTAGAACGCGTTTCATCACGGCCGGGGCGCTGATTGCGCCCCGGCCGTGATACAAACCCGCGGATGTCGGCAACGCCCGCGCCCCCGATCCTCGAGCTGCGAGAGGTCGTCAAGAATTTCGGCCAGGTGCACGCCCTCCGCGGGGTCGATTTCGAGGTCCGCGCCGGCGAGGTGATGGCGCTCGTCGGCGACAACGGCGCCGGCAAGTCGACGCTGATCAAGTGCGTCGCCGGGATCTACTCGATCGACAGCGGCCAGATCCTGTTCGACGGCAAGCCGGTCTCGATCAGCGGGCCGAAGGACGCGGCCAAGCTCGGGATCGAGGTCGTCTATCAGGATCTCGCGCTCTGCGACAACCTCGACGTCGTGCAAAACATGTACCTCGGACGCGAGGACCACGACGCGCTCTACCGGCTGCGCGAGGCGCCGATGGAGCAGAAGACGACCGAGACGCTGGCCTCGCTCTCGGTGACGACGATCCGCTCGGTGCGCCAGCCGGTGGCGACGCTCTCCGGCGGCCAGCGCCAGTCGGTCGCGGTCGCGCGCGCCGTGATGTGGAACAACCGCGTCGTCTTCCTCGACGAGCCGACCGCCGCGCTCGGCGTCGCGCAGACCCGCCAGGTGCTCGACCTGGTCAAGCGGCTCGGCGACCAGGGGCTGGCCGTGGTGCTTGTCTCCCACAACCTGACCGACGTCTTCGAGGTCGCCGACCGCATCACGGTGCTGCGACTGGGCCAGGACATCGGCGTCTACGAGAAGTCGGCCACCAGCGAGCAGGAGATCGTGCAGGCGATCACCTTCGGCAAGCAGGACGCCGAGGCGTCCGCTTGAGCACCGCCGCTCCGCCGGAAGTCTCGGCCGCGGCCGCCGGGCAGGCCGGCATCGGCGACATCGCTCGCGCCCGTTGGGAGGCCTTCAAGGGCGGCGACGTCGGCAGCGTCCCGGTGATCGTCGGGATCATCGCGATCACGATCTTCTTCACGGCGAAGTCGAACATCTTCTTCACCGCCGTCAACTTCTCGAACCTGATCGGCCAGATGGCCGGCGTGACGGTGATCGCCGTCGGGATCGTCTTCGTGCTCCTGATCGGCGAGATCGACCTGTCCGTCGGCTACGTCAGCGGCATCGGCAGCGTCGCGGTGGCCGAGTTCCAGCGCGCGGGGTCGAGCCACGACTACCCCGGCCTCGTCGCGATCGCGCTTGCGATCGCGATCTGCGCGGCGATCGGCACGGTGCAGGGCTCGATCATCGCGTTCCTCGGCGTGCCGTCGTTCGTGGTCACGCTCGCCGGGCTGCTGATCGCCCAGGGGATGATCATCTACCTGCTCGGGACCCAGGGCGTGATCGGGATCCAGGACCGCCAGATCCTCGACGTCTCCAACTACGTCCTGACCAAGAACACCGGCTGGATCGTCGCGATCGTCTTCACCGTGCTGATGGCGGCGGGGTCGCTCGGAACGTATTTCAGCCGGCGGCGGGCCGGCCTGCCGACCGGGAACCTGCTGCTGATCGTCGGGCGCGTCGTCTTCTACGCGGCCCTGGTCTTCGCCACGGTCGCCGTCTGCAACCACTCGCGCGGCGTGCCTCTGGTCGGGCTGGTGATCGTGTTCGTGGTCGTGCTCTTCTCCTACCTCGCCAGCCGAACGACCTTCGGCCGGCACGTCTACGCGGTCGGCGGCAACGCCGAGGCCGCGCGCCGTGCCGGCATCAACGTCAAGCTGATCCGCATCCTCTGCTTCACCATCTCCGGGGCCTGCGCCGGCCTGGGCGGCGTCATCCTCGCGTCACGCCTGAACTCGGTCGACCTGACCTTCGGCGGCGGCACGCTCCTGCTCGACGCGATCTCGGCGGCCGTGATCGGCGGCGTCAGCCTCTTCGGCGGCCGCGGCCGGGTGAGCGGCGCGCTCTTCGGCGGCCTGATCATCGGGATGATCAGCAATGGCACCGACCTCGTCGGCTCGGCCGACTGGATCAAGTACGTGACGACCGGGACGATCCTGCTCGCCGCGGTGACGCTCGACACGGTCGCGCGGCGCCGCCAGGTCGCGGCCGGCCGCTGAGCCTCAGCGTTCGATCGCGAAAGCGATGTTCACGGTCGTGCGGTACGCGCTGATCCGCTCGTTCTCGACCACCGCGCTCATCGAGACCACGGACGCACCGGTGATCCCGCGAACCGTCTTGGCGGCCTCCTGAACGGCCGCGTCCGCGGCCTTGGCGAAGCTCTCGGGTGAGGACCCGATGATCGTGATCACTTTGGCAATGTCCGCCATCTCGATTCCCTTCGTCGGTGTGCCTGTCGCCGCACGCCTACCCAAAAACCCACGCGGCTAGACTGGCGGGCCGTGTTCGACACACTCTCAGACCGCCTCCAGAGCGCGCTCGGCGACCTGCGCAAGCAGGGCCGCCTCGACGAGGAGTCGATCTCGTGCGCGATGCGCGAGGTCCGGCTCGCGCTGCTCGAGGCGGACGTCAACTTCGAGGTCGTGAAGGACTTCGTCGCGCGCGTGCGCGAGCGGGCGCTCGGCGAGGACGTGGCCAAGAGCCTGACGCCCGGCCAGCAGGTCGTGAAGATCGTCCAGGAGGAGCTGACGGCCCTGATGGGCTCCGGCGACTCCAGGCTCGCGTTCGCCGGCCGGCCGCCGACGGTGATCCTGCTCGCCGGCCTTCAGGGCTCGGGCAAGACCACTGCCGCCGCCAAGCTCGCCCTGCTGCTCCGCAAAGAAGGCCGCAAGCCGGGCCTCGTCGCCGCCGACCTGCAGCGCCCGGCCGCGATCGACCAGCTCGAGCAGCTCGGCCGGCAGATCCAGGTGCCGGTCTTCAGCGAGGAGCGCTCAGACCCGGTCAAGGCGGTCGAGCAGGGCCTCGAGGGCGCGCGGGCCGAAGGTCTCGACACGGTCATCCTCGACACCGCCGGCCGCCTCCACGTCGACGAGGCGCTGATGGAGGAGCTCGTCGCGGTGCGCGACTCGACGAAGCCGACGAACGTGCTGCTCGTGCTGGACTCGATGACCGGCCAGGACGCGGTCCGCGTGGCCGAGGCCTTTGCCGAGCGGGTCGCCTTCGACGGCGTCGTGCTGACGAAGCTCGACGGCGACGCCCGCGGCGGCGCCGCGCTCTCGGTCAAGGCCGTCACCGGCAAGCCGATCAAGCTCGTCTCGGTGGGCGAGAAGCTCGACCAGCTCGAGTACTTCCATCCCGACCGCATGGCCCAGCGGATCCTCGGCATGGGCGACGTGCTCAGCCTGATCGAGAAGGCGGAGGCGGCAGTCGAGGACGACGAGCGCGTCGAGATGGAGCGCCGGATGATGCAGGGCGAGTTCACTTTCGACGACTTCCTGCGCAGCTACAAGATGCTCCGCCGGATGGGCCCGCTGCAGGGCGTGCTGAAGCTGATCCCCGGCATGGGCAAGCAGCTCGAGGGTCTCGACGACGTCGATGAGCGCCAGCTCGCCCGGGTCGAGGGGATCGTTCTCTCGATGACCCCGCAGGAACGGCGCATCCCGCACGTGATCGACGGCTCGCGGCGCAAGCGGATCGCAGCCGGCAGCGGCACCTCCGTCGAGCAGGTCAACCAGCTGCTCGAGGCCCGCAAGCAGATGGCGAAGATGATGAAGCAGCTGGGAAAGGGCAAGATGCCTGCGCTTCCCGGGCAGCCGCAGGCGCAGAATGGCCCTGGACGCTCCGCCACCAAGAAGAAGAAGAGCAAGCGCAAGAAGTCCAAGTCACGGAGGTAATCGTTTGGCAGTCAAGCTGAGACTGACCCGAGTCGGGTCGAAGAAGAACCCCGTCTACCGCATCGTGGCGGCGGACTCGCGCTCCCCGCGCGACGGCAAGTTCCTGGAGATCGTCGGCCGCTACAACCCGCAGACCGACCCGTCGACGATCGAGCTCGACGAGGACCGGATCAAGGACTGGATCTCGAAGGGGGCGCAGCCCTCGTCGACCGTCCAGAAGCTGCTGAAGGCCAAGGGTGTCCAGCTCGGCTGAGCTCGTCGAGTACCTGGCCCGCCGCCTGGTCGACGACCCGGACGCGGTTCGGGTCGAGGAGCTCGACCGCGACGGCGACCTGGTGATCGAGCTCCACGTCGCCAGCGACGACGTGGGCAAGGTGATCGGCCGCCAGGGCCGGATCGCGCGGGCGCTGCGCACGGTCGTCCGTGCCTCGGCGGCGCGGCGCAGCGGGCGCACGCTGCTCGAGATCGTCGAATAGTTGAGGGTCGCAGCTCTCTACGACATCCACGGGAACTTCCCGGCGCTCGAAGCCGTGCTGGCGGACGTCGAGCGCGAGGGCGTGGACGCGATCGTGGTCGGCGGCGACATCGCGGCCGGCCCGCCGCAGCCGCGCGAGGTCGTCGAGCTGCTGGGCTCGCTCCCGAATGCACACTGCATCCGCGGCAACGCCGACCGGCTCTTCGCCGACGAGTACACCGGCGACGACGGCCTGGCGTGGCTGCTCGAGCGGCTCGAGGACGAGCAGGCCGAGTGGCTCGCGGGGCTGCCGTTCTCGGTCGTGCTCGACGACACGCTCTACGTGCATGCGGCCCCGGACGACGACCGCACAATCGTCACCGAGCTGACCACCGACGAGAAGTTGGCAGGCCTCCTGCGCGACGTCGAGCAGCAGCGCGTGGTCGCGGGCCATACGCACATGCAGCTCGAGCGGCGCGTCGGGGACAAGGTGTTCGTCAACGCCGGCAGCATCGGCTGGCCGTACGAGGGCCGCCCGGGCGCGTACTGGGCGATCCTCGACGAGGGCGTCGAGCTGCGGCGCACCGAGTACGACCTCGAGCGCGCGGCCGGGCTCATTCGCGCGTCCGGACACCCCCGGGCCGAGGAGATCGCGGCCGGGAACATCCTCGTCTCCGCGCCGCGAGCTGAAGCGCTCGCGCAGTTCGGCGGATGACCGACCTCGTCAAGGTCGGCCGCGTCGGCAAGCCGCACGGGCTCGACGGCTCGTTCTTCGTCGAGCACGCGAGCGAGGACGAGGCGCATTTCGCCAAGGGCGCGACGCTCCACGTGGACGGCGAGCCGGCACAGGTCGTCGCGTCGAAGCGCTCGGGCGGGCGGCCCGTGATCCGGCTCGACGTCGAGCCGCCGCGCGGCGCCGAGCTCGCCGTTCCGCGCGAGCAGCTCCCGCCGGCCGGCGAGGACGAGTACTACGAGTTCGAGCTCCTCGGCCTGGCGGTCGAAGAGGAGGACGGCCGTTCGCTCGGCCGCGTCACCGCGCTTCATCCCGGCCCGGCGAACGACGCGCTCGAGCTCGACACCGGCCTGCTGCTCCCGCTCGTCGCCGCCTGCGTCCAGAAGGTCGACCTCGATGCGGGCCGAATCCAGGTCGCGCGAGGCTTCGCCGACCCCAGCTAGGCTGACTGACCGCCCTGTGCAGCTCGACGTCTTCACTCTCCTCCCACATGCGTTCGCCTGGCTCACGGAGCAGCGTCCGGTCGCTGCCGTGCTCGGCGAGGAGCTCGAGCTGCGCCTGCTCAACTACCGCGACTACACGCCGCTCGCCAACGGCCAGGTCGACGACGAGCCCTACGGCGGCGGCGCCGGGATGGTGCTGCGCGTGGACGTCGTCGCGGCCGCGCTCGAGGCCGTCTACGTCGGTGCGCCCGGGCACCGTGTCGTCGCCCTCACTCCGCAGGGCCGCCAGCTGACGCAGGATGTGGTCGAGGAGCTCGCGCAGGAGGAGCGGCTGACACTGCTCTCGGCCCGCTTCGAGGGCTTCGACGAGCGCGTCGGGATCCACCTCGCCTCGGACGCGATCTCGATCGGCCCGTACGTGCTCTCGGGCGGCGAGCTGCCCGCGATGGTGCTGCTCGACGCGGTCGTGCGCCGCCTGCCCGGCGCGCTCGGCAGCGAGGAGTCCGGCCTGGTCGAGAGCTTCTCGGCCGAGCTCGACGGTGGTCTTGAGTACCCTCACTACACGCGCCCGTCCGAGTTCCGAGGCTGGCGGGTGCCGGACGTCTTGCTATCGGGGGACCACAGGAGAATCGACGAGTGGCGGATGGAACAGAGCCGACTGAGAAGCGCGTCGTGAGCGGCGACGACCGGCCGACCGACGATTACCGCTCGGAGTACCCGGCCCCGAGCTACCCGCCGCTGCTGCAGCCCTCCAAGCAGGAGCAGCACTCGCACAACCCGCTCGACCGGCTGACCGCCGGCCTACCGCGCCCGTGGCGGATCGCGATCGACTGGATCGTGACCATCGCCGGCGCGATCGCGATCGTGCTCGCGATCAAGGCCTGGGTGGTCAACCCGTACCGGATCCCATCCTCGTCGATGGAGCCGACGCTGCACTGCGCGAGGCCGGGCCAGGGTTGCGAGGCCCGCCTCTCCGACCGCGTGCTGGCGAATCGCTTCATCTACCACTTCCGCGATCCGCATCGCGGCGAGATCGTGGTCTTCAACACACCGCCTGCCGCGCAGGAGATGTGCGGCGCGAGCGGCACCTTCGTCAAGCGGTTGATCGGCCTGCCCGGCGAAACGGTCACCGAGCGCGACGGCGGCTTCGTCTACATCAACGGCAAGCAGCTGAACGAGCCCTACGTCAAGCCCGAACGGCGGGCCCGCGACTCGACGACCGGTTCCTGGCGCGTGCCGCAGGGGAGCTACTTCTTCATGGGCGACAACCGCGGCGAGTCGTGCGACTCCCGCCGCTGGGGCTCCGTGCCGCGCAAGAACCTGATCGGCAAGGTGTTCGCCACGTACTGGCCGCCGAACCGCATCTCGCTCCACTGAGAAACCCGATCGACCGGCTGACCGCGGGCCTGCCGAGGCCCTGGCGGATCGCGATCGACTGGATCGTGACGATCGGGGCGGCGATCGCGATCGTGCTCGCGATCAAGACGTGGGTGGTCAACCCGTACAAGATCCCCTCGGCCTCGATGGAGCCGACGCTGCACTGCGCCCGGCCGGGCGTGGCCTGCGAGTCGCGCTTCTCCGACCGGGTGCTCGCCAACCGCTTCATTTACCGCTTCCGCGATCCGCACCGCGGCGAGATCGTCGTCTTCAAGACGCCGCCGGCGGCGAAGCAGGACTGCGGCGAGGGCGGCGTCTTCGTCAAGCGGCTGATCGGCCTGCCCGGCGATCTCGTCCACGAGGACGAAAAGGGCTTCATCTGGATCAACCACAAGAAGCTCGACGAGCCGTACATCAAGCCGAAGCGGCGCGAGGCCGACACCGCCAACCTGGAGGAGACCTGGCGCGTGCCGTTCGGGCAGTACTTCTTCATGGGCGACAACCGCGGCGACTCCTGCGACTCGCGGCGCTGGGGCTCCGTGCCGCGCAAGAACCTGATCGGCCCGGTCTTCGCCACCTACTGGCCTCCGAACCGAATCACGCTCCGCTAGCATTCCGCGTCGGCCCGCCGGGCCTCTTTCTATGAGCAAAGTGATCGACAGCCTCGAGCAGCAGCAGCTGCGGACGAACCTGCCGCCGTTCAAGGCCGGCGACACCGTCCGCGTGCACTTCCAGGTGATCGAGGGCCAGCGCCGCCGCGTGCAGGTCTTCGAGGGGATCGTGCTCAAGCGCCAGGGCGCAGGTGTGCGCGAGACGTTCACCGTGCGCAAGCAGTCGTTCGGCGTCGGAGTCGAGCGAACGTTCCCGGTGCACTCGCCGAAGATCGAGCGCATCGAGGTGACCGCGATCGGCGATGTCAACCGCGCCAAGCTGTACTACCTGCGCGGCAAGGTCGGCAAGCGGGCGCGCGTGCGTGCGCGCCGCGGCGTGGTGCTGCCGGAGTCGGAGCTCCTGACAAGCGCGGGCGCGATGCCGCCCGAGGGCGAGGAGGTCGACGAGGAGATCCTCGCCGAGGCCGCGGAAGTCGAGGAGGCTCCTGTCGAGGAGCCTGCCGCCGAGGAGCCTGTGGCGGAGGAGCCTGTGGCGGAGGAGCCTGAGCCCGGCTCCGCGGTCGAGCCCGAGCCGGTGGAAGAGCCCGCCGAGGCCGACGGCGAACCTGCCACGAAGGAGTGACGACAGCGTCACGAGCGCCGGTCGCCGGCTGAGCGCGGCGCTATCCTCGCGTCCGTGCAGCGCCGCCGTCCCGGACGCAAGCTTCTGCAGTTCGACCGCAAGCTCGGTGTGCGTTTCGTGGCCGGCGCCGACGAAGCGGGGCGCGGGCCGCTCGCGGGGCCGCTGCTCGTGGCGGGCGTCCTGCTCGACTACGCGAAGCTGCGCGATCACAAGGTGCGACCGCTTGCCTGCCTGAACGACTCGAAGCAGTGCAGCGAGGCCCAGCGCGAGGAGCTCTACCGCGCGGTGATCGGCTGCGCCGAGCGCGTAGTTGTACGCGCCGTGCCCGCGACGCAGATCGACCGTGAGGGTCTGCACCGCTCGAATCTCGCCGGCCTCCGCGGCGTGCTCGCCGAGCTGGCGCCGCCGGCCGAGGTCTGTCTCGTGGATGGCTTTCGCCTCGGGCCGACGGCTCCCGAGCATCGCGCCGTCGTCGACGGCGACGAGAAGAGCGCGGCCATCGCGGCCGCGTCGATCGTGGCCAAGGTGACGCGTGACCGCATGATGCGGCGGATCGACGCGCTCTATCCGGCGTACGGTTTCCGCTCGCACGTCGGCTACATCACGGCGACCCACACGGCAGTCGTGCGCGAGGTGGGCCCGTCCGAGATCCACCGTCGTTCCTGGCGAGCGAAGGCGTACATGACCGAGGACGAGCTTGCGGAACTCGTTCGAGCAGAAAGCGCTTAGGCACTACCGCCTACGCGGCTATCGGATTCTCGGCACGAACGTCTGGATCGGCGGCTACGAGCTCGATCTCGTCGTCCGTCGCGGGCGGCGCCTCGCGTTCGTCGAGGTGAAGGCGAAGGGCGGCGTGGGGAGGGGCGACCCGCTCGAGATGGTCACCGCCGAGAAGCAGCGCCGCCTGCGCCGAACCGCCGAGGCATGGCTCGCGTCGCACCCCGAGTGCGCGGGGCTCGAGGCGCGCTTCGACGTTGTTGCCGTCCGCGGAGGTCGGCTCGAACGGGTGGCAAACGCCTTCTAGGACGGCGCGCCGACACGCGCGCTCGCGACCCAAGCGTCGAGCGGACGGTCGCGCCCTCGGAGCTCCAACGTCCGCCGCTCGAGCATTGCCGTCTCCAGGTGGCCTGCCACGGCAGCCTCGGCGCTGACGAGGGTCTCGCCCGGGCCGGCGAGCCCGGTCAGCCGCGAGGCCACGTTGACCGTGTCGCCGAGTGCCGTGAAGTCCAGCGCGTCGCCCTCGCCGATGCTGCCGACGAACGACGGCCCGGTGTGAATGCCAACTCCGATCGGGACCCAAGGGTCGGCTCCGTCG
>DATIOF010000126.1:0-46558 GCA_035473395.1 Gaiellaceae bacterium
GCCCACGCGAGGGCGCCGAAGATCCCGACACGCTCGCCCAGCTTGGACATGACCGCGACCTGCACCGAGCCCGCAACACCGGCGAGCACGGCGAAGGCGACGACAAGGACGTTCACGGCGGCGAGCATATCCCCGGACGCAGAGAGGGCCGGCGCGTGCCGGCCCTCTCCCGAACCGTCGTGCCGGTGCTGTTACTGCCCGGTCACGAGCACGCCGTCGATGGTCGGCTTGGAACCGAACACCTCGATCTCGGCCGTGTGCACCTCACTGCGCCGGATGCCGGTGCGGCACTCGGCGTTGTTGGCCGGATCCAGGTCCTGGTCGCCCTGGAACGAGGGCTGACCGGTGCACTGGTTGTTCGTCACCACGAACTTGACGTGCGTGGCGAGCAGCTGCGGAGACGCGGCGAAGTAGCGCAGCGACTCGTCCTGCGTGCCCGGCCGCGGGTTCGCACCCGGGAACGAGTCGGCCGGCCCCGTGATGATCTTCGTCCAGCCGTCCGCGATCGACCCATCGCAGGTCGGGTTCGCGGCGACCCTGCCCGCGCGACACACGTACGCGTCGAACGAGCGGAGGCCGACGAAGCGGCTGCTGAACATCGCCGAGACGCCGAGCCGGTTGACCGAGACGCCGCCGGCGGGGATCCCGCCGAGCTGGAGCACCACCCAGCGGCCGTTCACCGGCACGAGGCAGGTGGCGGTCGGCGTGCAGCTCTGGGTGTTGCTGGTGCCCTCGTTGTCGTCGATCAGGTTCGCCGGGGTCACGTTCGTCCCGGTCGCGGGAGCGTCGGTCGTGATCGTCGCGCCTTGCGTCGCCGACGCGTAGTTGGTCGGCATGTGGATCGTGACGTTCCGGGTCTCCCCGGCCTCCAGGCGCTTCATCCGGAAGCGCACGTGGCCGTAGCCCGGAGCGACCGCGACGAAGTTGTAGTACGCCCAGCGGTCGCCCTTGCCGGCCAGCGAGCCCGCACCGATCGGGACGAACTGCGCCGTGTTGTCGAGATTGCCGGTCGCGTCCGTGCCGGCGTTGACGGTCGCCGGGTTCGTGTCCGCAATCTGCGTGGAGCGAGCCGAGTAGTCGCCGACGAAGATCTGCGCGTTCACGGGAACGGCGCTGCCGTCCTTCGAGTCCGCGAAGAAGTTCACCGTCGCGTTGTTCGCGAGCGGCGACGAGAAGTCCGGAACCGGATTCGCGTCAGCGTTGTTGACCGTGCTCTGGTGGTTGCCGAAGCCCCGCATCGCGAAGCCCTGCCAGATCAGGTCCTGGTTGGCTCCGCCGAAGCGCGCCATGTCCGCGGCGAGCATCGCGTCGCGGGCCTGTGGCATGGTGGTGGCGCGGGGCATGATCACCATCGAGTCGTAGTAGTCCTGGATCCACCGCCGGTCGCCCGGGCAGGTGTTCGTGTCCTGCTGCCCGCGGACGCAGGCGATGTCCTCGGCGGCCCCGCTGGAGGGGTACCGCTGCAGGAACAGGTCGCGCAGGTCGATCTCGACCGCGACCCAGATCTCGCCGTCGGCGTGCACCTCGGTCCCGACGATGTCGAAGCCGAAGTTGCCGTAGTTGAGCGGGTCGGTGTCGGGATTGTGGCTCGGGACCGGCCACTCGCCGCCCATCGGCCGCCCCGCGAGGAAGTCGCGGATGCCGTTGTAGCCATTGCCCGTCGCGTAGGCGCCCTCGGTGTACTTGTCGGACCCGGGGACAGGCGCGACATGCAGCGCGTTCATGACCTCGAGCGCGTCGAAGTCGCCGAACGCCTCGCCCATCGAGCCGGCGTGGGTGCCCTGCCGGGCGCCGACGCCCTTGCCGATCATCCGGTTCTCGATCAGGTGGCCGTACTCGTGGCCGTAGACCGAGAAGTCGTAGGCGCCGTCCACGCACGGGGCGTAGAACGAGCCGGCCAGCGGCTGCCAGACGAACTGGTTCGTCGTGGGGTGCGAGCCGTCTGCGCCGGTGCTCATGTTCGCGTTGTCGCGGCTCCCGGTGGCCGCGCCGGACTGCGCGTTGCCGATCAGCCCGTCGTTGCCGAGTGGTGCCAGCACCGGGCCGCCGGGCGTCGGGGTCGGGTCGACCGTCGACACGCCGTTGTTGAACTGCTGTGCGTTCCAGTGCCCCTCGTCGAAGCCGAGGTAGTACGAGAAGTCGTGCATCCGGTTGTGGCCGACGAACATGCTGGCCGTCGAGGCCTCGATGTCGTTCCCGGCCGGGTTGGCCGCGGCGTCGACGTTTTGCGGGTTGCACTGCGACGTGTACCAGGCGTTCGTCCAGGCAGGCTGGTAGTCGCGAGTTGCGCTCGAGTCGCGGAAGAGCGCCGGGTTGCCGTAGACGCCGTGGCTCCCGCTCCAGACGCGGGCGTCGTCGACGTTGTTGCCCTGCGTCGAGTCGGCCGTTGAGGTGAAGCCCGCCGTCGTGGCCTGCAGGTCCCACGGCTGCTTCGAGGCGAGGCCGCCGCCGTACACGGTCGTCGCGTCTCCCACGACGATCGAGCAGCCCGCGGTCGCGGTCCAGCAGAACGTGTCGCGCGTGTCCGTGCTCGGGTAGTTCCACGGGTACGCGTTCATCGGGTTGAAGGGCGGCGCAACCTGGAAGCCCTTCCAGGTCGGGTTGTCCGCAAGGTTGAAGACCTGGCTCTGGCGGAAGAGCAGCCGGCCGGTCGCCGCGTCGACGATCACGCGGTAGGAGTCCTGGCTGCCCTGCAGGCTCCTGGTGACGGTCGCGTCGTAGGCCCGCAGTGCCCCGTGGTGCGGCGTGCCGAACGCGGTCGGCCTGACGGTCTCCAGCCCGCTCACGCCGGCGGCGGAGATCGCGACCCCGCCGTCCGCGGTCTTGCCGAGCACGCCGGCGTCACCGCGGGTGACATGAATGCCCGCCGCACGGGCGGCACGGAGCCACGCCGACAGCGGCGAGAGCTCCTGCTTGCCCGTCAGCCCTGCGTCGGGCGTCAGCGACGACGAGGCGTAGACGATCTTCCAGCCGCTCTTCGCCTTCACGACGGCGACGGTCGCGACGCCGTCGAACGAGAGCGCGCGGCCGAATGCCTGCCGGAAGGTGACGGCATGGAAGTACGGCGCCCCGCGCATCGGCTCGGCCGTCATTACGCGGAGGTGCCGGACACTGCTCAGGCCGAAGACCTGCTTGTGCGCGGCCAGCCAGCTGCGCGCAGCGGCGGTCGCGTTCGGCGCTCTCAGCCCGGTGGCGAGGTAGCCGCCACGATGGAAGACCTGCGCCGGTGTGCCGAACCTGGTCCACTGGATCTTCCCGTGGACGGTGCTCGCTGCGGCGAGTTGGTCAGCGGTGGGCGCTGCTGCACCCCTGGCGTCGAAGTCTGAGATCTGGTCGGTGGTGCCATCGTCGAGATTGACGATGCCGAAGCTGCTCGGTACGAGTGCCAGCGCGAGCAGTGCCAAGGCTGCGGGCAGGAGCAGCTTCAAAGCTCTGCTCTGCGGCGGCCGGACGCGAACGCGTCTCATGCTCTCCCCTCCCTGAGTTGGTCTCCCCCAATTCCGGCAACCGGCGGCAAGGGATTGCAGTCGGCTGCTGCCAGGCGTTTGTACCACGTCCACTTCCCGGAAGAAAGCCTGTCGGGCGCGCTAGGCTCCGCTGCCAGCGACGAGAGGGAGGCGGGATGGTCAGGGCGTTCGTGCTCTACGAGGGCGAGCCAGATCTGGAGCGGTACGAGCAGCACGCCGAGCTCTGCCGGCAGGTGCCCGGCGGCACGTTCCGGCACGGCAAGGTCTTCGGCGCGCCGATGGGCGAGCCGGCCTACGCGTACTACGCCGAGTGGGAGTTCCCCGACCGCGAGGCCTTCAAGAGCGCCGCTCGTAGCGAGGAGTTCATGGCGACCGGCAAGGACGCGATGGAGATGGGCGGCCGCTTCCACGTCTTGTTCGCGGACGTTTCGTGAGTCAGCCCGACGCGCCACGCCCGCTGCCCCCCGAGCAGCTCGGCTTCGAGCGGATCGTCTACGAGAAGGCGCCGCCGCGGGCGACGATCACGCTCAACCGGCCTGAGATCCTGAACGCGTTCGACTACAAGATGCTGCGCGAGATCGCGCGCGCGTGTGAGGACGCTTCGTACGACGACTCGATCCGCGTAGTGGTCGTGACCGGCGCGGGCCGCGCCTTTTGCGTCGGCGCGAACCTGAAGGAGTGGGCCGACCACTACCTCGGCAAGCCGACCGAGTACTGGAAGTGGTTCGGTGCCTTCAAGGACATGCACGACCGGCTGCGCGAGATCGGCAAGCCGACGGTGGCCCGCATCAACGGGATCGCGGTCGGCGGCGGCAACGAGCTGCAGATGGCCTGCGACCTGGCGGTGATGGTGGACGACGCCTACATCCGTCACGTCGGGCCGGAGCACGGCTCGGTGCCGGCGGGCGGCGCGACGCAGTGGCTGGCGATCATGGTCGGCGACCGGCGCGCGCGAGAGATCGTGCTGATGTGCGACGAGCTGCCGGCGAAGAAGGCCGAGGAGTGGGGGCTCGTCAACTGGGCCGTCCCCGCCGCCGAGCTGGACGCGAAGGTCGACGCGGTGGTCGAGAACCTCGAGCGCAAGCTGCCGCAGACGACGCGCTACGCCAAGCAGCACCTGAACTTCTGGCGCGACCTGGCGTGGCACGAGACGATCAACCACGCCCGCGACTGGCTCGCCCTGTCGATGGCCACCGAGGAGCCGAAGGCCGCGATCGAGAAGTTCCTGGATCGCAAATGAGCCTTACAACCCAGATTCGGGGACAGTCACAGTGACAGACACAGGGACAGACACAGGGACAGACACAGTGACAGTCACTGTTGGCGCGGCAGGGCATGGCTGATTCGATCGTCACGACCGAGCGCGACGGCGCGGTCGCGGTCGTCCTGCTCAACAGACCCGAGGCGTTGAACGCGCTCTCCGACGCACTGATGGACGAGCTCGTGCGAACGCTCGAGGAGCTCGACCGCGACGCGGCCGTGCGCGTGATCGTGCTCGGCGGCAGCGAGCGGGTCTTCGCCGCCGGCGCCGACATCGGCGAGCTCGCCCAGGCGGGCGCGATCGACCTCTACTACCAGCGGCGCGTGGAGCGCTGGGACGCAATCCGCGGCCTCTGGACGCCGCTTGTCGCCGCGGTCTCCGGCTACTGCCTGGGCGGCGGCTGCGAGCTGGCGCTGAGCTGCGACCTGATCGTCGCCTCGGAGACGGCCGAGTTCGGCCAGCCGGAAACGGGCCTCGGGGTCATCCCCGGCGCCGGCGGAACGCAGCTGCTGACCCGCGCCGTCGGCAAGGCGCTGGCGATGGACGTGATCCTGAGCGGTCGCCGCCTCTCCGCGCACGAGGCTCTCCAGGCCGGCCTCGTCGCCCGCGTCGTCGCCAAGGAAGCCTGGCTCGAGGAGGCCAAGCGCGTCGCCCGCGAGATCGCCGAGCAGGGCCCGGTCGCCACGCGCCTGGCGAAGGAGTCGGTCGACCGCGCCTACGAGACGACCCTGAGCGCGGGGCTCGAGGCCGAGCGGCGTGCGCTCTATCTCGCCTTCGCGAGCGAAGATGCACATGAGGGTCTGACCGCCTTCACGGAGAAGCGCAAGCCCGAGTTCAAAGGGAGGTAGCCATGCCCGACATCGACGAGCTGCTGAAGGGAGCGCGCGACGCTATCGCCGCCAAGCGGGTCTACGCCGACGCGGTCGAGCGCGACGGCGTCACGCTCGTGCCTGCGGCCGCCGTCCGCGGCGGCGGTGGCGGCGGCGGCGACAACGAGAACAACGGGGGCGGCGGCTTCGGCCTGATGGCGAGGCCGGTCGGCGCCTACGTGATCGGCCCGGGCGAGCGCGTCGAATGGAAACCGGCCGTCGACGTGCAGCGGCTGATGCTCGGCTGGCAGGTCGTGAGCGGGCTGGCCGTGCTCGCTGCCTGGGCGCTCGCACGCCGGGCGCGCGGCCGCTGAGCAGGTTCGACCGCTTCCTCGATCCGCCGCGGCTGCGCACGATGCTCGAGGCCGGCGAGGATCGCCGCGCGACCTGGCTCGAGCTGTTCCTCGACCTCGTCTTCGTCGCGGCGATTGCGGAGGTCGCCTCGACGCTCAGCGCCGATCCGACCGCGGCCGGCTTCGGCCGCTACCTTGCGCTCTTCCTGCCGATCAGCTGGGCGTGGTCCGGCTTCGCCTTCTACGCGACGCGGTTCGACACCGACGACCTGGTCTACCGGCTGCTGACGTTGCTCGGCATGTTCTGCGTGGCCGCGCTCGCCAGCACCGTGCCCGACGCCTTGCACGGAGGCCAGAACGCCTTCGTCGTCGCCTATGTCGCGGTTCGCCTGGTGCTGCTCGCGCTCTACGCGCGGGTCTACCGCGATCTCGAGGTGGCCCGCCCGGTCGCGGGCTGGCTGTTACTCGTGTTCGGCTCCGCAATCGGGATCTGGCTGATCTCGCTGGCGGTGCCCACGCCGTGGAAGTACGTCGTCTGGGGAGTCGCGCTCCTGATCGAGCACGCGGGCCCGATCAGGGCGTGGCAGCTGCTGCGCGGCATGCCGGTCCACCCGCGGCATCTGCCGGAGCGGTACGGGCTGCTCGTCCTGATCGTGCTCGGCGAAGGCGTGATCGGCGTGGTGCTCGGAACCGCTCACGTCAGCTGGACGGTCCTCTCGGGCGTCGTCGCGCTCGGCGGCTTCCTGACCGCGGCGGCGATCTGGTGGCTCTACTTCGACTTCCTCGACGCGACCGCAGTCGTGACCCGCAACGTGCGGAGCGGGATGACGTACGTCTACGCCCATTACTTCGTGGCGGCGGGGATCGCCGCGCTCGGCGTCGGCGTCAAGCTGGCGATCTTCTCCGTCGAGCCCGGTCCGCGCTACGACCACACCGGCTGGATCGCGGCGGCCGGCACCGCCCTGTGCATGGCCGGGCTCGCCGCGATCCAGCTCGCGACGCCGCCCGCGTTCTTCGACACCGACGTCCTGCTGCGCCTCGCGACCGCGGTCGTGGCGGGCGTGCTGATCGTCCTCTCGAGCGTGCTCTCGCCGGTGGTGACCGTCTGGCTGCTCGCCGCCGTGCTCGTCGGGCAGGTGATCGCCGAGCTCGAGGGCCACGAGGGCCACACGCAGCGCGGCGAAGGACCGATCTAGCCGTCGAGCTCGGCGGGCACGAGCGCGAGCTCGAGCTCCTGGCCGCCGCGCAGCACGCGCACCGGCACGGCCGCGCCGATCTTCTCGACCGCCATCAGCCGCTGGATGTCGCCGACGTCTGCCACGGGCGAGCCGTCGAGCTCGACGACCAGGTCCTCGGGCCGCAGCCCGGCCTCGGCGGCCGGCGATCCCTCGACCACCTGCACGACCTCGACCCCGGAGCCCCGTCCGAGCCGTCGCGCGAGGCGCGGCGGCAACGGCCGCGAGCCGCCCGCGATCCCGAGGTACGCCCGCCGGAAACGCCCTTCCGTCATCAGCGCGCCGACGATCTGCCGCGTCGCGTCGTTGACCGGTACCGCGAGCCCGAGGCCTACGCCCGCGACCGCGGTGTTGACGCCGACCACCCGTCCGCGCCCGTCGGCCAGCGCGCCGCCCGAATTGCCCGGGTTCAGCGCCGCGTCGGTCTGGATCACGTTGTCGACGATCCGCCCGCTGCCCGTCGGCAGCGAGCGCCCGAGCGCCGAGACGACGCCGGCGGTGACCGAGCCGGCGAACCCGTTCGGGTTGCCGATCGCGACCACCAGCTGGCCGACGCGCAGGCGTTCGGCGTCACCGAGCTCCGCGGCCACGAGGTCGTCCGCCTCCGCGCGCAGCACCGCCAGGTCGGAGTGCGGGTCGGAGCCGACGACGTCGAAGCGCAGCTCGCGCCCGTCGACGAACGAGGCGCGTCCAGGGCGCGTCGAGCCCTCGACCACGTGCGCCGAAGTGAGCAGGAATCCGTCCGGCGTGATCACCACCGCGCTGCCGCCGCCGGCTCTCCGGCCGCGCGTGACGCGCAGGTTTGCCACCGACGGCGCGAGCCGCTCGGCGACCGTGATCACCGCGCTCGAATACGCGTCGAGCGCTTCTTCTTCCGACGAGACGAACGTCAGTCCGGCCATGCGCCGAAGCTAGCAACCGGGTTGTAGGCTGCGGCGGATGGCCGAGGTCGAGACCAGCCGCGACGGCGGCGTCCTGACGATCACGCTCAACCGGCCGGACGTGCTCAACGCCTTCACCGCGGAGATGCACAAGCAGCTCGTCGGCGTGTTCAAGGAGGCACGGGCCGAGGACGTGCGCGCGGTCGTCGTCACCGGCTCGGGCCGCGGCTTCTGCGTCGGCCAGGATCTGAACGAGTTCGGCGAGGCCGCGAAGGACATCGCCGGCCGGCTGCGGACGAACTACCACCCCACGATTCGTGCGGTGCGCGGGCTCGAGAAGCCGGTGCTCGCGGCCGTGAACGGACCGGCCGCCGGCGCGGGCTTGAGCTTCGCCTGTGCCTGCGACCTGCGCCTGGCCGCCGAGAGCGCGACCTTCGTCCCGGCCTTCATCAATATCGGCCTCGTGCCGGACATGGGCGGCACCTTCTTCATCACGCGCCTGCTCGGCCCGGCGCGCGCCTTCGAGTGGATGACCTCGGGCCGGCGGCTGAGCGCGCAAGAAGCGCTCGACTGGGGCCTTGTCTCCGAGGTCGTCCCGGATGACCGCGTGACCGAGCGCGCTGCCGAGTGGGCCGGCGAGCTGGCCGCGATGCCGACCCGCGGCGTCGGGCTCTCGAAACGCTTGTTCGACAACGCCCCGCATGCGATGCTCGAGGAGCAACTCGAGCTGGAGGCTCAGCTGCAGGCAGCCGCTACTCGCACCGAGGACTTCCGCGAAGGAGTGGATGCGTTCCTGCAGAAACGGGAGCCGGACTTCAAGGGCCGCTAATGGAGGGAAACGACATGGAAACCGCTGCAGCAACCGTGCCCGCGACGCACCCGATCCGCCTGGTCGTCAACGACGACCTGCAGCGCACCAGGCTGACGGTTTTCTTCCGCCTGATCCTTGCGATCCCGCTCTTCCTCTGGGCCGTGCTCTGGGGCGTGATCGCCCTGCTCGCGTACATCGTCAACTGGTTCGCGACGCTGTTCATGGGCCAGTCGCCCGAAGGCCTGCACAACTTCCTCGGAACGTTCCTTCGCTACACGACCCACGTCCGCGCGTACACGCTGCTGGTCGCCGACCCGTATCCGCCCTTCACCGGCAAGGAGGGCACTTACCCGATCGACCTCGAGATCGACCCGCCCGAGCGGCAGAACCGCCTGACGGTCTTCTTCCGCGGCATCCTCGCGATCCCGGCGCTGTTCCTGTCGAACCTGCTTTCGCAGCTCAACCAGCTGCTGGCGATCTTCAGCTGGTTCATCGCGCTGGCCACCGGCCGCGTGCCCGAGGGCATCCGGAACTTCGCCGCGCTCGCCCTGCGGATCGAGACGCAGACCTACGCGTACGCGCTGCTGCTGACGGGCCGCTACCCGAGCTTCAACGTCGGCATCGAGTCCTAGGAGGAGGCGCAGCCGGTCAGCCCGAGCGTGGCCGAGTCGACCTGGAGCTGCTGCAGGTCGGTCCCGCCGAGTGTCTTGATCGCAGCGACCATGCCCGCGAGGTCGTTCTTCTGCGCCGCCTTCTGCATCCGCTCGACCGTCTTCAGCTGCAGATCGGTGGCGGCCAGCCAGCGGTCGTAGGCGTCCTGCAGCTCTTGCGGCGGGCGGAGCGTTTGCAGCTCGTCGATGCCGGAGCGGACGATTGGCAGTACCTGCGCGATCGCGGCCTGGGCCTGGGCGGCGTTCCCCGCGGTGAGGTTGCTCCTCAGCCCTTGTAGGTACGTGCCGTAGCGAGAGCAGATTGCCGTCGCGCGCTGCGTGAACTCGGCCTTGGTCAGCCGCGGCTGCGAGCTGCCGCAGCCGGCCAGGAGCACGACCGCGAGCGCGGCGAGCGAGATCCGCATGCCCGCACGATTACGCCGCCTGCGGACGTCCTACTAGATCGTCTTGAACTGCTCGAACGGCTGCTTGCAGCTACGGCAGTAGCGCAGCGAGCGGCACGGCGTCGGGCCGAAGATGTTCTCGAGCGCGGTGTGGCGCGAGCCGCAGTAGGGGCAGCGGAAGCCGTTCGACTGCAGCTGCACGAGCGTGGTGCCCTCGCCGCGCGGCGTCGGCGGCGCGAAGCCAGCCGCGCGGAGCTTCTCGCGGCCCTCGGGCGTGATGCGGTCGGTCGACCACGAGTCGTCGAGCACGACCTCCACCTCCGGCTCGGCGCCGAGCTCGGCGATCCGCGCGGACATCGCGTCGCGCATCACCTCGAGCGCCGGGCAGCCGAGGAACGTCGGCGTGAACTCGACGTGCACGCGCTCGTCAGCCACGCGCACGTCGCGGACGACGCCGAGGTCGACGACAGAGATGACCGGGATCTCGGGGTCGGGGATCTCGGCGAGCGCCTCCCAGACCTCTTCGGCCGTCACCACGTCGTGCCCGCCGGCTGCGAGCGGCGCACCGACGTCATCTCCTCCCACAAGGTCGTCAGCTCGGACGAGTGGCCGTTCCGCTTTCCTACCAGCGGGCGCAGCTCGTCGAGCGCCTCGACGTAGCGCGGCTCGTCCTTCAGGCGCTCGTGCCACATCTCGGCGTGGAGCCGGTGGTAGATCTCCTCACGGTCGATCTTGGCGGCGAGGCCCGCGATCTCCGGGTCGTCCGAGGCCTTCAGCCGCTCGAGCCGCTCTGCGTCCGCCTGCTCGTACAGGACGTGCCGCGCGATCGTGCGCTCCCATTCCGGCAGTCGCAGCTCGACCAGCTTCGAGCAGCGGTACTCGGCCGGCTCGCGGTCGAAGGCGAGCTCGTCCGCGGTCGTCCCGAGCTCGCGCGCGACCAGCTCGTACAGCGCCCGCGCGTGGCCGACCTCGTTCTGCGCGATCGACGAGAAGGCGACGTCCTCCTCGAGGAACGGCGCGATCCCCGTCCACTCCGAGTCGCGCCAGCCGAGGATCAGCTCGTCGTCAGCGATCTCGAGCAGCAGCTCGCTCACGTGCCTCCTTCAGCTTCTCCTTGAGCGGATAGCCGTCTACGCGGTGGTAGTTGCGGTTCAGCTCGTCGACGAACTCCTCGATCCGCATGATCGAGCCGCGCTCGACGACCCACAGGGCGACCGACTCGCCGCGGCGGCCGTACTGCTCGCGCGCGTACGACTCGGCGAAGCGCTCGTCGGCGGCCTCGACCGACCCGGCGTGCTGAAACGCCTGGCCCTTGCGCTCCTGGCGAAAGACTTCGTAGATCACGCCGCGAGCAGGACCGACCGAACCCAGGCGGAGTTCTCGCGCGCCTGCCGGCGCAGGTCGAGCCGGTCCTCCGTCTTCGGCCCGTGCCCGGTGACGACGCTCATCAGCTCGTCCCAGTCCGGCTCGGTGTAGTGCCAGCGGCCGGTCTCCTCGTCCTTGCGCAGCTCGGGGTCGGGGACGGTCAGGCCGAGCTCCCAGATCTGCGGCACGTAGCCGTCGAGGAACTGCTGGCGCGCCTCGTCGTTGCCCTGACTCTTGATCCGCCAGATGAACATCGGGTCCTCGTCGGTCGGGATCGGGTTGCCGTGGAACTGCATCAGCGGGCCCCACCAGCGGTCGAGCGCCTCCTGCACCAGCCCGCGCTGGTCCTCGGTGCCGTTCATCAGGGTGAGAATCACGTCGCGGCCGTGGAGGATGTGGAACGACTCCTCCCAGCAGATCTTCTTCATGATCCGCGCGTACGGCGCGTACGAGCATTTGAGCAGCGCCTTCTGGCTGATGATGGCGGCCGCGTCGACGAGCCAGGCGATCACGCCGACGTCGCCCCAGGTCTTCGTCGGGTAGTGGAAGACGTTGTGGAACTTCGACTTGCCGGAGATCAGGTCGTCGAGACATTCCTCGCGCGACTTGCCCAGGTCCTCGACGACGCGGTAGATCAGCTGCGCATGGCCGACCTCGTCCTGCACCTTGGCGGTGAGGGCCAGCTTCCGCTGCAGCGTCGGCGCGCGCAGGATCCACTCGCGCTCGGGCAGCACGCCCATCAGCTCCGAGTTGCCGTGCATCTCGATGAACTTCCGCAGCCGGGCGCGGTACTCGTCCGGCATCCAGTCGCCGGCCTCGACCTGGCCGCCGCCCTGTACGTACTCGAGGAACTCCTGCTCTCGCTCTGGCATCCGCGTCCCTTCCCAACCGAACGATCGTTAGGGTGCGAAGTCTAGTGGCTGAGCGCACGGTCGGCCTGCTGCATCCCGGCGAGATGGGCGCCGCGGTCGGGGCGGTCCTGCGCGGGCAGGGCGTCCGGGTCGTCTGGGCCGCCGAGGGGCGCAGCGAGGCGACGCGCGCGCGGGCCGAGGACGCGGGGCTCGAGGACGTCGGCTCCGTGTCGCGGGTCTCCGAGGCGGACCTTGTCTTCTCGATCTGCCCGCCGCACGCAGCGCTCGACGTCGCGCGCTCGCTCGTGAGCTTCGACGGCGTCTTCGTCGACGCGAACGCCGTCTCGCCGGCAACCGCTGCGAAGGTCGCGGAGGTGGTGGGCGACTTCGTCGACGGCGGGATCGTCGGCTCGCCGCCGCGCGAGGCCGGCACGACGAGGCTCTACCTGTCGGGCGATCGCGCCGGGGAGATCGCCGACCTTTTCGCCGGCTCGATGCTCGAGGCGCGGATCGTCTCGAACGCCTCGGCGGTGAAGATGGCCTACGCCGCGTGGTCGAAGGGAACCGCGGCCATGCTGCTGGCGATTCGCGAGCTGGCGTTCCGCGAGGGCGTCGAGGAGGCGCTGCTCGCCGAGTGGGACCTCTCCCAGCCGGAGCTGCGCGACCGCTTCGCGCAGGCGGCCCGCTCGGCCGAGGCGAAAGGCTGGCGCTGGGTCGGCGAGATGGAGGAGATCGCGGCCACCTTCGAGGCGGCCGGGCTGCCGGGTGGCTTCCACCGCGCGGCCGCCGAGGTCTACCGCGAGCGATGAGCGCCAGGCGCGAGGAGCTGACTCGGCAGGCCGCGCGACTGTTCGCGCAGAAGGGCTACCACGGCACCTCGATCGGCGAGATCGCGGAGGCGCTCGGCGTCCAGAAGGGCTCGCTCTACGCGCACATCGAGTCGAAGCAGGACCTGCTGTACGAGACGATGGCAGAGGGCGCGCGCGCCTTCCACGCCGGTCTCGACGCGATCCCGGAGGAGTTGCCGGCGACGGAGAAGATCCGGTTCGCGCTGCGCTCGCACCTGCGTGTGGTCGCCGACCAGCTCGACGTGGCGACCGTCTTCGTCCAGGAGTGGCGCTACCTCGAGGGCGACCGGCGCGAGGGGATCCTCGCCGAGCGGCGTCGCTACGAGGAGCGGATCCGGGCGCTCTTCCGCGAGGGCCGCGAGCTCGGCGAGCTGCGCAGCGACCTCGACGACGCGACGGCCGCGCTGCTCGCGCTCTCGGCCTCGAACTGGGCCTACACCTGGCTGCGTCCTGGCGCGGACACGGATGACCTGGCCGACCGCTTCTACGCGCTTCTTCTGGATGGAATGCGCGGGTACGCGACTCCTGATTGATTCGTCAGTCAAAAAACCGGAGGTTTGCAGCTAAAAGATCGCGGCAATAGCGCTCCGCGGGGATCCCCGATCGTCGACCCAAGGAGCGCTCAATGCGTCTGAGGTTTCTCGCTCTCGCCGCGGCCCTGGCCGCCGTTCTCGTCGTCACCGGAACGGCCGCCGCCGACTCCGGCACCTTCTCCGGCAGCATCACGCCGACCGACTGCGGGCCGCTGCAAGCGGTCACCGTCGCCCCGGGCGACACGACCATCGTCGGCATGGCCGCGATGACCGTCTCGGCCAACGACATCACGCTTGCGCTGTACGACCCGAGCGGCACGCTGAAGGTGCTCGGCGACACCGCCACGAGCCCCGAGACCGTCAGGTACCAGAGCCCGAATCTCCAGGCAGGGACCTGGAACCTGCAGGTCTGCCCGTTCTCGGGCGGCGTGGTCGCGGGGCCGTACACCTACACGGGCACGTACGCCACGAGCAACGTCCCCGTGACCCAGGTCGACACGACTCCCGGCTCGGGGACCGGCGGCGCCGGCGGCTCGCCGACGCCCACCTACGTCGCGGGCAAGCTCACCTTCAGCCCGGCGACCGTGGTCGACCCGCAGCGGACCGAGGGCGAGCCGCTGAACTTCCTCGACCCGAAGACCAACGACTACTGGGAGAGCGGCCCGTTCGGCACGACGATGCAGAACTCATGGATCCACCGCTCGACCGACAACGGGCTCGAGTTCCACGTCGACAGCCCAGTCGGCCTGCGCCCGGACGCTCCTCCGGGCGGCGGTGACACGGACATTGCCGTCGACGACCAGGGCTACCACTACTTCGTCGACCTCGAGGGGCTCGTCAACCTCGGCACCTCGGTCTCGAACGACGACGGGAACACCTGGCGAAAGAACCCGCTCGCCGTCCAGAACGTCGCCGTCGACCGCCAGTGGTATGCGATCGACAACGGCCCGACGACCTCGGCCGGCGACAACACGATCTTCATGGGCTTCCACGAGACGGCCGTCGGCACGTTCATCTACTCGAGCCCCGGCACGACCGGCCCGACCGACCCGGTCGGCGGGCTCGTCTGGCAGAGCGCTTCCGCGAAGGCGCCGCTCCCGCTCGCCGCGGACGCGACCTGCGGCCAGCTCCGCTTCGATCCGAAGTACCGCAACCTGTACTCCGCCTGCAACGAGGGCGACCACGTGCGCCTGACGATCGGCCACGTCGCGCCCGGCCAGCGGACGGGGATCCAGTTTCACAACGTGACGCTCCCGGCCTCGCCGGGCGGCGGCGGCCCGGGGCACCTCTTCCCGGCGCTGGCGATCGACTCCGGCGGCAACGTCTACGTGGCCTGGATCGACGTCACCGACAGCACCGTCTACTACTCGTCCTCGACCGACCAGGGCCAGAGCTGGACGACGCCGGTCCGCGTCAGCACCGCTCCTTCGACGACCGCGGAGTTCCTCTGGGCCCAGGCGGGCCAGGCCGGGACGCTCGCGCTTGCGTGGTACGCGACCGACACCGCCGGCCAGCCCGACTCGTTCCCGAGCTGGGCAAACGACCCGCAGGGCGCGACCACCGTCAAGTGGTGGGGCTACGCGGCCACGGTCTCGAACGCTGCCTCGCTGTCGCCGACGATCGCGCAGGAGCGCTTTACCGAGAAGCCGATGCACTACGGCCAGATCTGCAACCAGGGGATCGGCTGCACGGTCTCTGGCGGCGACCGCACGATGGCCGACTACTTCGCGCTGAACCTCGACAAGAGCGGCGCGATCCGGATCATCTACAACGACACCACGAGCCAGAACCACGGTGCGCACCTGTACGAGGCCAGGCAGCTCGACGGCAAGACGATCACCGGCAAGAAGGCCAACGACCGCTTGCTGAAGAGCCCGGTCAAGGACGCCGCCGGCGACGCCCAGTGGCCGCACTACTCACCCGTGGGCGCGGGCCCGAACCAGCCGCAGCTCGACCTGACGAACGTCGCGGTCAGCCAGGCGAGCCCGAGCACGCTGCGGGTGAAGATGACGGTCGCCGACCTGGCCGGGATGCTCCCGCCGCCGGGCAAGGCAAACGCGGTCTGGCTGACGCGCTTCCAGGCGCTCTCGGTGGGCGACTTCGGCGAGGAGGCCTACCGGATCTTCTACGTCGGCGCCGAGTCGACGGGCGGCCAGGCGCCGCAGTACTTCGCCGGCTCGACGACCTGCACCGACACCACGCCGCAGACCTGCAAGGTGCTCGACTACCCACGGACGATGGTCGCGACGGGCCGCGTCTGCGGGAACACGATCTCCGTGGATGTGTCGCTGAACGGCGGCTTCGGGATCGGCCTACCGGTCGGCAACAAGCTCTACAACGTGACGGCGTTCACGTTCGGGCGGAACGACGCGAACGACATCTACTCGGACGTCGACGTCTCGCACGCCTTCGATTTCGCTCTCGGCGGCCCCTCGGGGGGGACGGCCTGCTGAGCGCGACACGCGCTACGAGCCCGGTGCGTAGCCGGGCTCGTAGCGCACGTTGGTCTGCCGCTGCAAGCGGGCCAGGAACGTCGCCAGGGCCGCGTTCCGGCGTGCGCTGCGCTCGGCGACCGTCTTGCCGGTGATCCCGCGCGTGACCTTCGCGGCGATCCCCTCTTTCAGCAGCTCGGCCTCGACCGTGTCGCGCGCGTAGGTGTCGCCGTTCGTGTCGCCCTCCTTGTCGCCGCCGGCCTGCGCCGCAGCAAGACGATCGTTGACCTGCGCGTCGCTGACCGTGACGCCTAGCCGCTTCGCCGCCTGCTTGAGCTCCGTTCGGTAGACCAGCAGCCCGAGCAGCTGGTTGCGGAGCTGGACGAACGGCTTCGTCCCTGCGCTCGGGAAGTCCTTGCCCTCCTGCTGTGCCACCCGGCGAAAGTGCTGGACGAGCGCGTCGAGCTGTTGCTGCGTGACCTGCTGGCCGCCGACCTCGGCGACCTTCTTGTCGCCACCGCCGCCGCACGCGGCGAATAGCGCGAGGCTGAGAGCCGCCACCACAGCGAGTCGTGTCATCCTCGCGCCAGCTTATGGAAGTCGTCCTGATCGTGAACCCGTACGCGAGCGCCGTCTCGGAGGCGCGCGTGCGCGCCGTCCAGGCGGAGCTCGAGCGCGTGGCGCAGGTGCGAACGCTGCTGACCGAGCGGCACGGCCACGGCACCGAGCTGGCCGCGGAGGGGGGCGAGGCAGTGGTTGTCTTCTCGGGGGACGGCGGCTTCAACGAGGTCCTGAACGGCGCGCCGCCCGGCGTGCCGCTCGGCTTCCTGCCCGGCGGCGGCGCGAACGTGCTCTCGCGGGTGCTCGGCCTTCCGCGAAACCCGGGCGCGGCGGCCAGGCAGGTCGCCGCGGCGCTGGAAGCCGGTCGTACGCGGACGATCTCCGTGGGGCGGGTGAACGGTCGGCGCTTCGGCTTCTCGGCGGGCATCGGTCTCGACGCCGAGCTCGTGCGGCGCGTTGACGCGCTCGGCCGCCGCGATGATGGCAAGCGTCCGGGCGACTACGCCTTCGTCGGGTCCGCGGTGAGGCTCGTCGCCGGGCAGCGCTTTCGCTTCGAGCCGGCGCTCGAGGTGCAGGGCCGCGGCCGGGCCGCCTTCGCGCTCGTCGCGAACGTCGACCCGTACACCTACGCGGGCTCGATTCCGATTCGTGTCGCGCCCGAAGCTCGTTTTGAGCTCGGCCTCGACCTGGTCGCGCCGAAGCACGTTCGACCCCAGACGCTGCCGCGACTTCTCCGTCACATCCTCACCGGCCGCGGCCAGGCGCGCTCGGGTGACCTGCTCTACGGGCACGACCTCGACCGGATCGAGATCGCCTGCGACCGGCCGCTGCCGCTGCATGTCGACGGCGAGGACCTGGGCGACGTCGAGCACGCGGTCTTCGAGGCCGAGCGCGGCGCCATTGCCGTGCTTGTCTAGGGTTCGGCCATGAGCGGTGCTCGCAGGCTGTTGCTGAGCGGGATCGCGCTGACGGTCCTGCTCGCTGTGGTCGCGCTGGCGAGTCACGCGCACCGGCCCGGCGGCGGCGGAGGCGGCGGCTCGGCGGAGACGCCGAAGCTGATCTTCGAATACGGCGCCAGCGTGATGTTCATCCTCTTTCCGTTCGGCGTGCTGGCGGTGCTCTGGATGGCCTCGCTCGGCCGGCGGCAGAAGCTGCTCCAGAGCGGTGGGTCGTTCGGGTCGCAGTTCCGGACGATCTTCGCCTTCGCGGCGATCGCGATCCCGGTCGCATACCTGATCCGCCACTTCGTCACGCTGCACGTGCACCCCAAAGGCCCGTCGGCCGGCGGCGGGATCGGCTCGGGAACGGGAAACGCGAAGCTCGACCCGGCCCACGCCGGGAGTGCGCAGTTCCAGTGGCTGCCCGCGCTGATCGTGGGGTCGCTGCTCTTCGTCGTCGCCGCGAGCCTGGTGGCCGCGATCGTCTGGAAGCGCATGCGCGGCGACGACTGGGCGCGCGAGGCCGAGCTCTCGGCGGCGCTCGACGAGGTGCTCGCCGACTCGCTCGACGACCTGCGCGCCGAGCAGGACCCGCGCCGCGCGGTGATCCGCGCCTTCGCCCGGATGGAGAAGACCTTCGCCGCGCACGGGGTCGCGCGGGAGCCGTCCGAGACGCCGCGCCAGTACGTCGAGCGCGCGCTCGACCGCCTCGGCGTCAGCAGCGCCTCGGTGGGACGGCTGACGAACCTCTACGAGCGGGCCAAGTTCAGCCGGCTCGAGATCGACGAGCGGATGCAGGAGGACGCGGTCGACGCTCTCGCCGGCCTGCGCGCCGAGCTTGAGCCCGAAGCGGCGCGGGCGGCGGCGTGAGGCGGCTGGTCGTCGCCTGGCTGTTCTTCAGCGCGCTGCTTGCGGCGGCGCTTCTCTTCGCCCGGCTGCTCGAGCCTGGCTGGTTCGAGCTCGAGCTGGACGTCTTCATCCTCGCCGTCGGCGGGCTCGCGCTGTTCAACGTCGTGCTCGTGGCGCGTGAGGCCTTCCCGGTCGAGAGGCGCTCGGCCCTTGGTGAGGCACTCGATCGCGATCCGCCCGGGGCCCAGCGTCCGGCCGAGCTCGACCGGATCGAGCGCGAGCTGACGATGGCGACCGCGTCGGCCTTCGACACCCACGTCCGCCTGCGGCCGGTCGTTCGCGAGATCGCCGGCGTCCGTCTCGCCGCCCGCGGAGCGCGCCTCGAGGACAGCGAGGACCTCCTGGGCCCGGAGCTCTGGGAGCTGGCGCGCGACCACCGGCCTGCACCGACCAACCGTCACGCAGCCGGGATCCCCGAGGCCGACCTGCGCCGCGCGGTCGAGCGGCTGGAGTCGCTGTGAACGTCGAGCAGGTCGCCGGCCGCGCGAACGCCGTCCTCGACGAGGTCGAGCGCGCCGTCGTCGGCAAGCGCGGGGCGCTGGAGCTCGTGCTGCTCGGGATCCTGGCCGACGGCCACGTCCTGATCGAGGACTTCCCGGGCCTGGCCAAGACGCTGATGGCCCGCGCCTTCGCGCAGGTGACGAGCATCGGCTTCACGCGCGTCCAGTTCACGCCCGACCTGATGCCCTCCGACGTGACCGGCGCCTCGATCTACAACCAGCGCGAGGCCGACTTCGAGTTCCGGCCGGGCCCGATCTTCACCAACCTTCTCCTCGCCGACGAGATCAACCGCGCCCCACCGAAGACGCAGGCGGCGCTGCTCGAGGCGATGCAGGAGCGGCAGGTGACGATCGAGGGCACGACGCACCCGCTGGCCCCGCCCTTCCTCGTGCTGGCGACGCAGAACCCGATCGAGTACGAGGGCACCTACCCGCTGCCCGAGGCGCAGCTCGACCGCTTCCTGCTGCGGATCGGCGTCGGCTACCCCGAGCGCGAGCAGGAGTGGGACGTGCTCGCGCGCCGTCTCGAGCGCGGCTCCGACGAGGTCGAGCTGGAGTCGGTCGTCGGCCGTGACGAACTGCTCGAGATGCAACAGGCGATCGAGCAGGTGCACGTCGCGCGCAGCGTCGGGCTCTACATGGTCGACCTCGTCGGCGCGACGCGCTCGGCCACCGGCGTCCAGGTGGGTGCGAGCCCGCGGGGGTCGCTGGCGCTGCTGAAGCTCTCGCGCTGCCGCGCCGCGCTCGACGGCCGCACCTACGTGACGCCGGACGACGTGAAGGCGGTCGCCGTGCCGGCGCTCGCGCATCGGCTGTCGCTGCGGCCGGAGCTCTGGGTGCAGCGTCTGCGGCCCGACGACATCGTGCTCGAGCTGCTCGACCGGGTACCGGCACCGGCGCCCGAGCCCGCGCCCGAGCCCGCCCCGGAGTGACCCGGGCCGCAACGACGAAGCTAGGGGCGTACGCGGCGCTCGCGGGCGTCGGGCTGATCGCCGCGCTCGTGCTCGGCCGGCCCGAGCCCGCCGCGCTGGCCGCGCCGTTCGCGCTGCTGCTGGTCGTCGGCCTCTCGCTTGCGGAGCCGCCGCGGATCGGTGCGCTCTTCGACCTCGACGCCGAGCGCCAGGTCGAGGGCGAGCCGGTCGAAGCGCTGCTCGAGCTGCGGGCCCACAATGCCGTCCCGCGGCTGGAGCTGCTGTTCGACCTGCCGCACGGCCTCGCGACCGACGCGCCGAACCCGCGGGTGCTGCGGCTGTTCCCGGACGAGCGGCCCGAGCTTGCCTACCCGCTGCGCTGCGAGCGCTGGGGCGCGTACCTCGTCGGCGACTTCCTGCTCCGGGCGCAGGACCGCTTCGGCCTGCTCGTCTTCGAGCAGCAGGTCACGCTGGAGCGACCGCTGAAGGTCTACCCGCGCGGCGAGGAGGTGCAGCGCCTGCTGCGACCGCTCGAGACCCAGGCCTTCGCGGGGAGCCAGACCCCGCGCGTCCGCGGCGACGGGATCGAGTTCGCCGACCTGCGCCCGTTCGTTCCGGGCGACCGCATTCGTCGCATCAACTGGCGCGCGACCGCCCGCCGCGGCGAGCCGTGGGTGAACGAGACGCATCCCGAGCGGAACACCGACGTCGTCATCTTCCTGGACACGTTCGCCGAGGCACGGGACGGCGCGAGCGGCACGCTCGACCTCGCCGTCGAGGCGGCCGGCTCGCTGGCCGCGCACTACATCGAGGAGAAGGATCGCGTGGGCCTCGTCGCGTTCGGCGGCGTGCTCAACTGGCTGACCGTCTCGAGCGGGATCGTCCAGCTCTACCGCGTGCTCGACTCGCTGCTCGACGCGGAGATCTTCCTCAGCTACGCGTGGAAGGACATCGACGTGCTGCCGGTTCGGACGCTGCCGCCCCGGGCGCTCGTGCTGGCGCTGACGCCGCTGCTGGACGACCGCTCGGTGCGCGCGCTGATCGACCTGCGGGCCCGCGGCTTCGACCTCGCCGTGATCGAGATCTCGCCGGTGCCGTTCGCGGAGCCGGGAACCGGCGAGCTGGACGACCTGGCCTACCGGCTCTGGCAGTTGCGCCGCGAGGCGCTGCGGGCCTCGTACCTGCGAAACGGCGTGCCCGTCGTCGAGTGGCAGCGGGGCATGCCGCTGCAGGCCGCGCTCGAGGAGGTGAGGACATTCAGGCGCCACGCCCGGGTCGTGCGCGTCTAGCGACCGGAGCGGCTGCGGTGCTGGTCGCGCTGGGACTGGCCTCGACGACGGTCCTCCGCGCCTCCGGCCACGAGCTGCTGCTGCTCGCGGTCGGCGGCGCGGCGCTCGTTCCGCTGCTGCTCGGGCTTGCGGCTCGCTGGAGCCCGGCGCTGGCGCTCGGCGTGGCGATCCTCGGCGGCCAGCAGGCGCTACGGCTCGCGCTCGGCCCGGACCAGCTGGACACGTGGGCGCCCGCCTCGGCCGGCTTCCTGCTGCTGGTCGCGGAGCTTTCCTGGTGGTCGATCGAGCCGCGCGTGCCCGCGTGGTCGGAGCCGTGGCTCGCGCCCCTGCGCCTCGTGAGCGTGCTGGCCCTCTGCGCCGCGGGAGCCGCGCTCGCCGGGGTCGTGCTCGTCGCCGCGAGCTCGAAGGTCGGCGGCGGGGTCGTGCTCGAGCTGGCCGGGGTGCTCGCCGCGATCTCGGCGCTGGCCGTCGTCGCGTGGGTGGCGCGAACGCACGTCCGGTAATTTCCACCGCGTGACTCAGGTGCTACCTGCGGAGCGCGACCTCAGGCGCGTGATCGGCGACGGCGAAGGCGTGCCCGACGGCGAGGTCGACGGGCTCTCCGAGGCCGACCTGCTCGAGCTGCACCGGCAGCTCGTCCTCATGCGCACCTACGACGAGCGCTCCGTCGTCTACCACCGCCAGGGCCGAATCGGCACGTACGCGATCTTCTGGGGCCACGAGGCGATGCAGGTCGGCTCGAGCTTCGCGCTCGAGCGCGCGGACTGGATCTTCCCGAGCTACCGCGAGTCCGCGATCGGCCTGCTGCGCGGGCTGCCGGCGGCGACGATCCTCTCCTGGTGGCGCGGCCATCCGTCCGGCTGGTGGAACCCGGCCGACTGGAACGTCGCCTCGATCTGCGTTCCGATCGCGACGCACGTGCCCCACGCGGCCGGGCTCGCCTGGGGCAAGAAGCTGCGCGGCGAGACGACGTGCGCGATCGCCTACTTCGGCGACGGCGCCACCTCGGAGGGCGCGTTCCACGAGGGCGCCAACTTCGCGGCCGTGATGCGTGCGCCGCTCGTCCTCTTCTGCAACAACAACCAGTGGGCGATCTCGACGCCGCTGTCGGCGCAGACCGCGGCGGAGACCCTGGCCGACAAGGCGGTCGGCTACGGGATCCCGGGCGTGCGCGTGGACGGCGGCGACGTGCTCGCGGTCTACGAGGCGACCCGTGATGCGGTCACGCGGGCACGCGCGGGCGAGGGGCCGACGCTGATCGAGGCAGTCACCTACCGGGCCGCGCCGCACGCGACGGCCGACGACCCGGCGGCGTACATCGACCTCGAGCGGGTCGAGCAGGAGAAGCAGCGCGAGTGCCTCGGCCGCTACGAGGCCTACCTGCGGCGGCTCGGGCTGCTGTCCGACGAGGCCGCCGAGGCCGTGCGCGCGGAGGCGGCGCAGGTGCTGCGGGACGGCATCACGGCCGCCGAGGCCGAGCCGCCCGCCGACCCGGCGCTCGTCTTCTCGCACGCGTACGTCGACCCGCCGGCCTCGCTGCAGGCCGACCTCGCCGAGCTAAAGCGGATCCTTGGCTGAGCTGACCCTCGTCGAGGCCGTCAACGACGCCTTCCACGTCGAGCTCGAGCGCGACCCCGACGTGATGGTGATGGGCGAGGACGTCGGCCGGGCTGGCGGCGTTTTCCGCGCTACGGCCGGCCTGCGCGACCGCTTCGGTGCGGATCGCTGCGTCGACACGCCGCTGGCCGAAGCCGGGATTCTCGGCTCCGCGGTCGGCCTCTGCATGGCCGGCTGGCGGCCGGTCTGCGAGATGCAGTACGACGCCTTCTCGTACCCGTGCCTCGACCAGCTGATCACCCACGTCGGCCGCTACCGGTGGCGCACGGGCGGCAAGATGGAGTTCCCGCTCGTCGTGCGGATGCCGTACGGCGGCGGCGTGCGCGCGCCCGAGCTGCACGACGACTCGCCGGAGGCCTACTACGTGCACACGCCGGGTGTGAAGGTGGCGATCCCGTCCACGCCTGCCGACGCGAAGGGGCTGCTCGCCGCGGCGATCCGCGACCCCGATCCGGTCGTCATCCTGGAGCCGAAGCTCCACTACCGAACGCTGCGCGGCGAGGTGCCCGAGGGCGAGCACGTGACGCCCCTGGGCGTCGCCCGCACGGTGCGCGAGGGCGACGACGTGACCTTCGTGTCCTACGGGGCGATGGTGCCGCTGGCGGAAAAGGCCGCGGACCTGCTCGACGCCTCGGTGGAGATTCTCGACATCCGCTCGCTGAAGCCGCTCGACGAGGACGCGCTGCTCGCGGCCGCGGCGAAGACGGGGCGGGTCGTGGTCGTCCAGGAGGCGCCGCGTGTCGCCGGCTACGGCGCGGAGCTCGCCGCGATCCTGGCCGAGAAGGCGATGCTCGACCTGCAGGCCCCGGTCGTGCGCGTCACCGGCTACGACGTCCCGTACCCGTACTGGCAGATCGAGGACGCCTACATGCCGTCCGCCGAGCGCGTTGCGGACGCGGCCCGGAAGCTGCTCGAGTTCTGAAGGCTCCGCCGCCTTACCGGATCGAGACCGAGCGGCTAGTCGTGCGCTGCTGGGAGCCGCGAGACGCGCCGCTGCTGAAGGAGGCGGTCGACTCCTCGCTCGAGCACATGCGGCCCTGGATGCCCTGGGCGCATGACGATCCCCAGCCGGTGGAGGCGAAGGTCGAGCTCTTGCGCGGGTTTCGCGGCCGCTTCGACCTCGGCCAGGACTTCGTCTACGGCATCTTCTCCCCCGACGAGTCGGAGGCGATCGGAGGCACGGGCCTCCATACACGTCGCGGGGAGGGTGTGTTCGAGATCGGCTACTGGATCCGCGCCAGTCGCGTGCGCGAGGGCTTCGCCACCGAAGCGACGGCGGCGCTCACCCGGGTGGGCTTCGAGGTCTGCGAGATCGAGCGGATCGAGCTTCGAGTCGATCCGGCCAACACGGCCTCCCTGGGGATCCCGCGCAAGCTCGGCTTCGTCGAGGAAGGCACCTTGCGCCGCGTGCTTCCCGGGCACGACGGAGCACTGAACGACGCGGTCGTCTTCGCGCTCCTGCGCGGCGAGTTCGAGCACGGCGTCGAGCTCAAGGCCTTCGACGCCGCCGGCGAGCGGGTCCTCTAGTGGTGCTGCACGAGCTGGCGCTCGAGCGGCGCAACCTGCACGGGCACTTCTCGCGCGAGCTGGAGCCGGTGCTCGAGCTCGACTCCGGCGAGTCGTTCGCCTTCGCGACCCTCGACGCGTGGTGGGGCGTCGAGCCGCCCCGTGCCGACGGCTCGGCGCGCGCGCTTTTCGAGCCGCGCGACCCGGAGCTCGATGACGGTCACGCGCTGATCGGGCCGGTCGCGGTCCGCGGTGCGCGGGCCGGGCAGGTTCTGGAGGTCGGGATCGACTCCGTCCGGGTCGGCCCGTTCGGGCTGACCGTCGCCGGCGGCTGGCCGTCGTTCCTGAACGACGGGCTCGACGTGGCGAAGGGCCAGTCCGCGATCCTTGCCTGGGAGCTCGACGCCGACGCAGGGCTCGGCCGCGACCGCGCCGGCCGCGAGGTGCGGCTGTCGCCGTTCCTCGGTGTGCTGGGGATGCCGCCCGACGAGCCGGGCGTCCACCCGACCGGGCCGCCGAGGTTCTGTGGCGGGAACCTCGACTGCAAGGAGCTGGTCGCCGGGACGACGCTCTTCCTGCCGATTTCAGTGGACGATGCGCTTTTCTCGGCCGGGGATTGCCACGCGCTGCAGGGCGACGGGGAGGTCTCGTCGACGGCGATCGAGTGCCCGCTCGAGCGCGGCGAGCTGACGCTGACCGTGCGCGACGATCTCGAGCTGAGGGGGCCGGTGGCGCTCACGAGCGAGGCCTGGATCGCGCTCGGTCTCGGCGAGAACCTGAATGACGCGACCGTGGACGCCGTCGATTCGATGCTGCGGCTGATGGGTCGCGAGCTCGGCCTGGAGCGCCGCGACGCGCTCGCGCTGGCGAGTGTCGTGGTCGACCTGCGGATCACGCAGGTCGTGAACGGCGTCATGGGCGTTCACGCCGTGCTGCCTCACGGCGCGCTTGGCTCGGGAAGAATCTAGGCGTGGCCTACGAGTTCAAGCTGCCCGACCTCGGCGAAGGGCTGACCGAAGGCGAGATCGCGCGCTGGCTCGTCGCGGAGGGGCAGGAGATCGCCGAGGACGACCCGCTGGTGGAGGTGCAGACCGACAAGACGACGGTCGAGATCCCGTCGCCGGCGGGCGGCAAGGTCGCGCGGATCATGGTCGCCGAGGGCGACGTCGTCCCCGTCGGGACGGTTCTGGTCGTGATCGGCGGGGACGGCGAGGTGCCCGCCGCCGAGGAGCAGCGAGCCGAACCGGCCGCGTCCGTTTCTGACGCGGCCCAGGGACAGTCCCCGGGCCGTGGCCAAACTGGACGTGTCCGGGCGACGCCGCTCGTCCGGCGGGTGGCCGAGGAGCTCGGAGTCGACCTTTCCTCCATCGAGGCGACAGGGCCGCAAGGGCGAGTGACCGAAGAGGACGTGCGTCGCGCGGCCACGTCCGAGGGACTGTCCCTGGGGCAGGACCAGGAAGGCCGGCGCGAGCCGCTCCGCGGGGTCCGGCGCCTTGTTGCCGAGCACATGAGCCGCGCGCACCGCGAGGTGCCGCCCGTCACCTGGGTCGAGGAGTGCGACTTCTCGAACGTCGAGCTCAAGCGCCTCGTCCCGACCGTGCTGCACGCGGTCGCCGAGAGCCTGCAGGAGTTCCCCGAGCTGAATGCGAGGCTCGAGGGCGACGCGATCGTCTACCTCGACCGCTACGACCTCGGCGTCGCCGTGCAGACCGAGCAGGGGCTCGTCGTCCCGGTCGTCCGCGGCTGCGAGAGCAAGACCCTCGACGAGCTCGAGCAGGAGGTCGCGCGTCTCGCCGAGGCGGCCCGGGAGGGCACGCTCAAACCCGAGGAGCTGCGGGGCTCGACGTTCACCGTCACGAGCGCCGGCAAGCTCGGCGGCCTGCTCACGACCCCGATCGTCAACCACCCCGAGGTCGCGATTCTCAGCGTCGGCCGCGTCGCCGAGCGCCCCGTCGTCCGCGGCGGCAAGATCGAAGCACGCCCGACCGGGACGATCGCGATCACCTTCGACCACCGCGTCGTCGACGGCGCCCGGGCGGCCGAGTTCGGCCTCGCCGTGATCAACCGGCTACAAGGCTAAAGACGACTCGGAGGCCGGCGGCGAGGGTCCACCGGCCTCCGTTCGTGGAGGGCTAGGCCCCCCGAGCCAGTTGGCCGCGCATCGCGCCGGCCGGATGCTTCGCGTTGTGCACGTTCACGTAGTACGACCCCGGGCTCTTGAGGATCGCCTTCACGAGCGACTTGGCCGCGCTCGTGCAGCCCTGGCGCTTGTAGGTCGCGCCTAGCGGGACGACCACGTTGCCGGCGACGCCGGCCTTGCCCTTGTGGATGTGAGCCTGGTTCGGCTTGCCGTCGATCTTGGCGAGCGTGAAGTCCCAGCAGACCTTCCCGGTCGCCGCGTTGAGCCTCACCTCGACCTTGCCCGTGTTCGTCTTCGGCGCGCCCTCGGACTTGCCGTTCAGGGTCGCCTCGAGCTTTGTCGTCGCCGTCGTCGTCGCACTCGCCGCGAACACCGCCACGAGTGAGACCGCCACGACCGCAACTCCGATCACTGCCTTGCGCATGTGCCTGCTCCTCCTCTCCTCTGTGAGGGGTATACGCAGGGGGTGCGCAGACGGTTCGCTAGGCCACGAGGTGCGGTTCGAGCATCCGCTCGATCCGCGGCGCGCTGGCGCGGCCCTCGAGCCGCTCGACCACGCGCTTGCCCTTGACGAGCGCGATCGTCGGGACCGTCTTCACGCAGAAGCGCTCGGCCAGCTCGGGCTGCTCGTTGACGTCGATCGAGGTCACGCGCAGCCGCGACCGTTCCTTGCGGGCGAGGTGCGCCATCAGGCTCTCCATGCGCCGCGCCGGGCCCGAGTGGGTGGCGCCGAAAAAGACCAGCAGAGGACGGGAATCTTCAGGCATCGTGGGTCTCTTTTCCCTGCAAACGGGGATTTCAAACTCAGGGGAAGGCCCGCGTCTACACTCAGCGCACGATGTGGGAGGCCTACCGGATCGGACTGTCGCTCGGGCTCGGGATCGGGATCGGCGGGCTGCTCTCGGCGCTGATCGCGCCGCGCCGTTGGGCGTCGGTCGCGGTCGTGCTGGTGGCTGCAGCGCTCGGCGCTGTGGTCGGCTGGCTGATCGGCGGCTGGCACGAGTCGCTCGCCGGCGGGATCGGCGGAGCGCTCGGCGCGGGGGTCGTGGCGACGCTCGTCGCCGGCACCCTCGGCCGCGGCGGCACGCGTGCCGGAACGGCCGCCCTCGTCGGCCTCGCCTCGCTCGTGCTCGCCGCGCTCGCGTTCATTCCGGTCGTCGGCTACCTCGAGGCGGTCGCGCTCCCGGCGATGGCCGCGCGTGCCCGCCGTCGCCGGCCCGAGCGCTACGCGGGCCTGCGCAGCCTCGCGCGCGACTGACCTTGGCCGAACGCAAGAAGCTGATCCTGATCGTGATCGACGGCCTCACGCCCGAGGTCTTCGAGGACGCCGTCGAGACGGAGTCGGCGCCGGCGCTGGCCTTCCTCGCGCGCCACGGCAGCTACCGCCGCGGCGTCTCGACCTTCCCCTCGCTGACGCCGGTCTGCCTGTCCTCGATCGCCACGGGCGCGCATCCGGACGTGCACCGGATTCCGCACCTCGTCTGGTGGCACCGCGGCGAGCAGCGCCTGGTCGAGTACGGCTCGTCGTTCGCGGCGGTCAGGGCCGCCGGCGCGCGCCGGTCGCTCCTCGACGCGATCTTCAACATGAACGAGCAGCACCTCGGCCGCGACGCCGTCACGGTCTTCGAGGCGCTCGAGGACGCGGGCCTGACGACGGCCGCGGTCAACATCACCTGCTACCGCGGCCGCACGCCACACCTGCCGGTCGTGCCGGGGCTGACCCGCCCCGCCTACGGGCCGAATGGCTTCTTCTTCTACAGCCTGTTCGAGTCGGAGGTGACCGGTGCGCCGGTCGGCGTCTTCGGCCGCTCGTCGGGCTCGATCGACGCCTACGCCGGCTACGTCGGCCGCTGGCTCGTGACGCGTGACGGGTTCGACCTGCTCGTCTACTACCTGCCGGACTACGACTTCGCCTCGCACGCGCTCGGCCCGGGCGCGAACCAGGAGGCGCTCGGCCGCAGCGACGCGGCGGTTGGCGCGCTGATCGAGGCGGCGGGCGGCCCGGACGAGTTCCTCGACCGCTACGCGGTGATCGTCTGCTCCGACCACGGGCAGACGCGCGTCGAGCGCGCGGTCTCGCTGGAGGCGCAGCTCGCCGGGAGCGACGGCGTGCTCGTGACCGCCTCCAACCGGGCGGGCATGGTCTACCGCTTGCCCGAGTGCCGCGAGGATGCGGCGTCGCTGGCCCGGCGGCTCGACAGGACGACCGCGGCCGAAGTCGTGCTCTACCGCGAGGGCGCCGAGGCGGTCGCGCGGCGGCAGGGCGAGGAGCTTCGCTTCGCGCCTGCCGACGGGGACTGGGCGACGAGCGGCGACCGCTCGCTGCTCGACCAGCCGGACGCGCTCGAGCGGGCCTGGGCAGCGCTGGCCAACCCGAACGCCGGCGAGCTGATCGTCTCGCCGCCGCTCGGCGTCGAGCTGACCGATCTGGCCGGCCGCAGCCACCTCGGCGGCGGCAGCCACGGCTCCCTCGAGGCGGGCGACTCGATCGTCCCGATCCTGACCGTCGGGCTCGATTCCGAGCCGCGCCGGATCGTCGACCTCGCGCCGCTGGCGCTCGAGCACTTCGGGGTGAAGCTCCCGGCGTACGCCGATGCCGCCTGACCGGCAGCAGATGGTCGAGCGGCAGCTCCGCCGCCGCGACATCGAGGACGCGCGCGTGCTCGAGGCGATGGGGCGCGTGCCGCGTGAGCTGTTCGTCCCGGAGCAGGAGCGGCGGCGGGCCTACGCCGACGCAGCCCTGCCGATCGGCCACGGGCAGACGATCTCCCAGCCGTACATGGTCGCGCGGATCGTCGAGGCGATCTCGCTCCAGCCCGGCGAGCGGGTGCTCGACATCGGCACCGGCTCGGGCTACCAGGCCGCGGTGCTGGCGGAGCTCGGCGCCCAGGTGGTCACGATCGAGCGGATCCCGGAGCTCGCCGAGCAGGCGCGGGCGAGCCTCGCCGCCGCGGGCTACGACGCCGACGTCCGGGTCGGCGACGGCACGCTCGGCCTGCCCGAGCTCGCGCCCTTCGACGCGATCGCGGTCGCGGCGGCGGCCCCCGCGTTCCCGCAGACGCTCTACGACCAGCTTCGGCCACGCGGCCGCCTGGTCGTGCCGGTGGGCGGCCCGCGCGCGCAGCGGCTCGAGCTGATCGTGCGCAGCCCGGAAGGCCCGGCCGTCGTCCATTCCGTGCCGTGCCGCTTCGTCCCGCTCGTGGGCGAGGAGGGCTTCCGGGCCTGACGGCGTCCGATACGCTCGCCGGCCGATGGCCTTCTCGCCCGCAACCGCCTACACACGCGCCGGCCAGGCGCTCCGCCGCCCGCACAACTGGGTCCAGCTGGCCAAGTTCTCCGCCGTCGGGCTGAGCGGCTACGTGATCAACCTGGCCGTCTACACGGCGCTCCTGAAAGGCGCGGGCTTCCACTACGCCGCCGCTGCGACGTGCTCGTTCCTCGTCGCGGTGACGAACAACTACACGTGGAACCGGCTCTGGACCTTCCACGCCGAGCGCGGGCATGTTGGCTGGCAGGGCCTGCGCTTCCTCGTCGTCGCGCTGGTCGCGTACATCGCCAACCTCGCGCTGCTGACCGGCTTCATCGCGCTCGGCCTCGACAAGGTGCTGGCCCAGGCGATCGCGGTCGTGCTGGTCGTGCCGCTGAACTTCCTCGGCAACAAGCTCTGGTCGTTCCGCCGTTAGGCTGACGCCGATGGCCCGCGTCCTGGCCGTGGCGCTCGCCGCCCTTGCGCTGGCGGGAAGCGCCCTCGCCGCCGGCAACCCGCCCACGCTGCACGGCCCGCTCACGCCGCCCTCGCCGCGCCTGAAGGCCGCCGAGGTGAAGCGGATCTTCCTCCAGCACCCGAAGGTCGCAGACTGGCTCCGGCACTACCCGCGCGCGAGGCAGGTCGACGCCACCTTCGCCAAGGCGACGAAGCTCTGGACGCTCAAGGTCTGGGCCGGTCCCGCGGGCGAGGTCGCGACCGGGAAGGTCGACGACACGAGCGGCGCGGTCACCGAGGCCTGGACCGGGCCGCAGGTGGCTTGGAAGATGGCGCGCGGCTACGACGGCGCGTTCGGCGGCCGCGAGATCAACAGCGCGCCGGTGTGGCTCGGGTTCTGCTTGCTCTTCCTGCTCGGGCTCGGCGACCTACGCCGGCCGCTCAGCCTGCGCAACCTCGACCTGCTCGTCCTGCTGTCGTTCAGCGTCTCGCTCTGGTTCTTCAACCGCGGCGACATCTTCACGAGCGTGCCCCTGGCCTACCCGCCGCTGCTCTACCTGCTCGGCCGCATGGTCTGGAGCACGTGGCGCGGGCGGCTCGCCACCGGCGCCGTGCCGGTCTGGCCGGTGTGGGTGCTCGCGGCGGCGACCGTCTTCGCGGCCGGCTTCCGGATCGGGCTCAACGTCCGCGCCTCGAACGTGATCGACGTCGGCTACTCGGGAGTGATCGGCGCCGACCGGATCGCGCACGGGCAGGTCCCGTACGGCCACTTCCCGGTCGAGATCGGGAAAGCGTGCGGCCCGGCCGACGCCGACGGCGAGATCCGCAACCGCGTCCAGGCGAACGGGCGCTGCGAGTCGGCCAACCCGCAGGGCGACACCTACGGGCCGGTCGCGTACGAGGCCTACCTGCCGGGCTACCTCGCGCTCGGGTGGACCGGCAAGTGGGACGACCTGCCGGCGGCGCACTTCGCCTCGATCGCCTTCGACTTGCTCTGCCTGCTCGGGCTCTCGCTCGTCGGGCTGCGCTTCGGCGGCACGCGGCTGGCGGTGACCCTTGCCTTCGCCTGGGTCGCCTATCCGTTCACGCAGTACGTGTCGAGCTCGAACACGAACGACGCGCTGCCGCCGCTCTTTCTGATCTGGGGCTTCTGGCTCGTCAGCTCGCCCGTCGCGCGCGGCGCTTTCACCGCGCTCTCGGGATGGACGAAGTTCGCGCCGCTGCTGCTCGCGCCGCTCTGGGCCTCGTACCCCGAACGGCGGCTGCGGCCGGCGCTCGTCTTCGCCGCCGCCTTCCTCGTCGCGAGCCTGGCGGCCTTCTCGATCCTGGCCCTCGACGGGCATCCGCTCGGCGCGGCGCACGAGTTCTGGAAGCGGACGATCTCCTGGCAGATCGACCGCCAGTCGCCGTTCTCGATCTGGGACTGGCGGCAGTACCACGCGGGGCTGCCGGACCTGCACGTTCTCCAGCGCGTGCTCGAGGGCGTGCTGCTCGTCGGCGCGGTCGCCGTCTACTTCGTCCCGCGACGGAAGTCGCCGCTCCAGCTCGCCGCCCTGACCGCGGCGCTGCTGCTCGGCTTCCAGCTCGTGCTGACGCACTGGTTCTACCTCTACCTGCCGTGGTTCTTCCCGTTCGCCGCCTTCGCCGTGCTGGCGCCGGCGGCCGAGCCCTTGCCCGCCCCCGTCAGAGCGCCGGTTGAGCGTCCTCGCCAAGAGCTGGTCCGCGTCGACTGAGCCGCGGCGGCTCCTCGTCGGAGCGGCCGGGCTCTTTCTCGTCTCGATGACCCTGCTCCACTGGGGCTGGTACCAGCACGCCCTGATCCTGGACACGGTCGAGTACCACCGCTACGGCTCGGCGATCGCGGACGGCCATGTTCCCTACCGCGACTTCGCGGTCGAGTATCCGCCGGGGGCGCTCCCCGCGTTCGGGATCCCGGCGATCGGCAAGCCGAGCTTCTCGTTCTACAACCGCGAGTTCCAGATCCTGATGGCGCTCTGCGGAGTCGGCTCGCTGGCCGCGATGTCTGTGGCCTTGCGCGAGCTCGGCGCGTCGGCCGAGCGCACCGCCGCCGCGCTCTGCTTCTTCGCGCTGGCGCCGCTCGCGCTCGGCTCGGTGATCCTCTACCGCTACGACCTCTGGCCGACGTTTTTGACCGTGGCCGGGCTGGCGGCTGTGCTCGCCCGCCGGCAGCGGCTCGGGTTCGCGGCCCTCGGGCTCGGAATCGCGGCCAAGGCGTTCCCGGCGGTCGTGATCCCGCCGGCGTTCGCCTACGTCTGGCGCACGCGCGGCCGCCGCGAGGCGCTGTTCTGCCTGAGCGCGGCCGCTGCGGTCGTTGCGGTCGTGGTCATCCCGTTCCTCGTGCTCGCGCCCGACGGGGTGTGGCAGAGCATCGTCCGGCAGACGACGAGGCCTCTGCAGATCGAGAGCCTCGGCTCGGCGCTCCTGCTGGCCGCGCACCACGTCGGCGGGCTTGGCCTGACGCTCGACTCGAGCCGCGGCTCGCAGAATCTCGTCGGCTCGCTGCCGCACGCGATCGGCGCGGCGTCGAGCGCGCTGCTCGTGGTCGTGCTTCTGGCGATCTGGGTCGCCGCGGCCCGCGGCTCCGCGACTCCGGAGCGGCTCGTGCGCTGGTCGGCGGCCTCGGTGACCGCCTTCGTCGCGCTCGGGAAGGTGCTCTCGCCGCAGTTCCTGATCTGGCTGCTGCCGCTCGTGCCGCTCGTGCGCGGCCGCCGCGGCCTGGCCGCCTCGGCGCTACTCGGCCTCGCGCTGCTGCTGACGCAGGTCTGGTTCCCGATCCGCTACTTCGACCTGGTGGACTTCAACGCGTTCCCCTCATGGGTGCTGCTCGCCCGCGACCTCGTGCTCGTCGCGCTGCTGGTCGTGCTCACGGCACCGGCACGCGAATCGCCTCGCAGCTGAGCGCCCGCCCGTCGGCGTCGCACTCGACCAGCGCGCCCTCGATCCGCACGCCGCCGTCCGCGGGCTCGAAACGGATGCCCATGCCCGTCTGCATCCGCCCGATCGCGAGCTCGGCCTTCACGCCGATCACCGAGTCGTGCGGGCCGGTCATGCCGGCGTCGGTGATCGCTGCGGTTCCTCCAGGCTGCACACGTGCGTCGCTCGTCTGGACGTGCGTGTGCGTGCCGAAGACCGCGGTCACCCGGCCGTCGAGCAGCCGCGAGAGCGCGACCTTCTCGCTCGTCGCCTCGGCGTGGAAGTCGACGAGCACGACCTTCGCGGCGGCGCGCGCCTGCTCGACCAGCTCGTCCACCACCTCGAACGGGCTGACCGGCGTGCCCATGAAGAGCGCGCCCTGCAGGTTCAGCACGGCCACCGGCGTCCCGTCCTCGGCCTCGACCACGGCCAGCCCGCGGCCGGGCGTGCTCGAGGCGAGGTTCGCCGGCCGCACGACGCGCTCCGCGGTCTTGAGGTAGGGCGCGATCTCGCGGCGGCGCCAGACGTGGTTGCCGAGCGTGATCACGTCGGCTCCCGCCGCGAGCAGCCGCTCGGCCAGACGCGGCGTGATCCCGGCCCCGTCGGCGACGTTCTCGCCGTTGACGACGCAGAAGCCAACGTCGTGCTCCTCCTTCAGGCCGGGCAGGCGCTCCTCGACCGCCTTGCGGCCGGCCGACCCGAAGACATCCGCTACGAAGAGGATCTTCAGGGAAGTGAGAGCGTGGCGGGGTGGACCTCGACCGCCACGTGGTTGCCCGCGTCGGTGGTCACGCGCGCGAGCGCCTGGCGCTCGACCCGGGCGAGATCGATGATCGTCCCGACCTTGGAGGTGGTCGCGCCGACCGTCGAGCCGACGGTCAGGTTCGGGTCTGGGCGGAGGTGCGTGAGCGAGACGACCAGCGAGGGGTTCCCGCTCGGCTGGATGTCGATCCGCGCGCCCATGTGCTTGCCGGCCAGCACGTACGGCGTGATCGCGACGACCCTGCCGTCGACCGGCGAGTAGACATCGGTCCCGGGCGGCGCGCCGACGTCGAGCGAGGCCGTGGCCGGACCGGTGCCGCCGCCGAGCACGTAGTAGCGCAGGTTGGTGGCGCTGCCGTTGCCGAACAGGCTGCGCGCGACCCGCCCGACGAGACCCTGGTTCAGCTGGCGCCCCACCGGCCGCAGCGCGAGCGAGCCGTCACCGGCGGCGTGGTAGCCGACCGCTGTCAGCCTGCCCTGGGCGACCGGGAGCAGCAGTCGGATCGATCCCAGCAGCGCGACGACCTGCGGCCGTGGCGGCCCGGCGGGCAGCAGCCGTGTCGACGGCGCGGGCGCCGCGGTCTGGACCGCGCGGTTGCCGCCCGACCCGAAAGCGGTCAGGAGCAACGTGATCAGCGCGACCGAGGCAAGCAGGATCAGTCCCGCCAACCGCCTCTTCCGGCGCGCGGCGGCCGTCTCGGCCCGCCGCCGCCTCGCATGAGCTGAGGCGCGTGGCATCCGCGGCACGGTAACGAAGGTGGCCTCCTCCTGCAACGGGACCCGCTGCGGCTCGAGCGCGAGCGACCCCTCGACGCCGAAGTCCCAGTTCCACTCAGACGGCCGAAGCGGTACGACGGGGGAGCTACGATGCCTGCCATGGCCGGGCCTTCTGCCGGGGCCGCGAAGATTCAGATCCCGCGCTGGATTCAGCTCGTCGGCCTCCCGCTTCTGCTCCTGCTGCTGTGGGTGATCGCCGGTGCGGCGCGTCACGTCGTCTTCCTGTTCCTCGTCGCGGCGCTGATCGCGTTCCTGCTCAACCCGATCGTGCGGACGCTGACGCGCGTCTGGATCCCTCGGGGGTTCGGCGTCGCGCTGGTGTACCTCAGCTTCCTGGCCATCCTCCTCGCCGCGATCATCGCGCTGGGCTCGGTGGTCGTCGACCAGACAAAGTCGAGCGCGAACCGCGTGAACGACTACTTTACGGTCACCCACGGACACCCCGCCCGCACGAACGCGGACCTCGACGTCGACCGCTTCCAGCACTGGCTCGACACGCACCGGCTCGGCGGGATCGTTGTCCAGAAGCAGGGCCACGACCTCGTCCGGCAGATCCGCAAGAAGGACGTCACCCGCTACACGGGCGACGTGATCAACTTCGTCGAGGGCGCCGCGATCGGGACGATCAAGTTCCTGTTCGCGCTCGTGCTGACGATCGTGGTCTCGATCTACATGCTGCTCGACATGCCGCGGCTGTCGCGGTTCGTCGACCGCCGCTTCCCGCCGCATCCGGGGTCGGACTCGCTCGTGCACCGGATCGAGCGCTCGCTGGCGAGCTACGTCCGCGGCCAGTTACTGCTCTCGCTGATCATCGGCACGAGCGCGGGCCTCGGCATGTGGCTGCTCGGGACGCTCGGCTGGGTGCCCGGGGCCGACAGGTACGCAGCGCTCTTCGGTGCGTGGGTCGCGGTGACGGAGCTGATCCCCTACATCGGCCCGTGGCTGGGGGCGATCCCGCCGTTCATCTACGCGCTGATCGTGCACCCGATCTCGGCGCTCTGGGTGGCGCTGCTCTTCCTCGGCATCCATCAGCTAGAGGGGCACGTGGTCGTGCCGAACGTGATGGGCAACGCGCTGCGCCTGCACCCGCTGCTGGTGATCTTCGGGCTGCTGGCCGGCGGGGAGATCTACGGACTGCCGGGCGCGCTCGTGGCGCTGCCGCTGCTGGCGGCGGGGCGTGCGATCTGGGAGTTCTTCGGCGAGCGGGTGTCGCTCGAGTCATGGGAGCAGGGCAGCGCGATTCCGGTGGAGGTCGAGGTGGAGGAGACGCGAGTCGCGCCCCTGCCGCCGGCCGATCCACCCGCAGCGGCGAGCCGTTGACGCACTCGACACCTCTGCTCGCGGCCCGCGGGGCTGCACGCCGGTTCGGCCAGACGAGCGCGCTCGAGCCGGTCGAGCTCGAGGTCTGGGACGGCGACGCGCTCGCGCTGGTCGGCCCGAACGGAGCGGGCAAGTCGACGCTGCTCGCGCTGCTCGCGGGAGCGCTCCGGGCCAGCACCGGCAAGGTCGAGCGGCGCAAGGGCACGCGGGTCGGCTGGGCGCCCCAGCGGCCGGCGCAGTACGGCCGCCTGTCCGCGCGCGAGAACCTGGAACTGTTCGCGCGGCTCGAAGGCGAGCACGACCCGCGCGCGGCGGCCGAGCGGCTGCTCGAGGCGTTCGAGCTGCCCGGCAAGGCGGCGCCGAGCGCGAACCTCTCGGTCGGCAACCGCCAGCGGCTGAACCTGGCCATCTCGCTGCTCGGCGACCCCGAGGTGCTGCTGCTCGACGAGCCGACCGCAGCCCTCGACCCCGATCAGCGACGGCGCCTCTGGGAACGCGTGGCCGCCTTGCGGGCCGGCGGCGGGGCCGTCGTCTTCGCCACCCAGAACCTCGAGGAGGTCGAGCGGATGGCGAGCCGCGTCGCCGCGCTGCGCGAGGGCCGGCTCGTCTTCGCCGGGACGAGCGACGAGTACGACCGAGCCCATGTCGAGAGTCTCTCCGCATGAGGCGGATCGGGTTGATGCTGCGCAAGGACGTGCTCGTGCTGCGGCGCTCGCCGCTGCTGCTCGGGATCCTGATCGCCTACCCGCTCGCGATCGCGCTGCTGATCGGCCTGGTCGCGAGCTACGGCAGCTCGAAGCCGCGGGTCGCGTTCGTGGACGAGGACAACCTGCCCGCGACCGTCGTGCTCGGCGGCAAGCGCTTCGACATCAGCCGCACGATCGACCAGGTGAGCAAGAACGTGAAGCTCGTCCGCCTCTCGACCGACGAGGCGAGGCGCGAGCTGGCCGACGGCCGGGTGGTCGCCGTCGTGACGGTACCCCCGGGCTTCATCTCGACCCTGCGCGGGATGGTCCGGAGCCCGCAGCTCGAGCTCCAGCTCTCGACCGGCACGATCTCCTCGCGGGTCGAGCAGCAGGTGCAGGCGCTCGTCTATTCGCTCAACCGACAGCTCCAGCGCGCGTACATCGCGAGCAACCTCCGCTACGTGACGCTGATCCTGCACGGCGGCGACGGCAGCTTCCTGGGCGCGCCGATCACGGTGCTCGGGATCCAGAAGGCGCAGCGGCTCCTGCGCGAGATGCCGCAGACGCCGAGGACGGCTCAGCTGCTCGACTTCCTCCACGACGCGCGCCTCGCGCTGGCGAACACCAACGACGCGCTCAGCTCGACCGCGCATCCGATCGAGCTCGTGCGCGCGCCCGCGCGTGGGCGCACGTGGGCCCTCTCGGCCGAGGTGCAGGCCTACGCCCTCGCGCTGACGATCACCTTCCTGGCCCTCCTGCTCGCGGCCGGCTCGCTTGCGGCCGAGCGCGATGAGAATGTCGTCGGCCGGCTGGCGCGCGGGCTCGTCGGGCTCGGGCAGCTGGTCTGGTCGAAGGTCGCGCTCGCCGCCGCGGTGGCGCTGGCGCTCGGGCTGGCGATCGCGCTCGCGTTTGGGCTGATCATCCAGATCGGCGATGTCACCGGCGGCGAGCCGTGGCGGCGGCTGCCGCTGCTCGTGGTCGGGCTCGTGCTCGCCGGCGGCTCGGTCGGAGCCCTCGGCGCGCTGCTCGGGTCGCTCGCGCGCGAGGCCCGCTCGGCCTCGCTCGTCGCGGTGCTCGTGGTGATGCCGATCGTCTTCCTCGGGCTGATCCCGGCCGAGGTCGTCCCACCGGCGGGCTGGCTCAGCGACGCGCTGCCGTTCGCGCACGCGGTGCGCTTCTTCCGCTCGGCGCTGTACGACCTCAGCCCGTGGGGAGTGGTGCTCCGCGAGGGCTTGTGGCTGGTCGCCCTCGGCGCGGTCTTCGGCGGACTGGCCCGGCTGGGAGCGCGTAGATTGTTGGTGTGAGCTCGTTTCCCGTCACGCGCCTGCGCAGGCTCCGCCGCAGCGACCGCCTGCGAGCGCTCGTGCGCGAGACCCGGCTCGATCTCGACGACTTCGTCCTGCCGCTCTTCGTCGGGCCTGCGACCGAGCCGAACCCGGAGTTGCCGGCGCTTGGCCGCTTCTCGGTCGAGGACCTGGCGGGCGAAGCCGAGGAGGCGACACGCCTCGGCGTCAAGGCCGTGATCCTGTTCGGGATCCCGGACGAAAAGGACGCCGAGGGGTCGGGCGCGTGGGACGACGACGGCGTCGTCCAGCGGGCGCTGCGGACGCTGCGCGAGGCGAGCCCGGGCCTCGTGCTGCTGACCGACGTGTGCCTCTGCGAGTACACCTCGCACGGCCACTGCGGCGTGCTCGAGGGCGCCGAGGTCGACAACGACGCGACGCTGGAGCTACTCGCGCGAACGGCGGTCAGCCACGCCGCCGCGGGTGCCGATGCGGTCGCGCCGAGCGACATGATGGACGGCCGGGTCGCGGCCATCCGCGCCGCGCTCGACGAGGACGGTCACGGCGAGATTCCGATCGTCTCCTATGCGGCCAAGTACGCCTCGGCCTTCTACGGGCCGTTCCGCGAGGCGGCCGACTCGACGCCGGCCTTTGGCGACCGCCGCGGCTACCAGCTCGACCCGGCGAACGTGCGCGAAGCGCTCCGCGAGTGCGAGCTAGACGTGGCCGAGGGCGCCGACGCGCTGCTGATCAAGCCCGCGCTGCCGAACCTGGACGTGCTGCGCGCCGCGCGCGAGCGCTTCGACCTGCCGGTCGGCGCGTACAACGTCTCGGGCGAGTACGCGATGCTGAAGGCCGCCGGGGCGCGCGGCTGGCTCGACGAGCGGCAGGCGGCGCTCGAGTCGCTGACCGCGATCAAGCGCGCAGGCGCCGACCTCGTCGTCTCCTACTGGACGAAGGAACTCGCCACGTGGCTGTAGCCGTCGACCTCTGGGAGACGATCGCGCACGAGGCCGCCGACGAGAGCCGGCTCTGGGGCGAGGCGCTGAAGGCCGACCCGGAGCGCGAGCCGGTCTTCTCGCCGCTCGGCGAGGCGCGCTACGCGCTCGGGCTCGAGACGATCTACGAGGGTTACCTGCTCCACTACGGCCGCCCCCGGCTGTTCGCGCCCGTCGACGAGGACACGGCCCTGCTGCTCGGCGACTACCTCTACGCGCACGGCCTCGTGCGGATCGCCGAGGCCGGCCCGGTCGAGGCGGTCGACGACCTCGCCGCGCTGATCTCGCTCTGCGCGCAGCTCCGCGCCGACGGCGAGCCCGGCGACGGGGAGGCCTGGGCGGCGACCGCTGCGACCCTCGGACGCGGCGAGGACGCGCGTCTCGCCTGGGCTCCCGGACCTGAGGCCGCACGCGCTCTGGCGACCCACCAAGGTCGGTTAGGATCGCCGTGATGCTGCCGCTCGCCGCGAAGACCGCCGCGCAGGAAGGGCTCGACGTGATCCGCGCGATGCTCGTCGTCGGCCTGATCTTCCTCGGCGTGATCGTGCTGGGCGAGCTGACGCACTGGCTGCGGTCCCGCCGCCACTAGGCGCCCGGCCCTTTCTGTCGGATCATTGAGCGGTGCGCGAGCTTCCCGCCGGCACCGTCACCTTCCTCTTCACGGACATCGAGGGCTCGACGCGGCTGTTGGGTGAGCTCGGCGACGGCTACGCCGAGGCGCTGGCCGACCATCGTCGCGTCCTGCGCGAGGCGTTCGAGCGTCACAACGGCGTCGAGGTAGACACCCAGGGCGATGCGTTCTTCGTCGCATTCACGCGAGCACGGGATGCGGTCGAGGCGGCTGCGGACGGCCAGCGCCTGCTCGGTGCCGGGCCGGTCCGCGTGCGGATGGGGATCCACACGGGCGAGCCGCTGCGGACGGAAGAGGGGTACGTGGGGATGGACATCCACCGCGGCGCTCGCATCGCCGCCGCAGGCCACGGCGGGCAGGTGCTGGTCTCGCAGACCGCGCAGCAGCTGATCCAGGACGATCTGCCGGGGGAGCTCGCGCTCTACGATCTCGGTCAGCATCGCCTCAAGGACCTGAGTCGCCCCCAGCAGATCTTCCAGCTCCTGGGAGAGGGGCTCGAGCGGGACTTCCCTCCGCTGGCGAGCCTGGAGAACCGGCCGACGAATCTGCCGCCGCAGGCGACGCCGTTGATCGGCCGCGAGCGCGAGCTGGCAGAGGTGGTCGCGTTGATGCGGAACCCCGACGTCCGGCTCCTGACCCTGACCGGGCCCGGAGGTGCGGGCAAGACACGGCTGGCGCTTCAGGCCGCGGCTGACCTGCTCGACGACTTCACGGACGGCGTGTTCTTCGTCGGCCTGGCCGAGATCGCCGAACCGTCGTTGATGATCCCGACGATCGCGCAGACGCTCGGGGTCAAGGAGGCGGGCGGGCTCTCTGAAGAGGAGGCACTGGCGCGCTATCTCGACGACCGCGAGCTGCTCCTCGTCCTGGACAACTTCGAGCACCTGCTCGACACGGCGCCCCAGCTCAGCGACCTCATTCGCAAAGCCCCCTCGGTGCAGGCGATTCTCTCGAGCCGCGCACCGCTGCGGGTCTCGGCGGAGCGTGAATATCCCGTGCCGGAGCTGGCCGAGCCCGACGCGGTCGCGCTCTTCGTCGAGCGGGCGCAGGCGGTCAAGCCCGGGTTCGAGCTCAACGGCAACGCCTCGGCTGTTGCCGAGATCTGCCGCCGCCTCGATGGGCTGCCGCTCGCCATCGAGCTCGCCGCGGCTCGTGCGAGGATCCTTTCGCCTCCGGCACTGCTCGAGCGTCTCGGCGACATCCTTCCCGTGCTGACGGGAGGCGCCCGCGACCTGCCCGACCGGCAGCGCACGCTCAGCGACACGATTGCGTGGAGCTACGGGCTCCTCGACGAGGAAGAGCAGCACCTGTTCGCGAAGCTGGCCGTGTTCGCGGGCGGATTCACGCTCGAAGCGGCAGAGGAAGTCTGCGGCGCGGAGCTGGACACGCTCACGGCCCTGGTCGACAACAGCCTCGTTCGGCACGAGGAAGGGCGCTTCCGGATGCTGGAGACCATTCGCGAGTTCGCTCGCGGGCGACTCGACCAGGAAGCGTTCACGGAGGTTGCCGGCCGTCACGTCGACTTCTTCCTCGCGCTCGCCGGCAGCGGGGGGTCCGAGGCCGAGTCCCAGACGTCCGAATGGCTCGGCCGTCTCGACCCGGAGCGCGACAACCTTCGTGCGGCGCTCAAGCTCGCCCGGGAGCTCGGAGACGCGAGGCTCGAGCTCCGGCTCGCGACGGCTCTGGCCGGCTACTGGGAGTACCGCAGTTACCTGAGTGAGGGTCTCGAGCGCATCCAGCAGGCGCTCGATCTCGATCCCGAGGCGCCCGCCGAGATCCGCGGTGAAGCTCTCAGGCGCGGCGGCCTCATCGCCCTTCGGCTGGGCAACACCACAACGGCCCGGCAGATGGCGGACCAGCTGATAGTGCTCCACACCGAGTCGGAGGACCAGAGCGGTGTGGCGTCCGGCCTCAACCTGCTCGGGGTCGTCGCGACCGCCGACGGCCGGTACGGGGAGGCGCGAGTCGATCTGGAGCGGGCCAGGTCGATCAACGAGCAGCTAGGAAATGCCGCGGGCCTCGCGGCGGCGCTCCACAACCTCGGCCTGCTCGCCATGGACGAAGGTGACTTCGAGGGCGCCCGTACATACATCGAGTCGGGATTGAGCTACTCGAAGAAGCTCGATTCGGAATGGCGCATCGCGAATGGTCTGTGCGACCTCGGGTTTGCCGAGCTGGGCGCGGGACGGCTCGATGAGGCGCGTGAGCGTTATCGGCAGGGGCATTCGATCGCGTCGCGGATGGGCTGGACGGAGAACATGGCTTATGACCTGATCGGCTTCAGCGCTCTCGCCCTCGCCGCCGGCGAGCTCGAAACGTCCGGCAAGTTGCTCGGTCAGGTAGACAAGCTCGCCGAGGACATTCATCTGAGCTTCTTGACCTACGCGGAACGCGTGCGGACAGACGTCGCGAGCGAGCTCCGCGTGCGCCTGGGCGAGGACAGGCTCGATGCATGCCGCGCCGAGGGCGCGTCACTCTCGATGGAGGCCATCGCGGCGCTCGTAGACTGACCGTCATGACCGCCGCTGCCGACCTCCGGGACTGGATCGCCCTCCTCGAGCGCGAGGGCGAGCTCGTGCGCGTCGCCGCCGAGGTCGACCCGCACCTCGAGATCACCGAGATCGTCGACCGGGTCGTCAAGGCCGGCGGGCCGGCGCTGCTGTTCGAGAACCCGAAGTCGAGCCACCCGCTGCTGATCAACCAGTTCGGCACCGAGCGGCGGATGTGCCTCGCGTTCGACGCGCCGACGCTCGACGACGTCGGCCGGCGGCTCGGCGACGTGCTCGAGATGCAGCCGCCGCAGGGCCTCGCCGAGAAGGTGCGCGGGCTGAAGAAGCTGAAGTCGATCGCCGACTCGCAGCCGAAGAGTGTGCGCAGCGGGCCGGTGCAGGAGCTCGTGCTGACCGGCGACGAGGTCGACCTCGGCGCCCTGCCGGTCCAGACCTGCTGGCCCGGCGACGCCGCGCCCTTCATCACGCTCCCGGCCGTCATCACCAAGGACCCACGCACCGGCGGCCGTAACGTCGGCATGTACCGCCTGCAGGTGCTCGACCAGCGGACGACCGCGATGCACTGGCAGATCCACAAGGACGGCCGGGCGGACTACCTGCTCGCCGACGGCAAGCTCGAGGTGGCGGTCGCGCTCGGGCTCGACCCGATCACCGCCTACAGCGCCAGCGCTCCGCTCCCGAAGCACGTGGACGAGTTCATGCTCGCCGGCTTCCTCCGCGGCGAGCCGGTCGAGCTGGTGCCCGCGAAGACGGTCGACCTCGATGTGCCCGCCAACGCAGAGATCGTGCTCGAGGGTTACATCGCCAAGGACGAGCTCACCGAGGAGGGGCCCTTCGGCGACCACACCGGCTACTACACGCCGCCCGAGCCGTTCCCCGTCTTCCACGTGACCGCAATGACGATGAGGCGCGACGCGATCTACCCGTCGATCGTCGTCGGCAAGCCGCCGCAGGAGGACGCGTGGCTCGCCAAGGCGACCGAGCGGATCTTCCTGCCGGCGATCAAGCTGAGCGTCCCGGAGATCGTCGACTACGACCTGCCGGTCGCGGGTGCCTTCCACAACTGCTGCCTCGTCTCGATTCGCAAGAGCTACCCGGGCCACGCGCAGAAGGTGATGCACGCGATCTGGGGCCTCGGCCTGCTGAGCCTGACCAAGGCGGTCGTGGTCGTCGACGAGTGGGTCGACGTGCACGACTACGAGGAGGTCTTCTTCCGCGTCGGTGCCAATGTCGACCCGAAGCGCGACGTGCTGATCAGCGAGGGCCCGCTCGATCATCTCGACCACGCGCCGACGCTGCAGTTCTACGGCGGCAAGCTCGGAATCGACGCGACGCACAAGGGTCCCGAGGAGGGCACGCGACCCTGGCCGCCCGAGATCGAGATGACCGACGAGGTGCGCCGCCTGGTCGACGAGCGCTGGGCCGAGTACGGGCTCGGCGCGGCCCCGGACGGCGACGGACGACGCGAGGGCGCGTTGCGCCAACTGTTACGTCGTTGACGCGACAGACCTGTAACGATTGAATCCCGACGCCTCGCAAGGGAAAGGGAGACGCTTGGAAGAACGCCCGGGGGACGAGCGACCGCAGCTTCCACCGCCCAGCCTGTGGCCGGTGGGGTTCGCCGTCGGCATCGTCTGCCTCCTCGTCGGCCTGGTGATCAGCTGGGCCGTCGCGGCTGTGGGCGCGGCGATCGCGCTGGTCTTCGGTTTCCTCTGGGCCCGCGACGTGACGAGGGGCCATCCGCAGGTGGTGGACGAGCCCGTTGCCGAGGCGCCCGCGGCCCCGCCCGAGCCGGAGACCGGTGAGCGCTTCCCGCGCAGCCGGTTCCTCGAGGGCGCGACGCTCGGCCTCGGCGCCCTGATCGGCGCGATCGTGACGCTGCCCGCCGCCGGCTTTGCGCTCCTCCCCGGGTTCCTGAAGCAGAAGCAGCACAAGGTCGACCTCGGCCCGATCTCCGACTTCGAGGAGAACAAGTGGAAGGTCGTCACCTTCGCGCGCGACCCGACCAAGGCGGAGATCACGCGCCGCACCGCGTTCGTGCGCAACAACGGCCTGCTCAACGGGGTCCCGAGCTTCACGATCATCTCGAACCGCTGCGCGCACGTCGGCTGCCCCGTGCAGCCGGGCGGCCCGGTCTTCCAGCAGGACGAGAAGACGATCAAGACCGACAACGGCGACGTGCTGATCACGCCTGTCCTGCCGGCGGCGGGCTTCATCTGCCCGTGCCACGGCGGCTCCTACGACCAGGAGGGCAACCGCATCGCCGGCCCGCCGGTCCGCGGTCTCGACCGCTACGAGTTCGACATCGTCAAGGGGCGCCTCGTGCTCGGCGACCTCTACAGCGTCGTCAAGGTCGAGGGCTCCGGCAAGTCGGCCAGGATCAAGAAGGTCGAGCTGCACGGCCCCGGCCAGCACGCGGACGGCCCCGAGTCCTGGCTCTACCCGCTGCAGCCCCCACACTGATGGCGGCCAAGAAGTCAGAGCGGAAGGACAAGCTCCAGGCCGCGGCGATGTACCCGCTCGACTGGCTCGAGGAGCGCTCCGGGCTCGTCGGCGGGATCAAGTACTTCCTCTTCCGCAAGGTCCCGGGCGACACGAGCTGGTGGCACACGCTCGGCTCGGCGACGCTGACGGCCTTCCTCGTCCAGCTCGTGACCGGCGTGATCCTGGCGATGTACTACAAGCCCTCGCCGGCCGAGGCGCACTCCTCCGTCGAGCACATCACGCACGACCTCTGGGGCGGCTGGCTCGTGCGCGGCATGCACCGCTGGGGCGCGAGCGTCTTCATCATCTTGATGTTCATGCACATGGGCCGCGTCTTCCTGTTCGGCGCGTACAAGTACCCGCGCGAACTGAACTGGATCGTCGGCGTGCTGCTGCTGGCGACCGGACTCTTCGAAGGCCTGACCGGCTACCTGCTGCCGTTCGACCAGACCGCGTACTGGGCGACCGTGGTGGCGGTGAACATCAACGGCACCGCGCCCTTTGTGGGCCCGTACCTGGCGACGGTCTTACGAGGCGGGGCCGAGATCGGCCCGGACACGCTCAGCCGCTTCTACTCGATTCACATGCTGCTCGTGCCCGGCGCGCTGATCGGGCTGATCGGCCTGCACCTCTACCTCGTGGTGCGCCTCGGCGTGAGCTCGCCGCCCTGGTCGAAGGACGCCGCCGGCGGCGAGCCCGACGACGAGCCGCCGCCCGCGCGCTCCGGTCTCGTGCAGCCCGGCCCGCGGGCAGCGGGCGTGCGTAGGAGGCCCACGGAATGAGCTCACTCGACGAGCGCCGCGCGGGGTTCCAGCGCTACAAGGAGGACGTCAAGAAGCGCGGCAAGTCGTTCTACCCCTTCGCGATGTTCCACGACACGGTGATGAGCCTGGTCGTGGTGATCGTGATCGCCGGCCTCGCGTGGATCTGGAAGAACTACACGATCCTCGGCCCGCTGATCGGGCCGAAGGCCGACCCGGGGACGATCTCCTTCGTCCCGCGGCCTGACTGGTACTTCTACTTCCTCTTCTACCTGCTTCGGATCTTCAAGTGGCCGGAGACGGTGATCCTCGCCACGATCGGGATCCCGACCCTCTGCCTCGTGCTCCTGCTCGTGCTGCCGTTCGTCGACCTGCGCACCGAGCGGAGGCTCTCGCGCCGCCCGGTCGCGGTCGTGGCCGCCGCGCTGGTGGTGCTCTCGATGGGCGTCCTCACCTACAAGGGCGCGGTCGCGAAGGAGCCGATCGCCAGCGAGATCAAGGCGGCGATCCCGAGCTGGGCGAAGCAGCAGGGTTTCCAGAACAACCAGGAGGCGCTCGCGGGCGCGAACCTGTTCGCGGTGTCGGGCTGCACGAACTGCCACACCTACCTCGGCTCCGGCGGCTCGAACCTCGGCGCGCCGGACCTCTCCGCCGAGGGCGCGAAGGGCAAGGGGATCCAGTTCCAGATCGACCACCTCAAGTGCCCGAGCTGCGTCAACCCGGGCTCGCCGATGCCGCCGTTCGCCGATCTCGGCAACGACAACCTGCACAAGCTCGCCGTCTTCCTCGAGGCCTCCAAGGGTCCCAAGTAGGGTTGGCGCCATGCGCGTCTTCCTCGGCATCACCGGCGCCTCGGGAGCGCCGTATGCGGCGCGCCTGCTGGAGGCGCTCGCCGGCGCCGGCTGCGAGATCGGCCTCTGCGCTTCGCGTGCCGGGATCGAGGTGCTCGCGACCGAGCTCTACGGCGATGCGCGGCTCTCGTCCGACGAGACGCTCGCGCGCCTGATCGAGCCGGTCCGCGAAGCGGTCACGCTCCACGACGAGCGCGACTGGCACGCGCCCTACGCCAGCGGCTCCGCGAAGGTCGACGGGTACGTGATCTGCCCGTGCTCGATGGGCACGCTCGGCACGATCGCCTCGGGCGCGATGTCGAACCTGATTCAACGGGCTGCGAGCGTCGCGCTGAAGGAAGAACGCAAGCTCGTGTTGTGCCCGCGCGAGACGCCGCTCTCGACGATCCACCTCGAGAACATGCTCCGCGTGCGGCAGGCCGGGGCGACCGTCCTCTTCCTGGCGCCGGGCTTCTACCACGGGGCCGAGACGGTCGGCGATCTCGTGGACTTCATCGTCGCGCGCTGCCTCGACCAGCTCGGGCTCGAGCACTCCGTCACGCCGAGGTGGGGCGAGTGAGCGTCGAGTCCGGCCGGCTCGCGCCGGA